>NZ_JBGJZL010000002.1:0-488810 GCF_042610375.1 Pelosinus sp. sgz500959
GACTAGGGACTTTCAATTCTGGTTCATTAGAAATCTCTAATGTGGATTTATCACAACAATTTAGTGATATGATTGTTACACAACGTGGTTTTCAGGCTAACTCAAAAATTATTACGACAACTGATTCAATGTTAGAAGAATTAATAAACCTCAAACGTTAGTGGTGGGGGGGATTTCCCCCTCTATTCATTTAGTTTTGTAAAAAGATAGGGAGGTGTTTTTATGATTAAAGTAGCGCGTCTTAAAGCTCAAGATGAGTTTATTTTAAATGCCGAATTAATTGAAACAATTGAGGAAACTCCTGATACAGTCATTACTTTGACCAGTGGACGGAAGTTGATTGTTGAAGAATCAATGGATCAAGTTGTACGCAAAATAATGGATTATCGGCGAGCTCTTCAGGGGAAATTTAGATAAAATATAAATGCTCTTTGTGATAATGGCTATGTATATGTTATTAACGATTTTTTAAGAAGAACCTTAGTCATTCTTACCTAGAATCAAAAAGTGATTTACTTTTTAATTCTGATAAAAATAATGATTAGCCTAAAATGGAGGTGTAATAGTGGCTGAAGGTGGAAAAAAATTACCTATGATGCTTATTGTTGGGATGATTGTAGTCGGCTTATTGTTAGCTGGTGGTATCTCATATTTTATTGCGACCAAAATTGTCGCTGATAAATCTGGTGAAAAAAGTTCTTCTCAACATGAACCAGGAGTATTCATCAAATTAGGTGATATGAAAGATGGTTTAATTATCAATATTGGTGGTTTAAATAGTGGGCGCTATTTAAAAATTGGCATGATTTTAGAATTAAAACCTGATAAAAAGGCAGCACCTGCTACAGGTAAATTACCTTCTCCTGATGAAATCAAAATACTTGATACTGCCGTAACAGTATTACGATCACAGAAAATTGAAGATTTTGATCCACTTAAACAAGAACAATTAAAAGAGCTTGTTAAAAATGAGGTCAATAAAGCTTTTGGTGAGGAAAAGGTTTACGAGGTGTATATTACCAACTTTGTATTACAGTAGATTTTAGTGTTGATATTGTATTATAATAGTAACTAAAAAGGTGTCGGAAGGGGGGAGGGCTATTGGCAGGATCTGATATATTATCCCAATCTGAAATTGATGAATTATTATCAGCATTGTCCACTGGTATGGTTTCCGCTGAAGAAATTAAAGACGAGCAGAAGCAAAAGAAAATTAAGGTTTATGACTTTAAACGCCCTGATAAATTTTCTAAAGATCAGATTCGGACTTTATACATGTTACATGAACATTTTGCCCGCCTGGTAAACACCTATCTTTCTGGTAGTCTTCGAACAATTGTGCATATTGATGTTGCTTCTGTCGATCAATTAACATATGAAGAATTTATTCGTTCGTTACCTAGCCCGAGTGTGATTGGTGTTTTCCAAATGGCTCCACTTAAAGGAAATGCAATATTAGAAATAAATCCCAATATTGTATTTTCAATTATTGATCGATTGTTTGGCGGACCTGGATTGCCGCCCGCCAAGATTCGTGCACTCACTGATATTGAGGATGCAATTATCCGCCGGGTGATCAATAAGACTTTAGAGTGTTTTCAGGAAGCTTGGAAACAAGTTGTTAACATTCAACCCAAGATAGATGTGATAGAAACAAATCCTCAGTTTACCCAAATTGTACCTCCTAATGATATGGTTGTCATTGTGACGTTGCATATTAAGATTGGACAGGCTGAAGGATTGATTAATCTTTGTATACCTTATTTGGTAGTAGAACCCATTATGTCTAAGTTAACTACGACTTATTGGGTAGCATCTTCAACATCAAAACAAGATTCAGCTGAACATAATAATGCAATTCAACGTAAAGTAGAGAAGACCTTAATACCTATGCTAGTAGAATTGGGTCGTGCTACAGTTACCGTACAGGAATTGTTAGGTTTAGCGGTTGATGATGTGTTACAATTAGATAGTAAAATTGACAATGACCTTAATATTATTATAGGTCAAAGTGAAAAATTTAGAGGTAAACCAGGAATTTCAGGACGAAAAGTTGCGATACAAATTACACAGTTGGTTTCCGAAGGAGATGATAATAATGAGTGAAGGTTTCCTTTCCCAAGAAGAAATTGATGCCTTGTTAAGGGGCGATCCAATTTCATCTCCTACAGTGCCTGATTTATCAGATATGGAAAAAGATGCTCTTGGTGAAATTGGCAATATTTCTATGGGAAATGCAGCAACTACCTTATCAGTATTACTAGGTCGACGAGTATCTATTACTACGCCTCGCGTATCTGTTGTGAGCATGGAAGAAATTAAAGGGCAATATCCTCTGCCTTATGTGGTTATTGAAGTTGGATATACTCACGGTATTTTAGGAACGAATTTGCTTGCAATTCGAGAACAAGACGCTTTAATTATTTCTGATCTAATGATGGGAGGCGATGGGACAAATCCACCAGCCGAATTAAATGAACTTTATTTGAGCGCTGTGAGTGAAGCGATGAATCAGATGATGGGTGGAGTCGCTACTTCTATGTCAACCATGTTTCGCAAGAAAATTGACATTTCACCCCCCAATATTAATTTAATTGATTTTGCAGTGGCTTCAACTATTACGGATGCTGTAGGTACCGATGACTATGTTGTCAGTATTGCTTTTCGCATGGAAGTTGAGGAGTTAATCGACAGTGAAATTATGCAAATCCTTCCGCTTAATGTCGCAAAAGAAATGGTAGACAATCTTATGAATCCAGTACAAACACCTGCAGCACCCGTAGCGGCTCCTACACCACAAAAACCTGCTGCTGCCGCACCTCAACAAGTGCAACAACAAGTTGCAGCACCAGCTCCTAAGGCACAACCCACACAACATGTGAATGTTCAACCAGTACAATTTGCTCCATTAGTACAACCAACTTTGCCGAGTACCGATGGTAATATTAATTTATTGATGGATGTTCCTTTACAAGTAACCGTAGAATTAGGACGAACTCGTAAATTAATTCGCGATATCTTAGAACTATCACCAGGTTCGGTGATTGAGCTTGATAAATTGGCTGGAGAACCTGTTGATATTTTGGTTAATGGTAAATTGATTGCTAAGGGTGAGGTTGTAGTCATTGATGATAATTTTGGTGTAAGAATTACTGATATTGTGAGTCCTTTGGAGCGTTCTTATAGTTTGCAGTAGACTTTATCCATTTTAATAAAAATATTTAATAATTAAGGAGAGATATAGTAATGGCTATTAGAGTATTAGTTGTTGATGATGCAGCGTTTATGCGCATGATGGTAAAAGATATTTTGAGCAAAAATGGGTACGAGGTTGTTGGTGAAGCTGAAAATGGTCTTAAAGCAGTTGAAAAATGGCAGGAATTAAAGCCTGATTTAACAACAATGGATATTACTATGCCAGAAATGGATGGTATCAGTGCTGTTAAAGAAATTAAAAAGTTAGATCCAAGTGCAAAAGTAATTATGTGTAGTGCTATGGGGCAACAAGCTATGGTTGTTGAAGCCATACAAGCTGGTGCGCGTGATTTTATTGTTAAACCATTTCAGCCTGATCGGGTATTGGAAGCTGTTCGCAAAGCAGTAGGTTAATAATGAGTAAGAAGTATTATCTAGGTTTGTATATGTTATTGCTGATGTTTTTTTTCTTTGGAATAGCTTTTGAAGGAATTGTATATGCAGCAGAACCTACGGGTGAATATTTACAATATCAAGAATCAAAACCAGGAGCATATTCATCTGGATTATCAACTCTTGCTTATGTATTTTCTTTATTAGTAACTTTTGCGATTGTTATTGGTCTTGCATATTTTGCTTCTCGCTTTTTAGGAGAAAAGATGGGAAGCAAATTGGCAATGGGCAATCAGAAGATTATTGCTACATTGCCAATGGGGGCTAATCGTGCTATTTATGTTGTTGAAATTGCAGGTAAGTTCTTGATCGTTGGAGTTACAGATCATAGTATTAATGTCTTACAAGAAATAACCGATCCTGTGGAAATAGAAAAAATGCAGGCAGAAAAAGTGTTATCACCTGAAATTCCATTTGATAAAGTATTTCAACGGCAACTTGCTTCCTTACAACGACTATCTCCTAAATTCCCTAATGTTTTTAATACTCATCAGTCGAATGAGGAAAAACATGAAGGCGAGAAGAGGTAATGCAAGTGTCTAATTATCAACATATAGTCAGAATGATGATTCTGTTATGTTTTCTACTACTAATACCAATATTTGCAGAAGCGGCTCCATTGGTTCCAATTCCCAATATTAATATTGGTGTAGAAGCTGCCGCAAATCCTAAAGATGTTGCAATGAGTTTGCAAATTTTATTTACATTAACAGTGCTCACATTAGCACCGTCAATTTTGATTATGATGACATCTTTTACACGTATTATTGTTGTCTTATCCTTTTTGCGTAGTGCTCTTGCGACTCAGCAAATGCCACCGAATCAAGTATTGGTTGGTTTGGCTTTGTTTATTACTTTTTTTACGATGTCCCCATACTTAGAACAAGTCAATAAAGATGGATTACAGCCTTATTTAGCGGGGACAATCAATCAAGAAACGGCAATGACAGCGGCTTTAAAACCAATGCGAACTTTTATGTTTAAGCAAACGAGAGAAAATGATCTGGCTTTATTTGTAAATTTATCAGAAGGACCACGTCCAAACTCTCCAGATGATGTACCGACCATGACTTTAATACCCTCGTTTATTATTAGTGAACTTAAAACAGCATTTCAAATTGGTTTTTTGATTTACATTCCGTTTATTGTGGTTGATATGGTGGTAGCAAGTACTTTGATGTCCATGGGGATGATGATGGTGCCGCCAGCTATGATTTCATTACCTTTTAAATTGCTATTATTCATATTAGTGGATGGCTGGCATTTAATTATTAGTTCTCTGATTGCCAGTTTTCATTAAAGGAGGATCTTATGTCAGGTGATATGGCAATACAAATTGGTCGTGATGCCCTATATATGGTGATGCTTATATCAGCACCAATGTTGGGGTTAGGCTTATTAGTTGGTGTTATGGTGAGTATCTTCCAAGCAACCACACAAATACAAGAGCAGACATTGGTCTTTATTCCTAAAATTATTGCAATTTTTATTGCGATTGTTGTGTTTGGTCCTTGGATGCTCAGTTTAATGGTTGATTATACTCGTGAGATTTTAAGTAGTATGCCTAACATGATACGCTAATTTGAGGAGTAATTATTTGTGGATTTTTTTACCTTGATTCAAGGTCAGTTAGGTTTTTTTTTACTAATCTTTGTACGGATTAGCGGTATTTTTATGATTGCGCCAATATTTGGTAGTCGTAATATTACAGGACGTGTCAAAGCATGTTTGGCTCTTATTATTACCTATATCATATTCCCTTTAATTTTCAATAGTCATACTCCGATACCAGAGCAATTTTTGCCTTATTTTTTTATGGTAATGGGAGAATTGATCATTGGATTAATTTTAGGGTTTGTCAGTTCTTTGATATTTTCGGCGATACAAATGGCAGGGCAATTGCTCGATATGCAAATTGGTTTCGGTATTATTAATATGCTTGATCCTTTATCTGGGCAACAAGCACCATTAATCGGTAATTTTAAGTATATATTAGCTCTTATTCTTTTTTTAGCAATGAATGGTCATCATGTATTATTATCAGCCTTGTTTGCCAGCTTTAAATTAATACCTGTTACAGGTCTAGTTGTAAATGTGGCGATCGCTGAATTTATGATTAATATGATTGGCAATATGTTTATTCTAGCGTTAAAAATAAGTCTCCCTGTTATTGTATCCTTGCTACTTACGGATATGGCACTGGGCATTTTAGCGCGGACAATGCCGCAAATGAATATTTTTGTTGTTGGTGTGCCGGGTAAAATTATTATCGGCATTTTTGTCCTATCTATAGGATTACCGTTTTATATCTTTTTTTTGGAGCTGGCGTTTGATGGGATGTATAAAAATGTTTTTCACCTCTTATCCTTTTTCTATTCAAGTTGAGTCTAAGTCTTTGCATACAGTCCACATCATTGAGTCTTTTGATTTGCAATTATTTGCTGGTGAAAAAACTGAAGAAGCAACTCCGAAGCGTAAAGAAGAAGCGCGGCAAAAGGGACAAGTTGCTAAAAGTATGGAAATTAATTCCGTATTTGTTATTGTTGCAGCTTTTTTAACTCTCAAGGTCATTGGTTCTTACCTTTATGATCAATTGGCTGGATATATGAAATTCATATTCTCGAATCTCGTATTGGATGATTTTACAATTACTTCTGTACAACATGTATTTATTGGTTTTAGCATCGTTTTTTTGAAAACGGCACTACCAGTGATGTGTGTGATTGTAGTCGTTGCTTTATTTATAAATTTCATGCAAGTCGGTTTTGCTTTTTCTTTAGAACCCTTAATGCCTAATTTTGATAAAATAAATCCTTTATCAGGTTTTGGAAGATTATTTTCGAAACGTTCTTTAGTTGAATTAAGTAAATCTTTATTAAAAATCGCTATTGTTGGTGGTTTTGTTTATCGTTTTATGATGAAGCAGACTAAACAAGTCCCAACTTTGATCAGTTCTGAATTAATTGATTCTTTACACTTAACTGCATCTCTTATTTTAGATTTAGTATTTAATATTAGTACAGTATTATTTATTTTGGCTGTGTTCGATTATATGTATCAATGGTGGGAAAATCAAGAAAGTATGAAAATGAGTAAAGAGGATATTAAACAAGAATATAAGCAAGCTGAAGGGGATCCACAACTTAAAGGGAAAATTAAAGAACGACAGCGTGCGATGGCTATGCAACGTATGATGCAAGATGTACCAAAAGCCGATGTAGTTGTGACTAATCCAACACATTTTGCTGTTGCCTTAAAATATGATCAAAATATGTTAGCCCCTGTTGTAGTTGCGAAAGGTCAAAATTTGATCGCGCAAAAAATCAAAGATCTTGCTAAAGAACACAAAGTGCCTGTTGTTGAAAATAAAATGTTGGCAAGAGCGTTATACGCTGGAGTTGAAATTTCTCAACCTGTGCCACACGAGTTATATCAGGCTGTTGCCGAAGTATTAGCTTATGTTTATAAATTAAAAAAACGTTTGCTGTAAATTAGAAGGAGCGAAAAAGTTGGCTACACAAACATCGCCATTTGCCGTTTTATCCAAATTAGCTAAATATAGTGATATTGTAGTAGCTCTTGGGATTATTACAATAATCATTATGATGATTATTCCGTTACCGTCTTTTTTACTCGATTTATTGTTATCATTGAATATTACTTTCGCTCTTGTTATTATCATGGTTGCTGTTTATAATATAGAACCTTTGGATTTTTCAGTATTTCCTTCTTTACTATTAATTACGACTTTGTTCCGATTAGCACTCAATGTCTCTTCAACTCGACTTATTTTGCTTGATGGTTATGCGGGTGAAGTCATTATGGCTTTTGGTAACTTTGTGGTGGGTGGTAATGCAGTTGTTGGTTTTATTATCTTCGTTATTTTAATTATTATACAATTTTTGGTTATTACCAAAGGTTCTGAGCGTGTCGCCGAGGTTGCAGCCAGGTTTACTCTTGATGCGATGCCAGGCAAGCAAATGAGTATTGATGCTGACCTAAATTCCGGTGCCATTACAGATGCACAAGCCCATCAACGGCGTAAAAATATTCAAAGAGAAGCAGATTTTTATGGAGCGATGGATGGTGCAAGTAAGTTTGTAAAAGGTGATGCGATTGCAGCGGTTATTATTATTGTCATTAATATCGTTGGTGGTTTTATTATTGGTATGGTGCAGCGTGATTTAAGTCCTTTACAAGCGTTACAAAGTTATACACTGCTGACTGTCGGTGAAGGATTGGTTAATCAAATTCCAGCCTTGTTGATCTCCACAGCAACAGGTATTGTAGTGACAAGAGCTGCCTCCGAATCAAATTTGGGCCATGATATGGTCGACCAGCTTTTTAACAATCATCGGGTATTCTATATTGTTGCAGGTGTATTAATTTTAATGGGATTTGTTCCAGGGTTACCACTTCTCCCTTTTCTAAGTCTTGGTAGCATTAGTTTCCTAATTGGTTATATTCTGCAAAGCACAGAGAAACATGTAGCAGAGTCTCAGATCACAAATCAAGAGGAGCAAGAAAAAGAAGAAGTGCGTAAACCTGAGAATATTGTATCGTTGTTACAAATTGATACAATGGAACTTGAGATCGGTTATAGTCTGATTCCAATGGTTGATGTTTCCCAAGGCGGAGATTTACTTGATCGTGTTGTTATGATTAGACGACAATGTGCCATTGAACTTGGGCTTATTGTTCCGACCATTCGTATTCGTGATAATATTCAATTAAAACCTAACATATATGTTATAAAATTAAAAGGGATAGAGATCGCTAAAGGCGAATTATTATTAGATCACTATTTAGCAATGAATCCTGGTACTGTATTTGAGGAAATCGTTGGAATTGAAACTGTCGAACCAGCCTTTGGTTTACCAGCATTGTGGATTCAAGAAACAAAACGTGAGGACGCAGAGCTTGCAGGGTATACCGTCGTAGATCCTGTATCGGTACTTGCTACTCATCTTACAGAAGTGATTAAATCCCATGCTGCTGAGGTACTTGGTCGACAAGAAGTGCAGACGTTGGTTGATGCTGTCAAACAAAATAATCCTGCAGTAGTCGATGATGTCACGCCTAATTTATTGTCAATTGGTGATATTCAAAAAGTACTTGCCAAGCTGTTACGTGAACGTATTTCAATTCGTGATATGGTGACAATTTTAGAAACTTTGGCTGATTATGCACAACTGACTAAAGATACTGAGATTCTAACTGAATATGTTCGTCATGCTTTGGCTCGCCAGATATCAAAACAATATGCTCAAAATAATACTCTGACATGTTTAACTGTTGATTTACAATTAGAAAATAAGATTACAGGTGCAGTCCAACGTACTGAAAGTGGCTCCTATGTGGCACTTGATCCTAATGTATTACAGGCTATTATGGCAAGCATATCAAGAGAATTACCTAAAATTACTAATTTAGGTTATCAACCTATTGTGTTGACCAATCCTGCAGTTAGAACTTATTTCCATAAGTTAATTGAACGCAGTGCCCCTAATTTAATTGTTTTATCATACGCTGAATTAGAACCTAAAGTCGAAGTGCAAGCATTAGGGATGGTGAGAATATAAGTGAAGGTTAGATTTTTTACTGCAGATTCGATACAAGATGCAATGGCGCAGGTGAAGAATGCTCTGGGGCGTGATGCAATTATTTTGCATACACGTACTTTTCGCAAAGGTGGCATTTTTGGATTTTTCGCGAAAGAAAAGGTAGAGGTGATGGCTGCTATTGATACACCTGTTGCTAATGTGAGTGAAAAACAAGTAGAACCAGCAACAGTACAACCAACAGTACAGCCTATAGTACAACCTAAAATAGATGTAGTCACACCAAATGTTCCCGTTCTTCCTATCATTGAAAAGAAAATTTCACAGCCACCAGATAAAGATGACAAAAATTTAGTTGCAGTGCAACGTGAACTGATGAATATGCGTACTCTATTAGAGCAAGTTTTACGTAAAGAATCACCTGAAGTTAAAAAGTCAGCAGTTCTTGATTTTTTAATTAATAATGATATTGAGCTCCATATTGCAGAAGAAATCATAAAGAGTATGCCCGTTGACAGTGAAAATGATGCTTTTGTTAGTTTAGAATTTAAAAAAATGATTTTAGAACAGATTAAAGAAAAATTACAGGGGATTGAAGGAATTGAAGTTTCTGAAACGGGGAGAAAAATTGTTGCATTTATTGGACCAACAGGCGTTGGGAAGACAACAACTATTGCAAAGCTCGCCGCAAAATTTGCAATTCAAGACAAATATAGTGTTGCGCTAATCACAGCCGATACTTATCGCGTTTCTGCAGTTGAACAATTAAAAACATATTCAGATATTATGGGAATACCGATCCATGTTGTATATACTGCTGATGAACTTAAAAGAATTTTAGACTGTAATCAAGATAAACAGCTGATCTTAATTGATACAGCAGGCCGTAGTCCCCATAATCATGATCAGTTAGAAGAATTAGAAAATCTTTTAAAAATAGATGATACTATTGAAAAGCATTTAGTATTGAGTGCGACAACAAAATATAAAGATGCGTTAGATATTGTGGAAAAATTTTCACGATGTTCACCATATAAAGTCATTTTTACTAAGCTTGATGAAGCTAGGAATGCTGGTACTATGATTAATCTTTTATATCAGACTCCGATTTCATTATCTTATATGACCAATGGGCAAAATGTTCCTGATGATATTGAATTGGTTGATGCTCAAAAATTAGAACAACTGATTTTTAAAGACGAATGATGTGGGATCAAGCCGAAAAGTTACGGAAAATGGTGAAAGTTATCCCTAGCAAGCCACAAAGTGCAGTGATTAAAGCTAATCATAGTAAGGCACGTGTTATTGCAGTTACAAGTGGTAAAGGTGGGGTTGGCAAAACTAATTTTACTGTCAATTTAGCGATAGCATTAGCTAAATTGGAGAAAAAAGTATTAATTATTGATGCTGATTTGGGTATGGGTAATGTTGATGTGGTATTAGGTTGTTCTGCTCCATACAATATACTCCATTTATTGGAAGGTGGATTTTCCTTAAATGATATTATCATTGAAGGTCCTTTAGGAATAAAATTTATCGCAGGTGGGTCAGGGATACACAAATTGACTAACTTAACCAATTTACAATTGGCACATATTGTTAATCAACTGACTCTATTAGATAATTGGGCTGAAATTATTTTGATTGATACTGGAGCTGGTATCAATCAAAATGTAATGAATTTTGTAATTGCAGCTGATGAAGTGATCATTGTTACGACTCCAGAACCTACTGCAATTACAGATGCCTATGCAATGATGAAGACTTTTGTACATCATCGTGGAACAGGAATATTAAGGTTGGTTGTTAATCGTGTTGTTGAAGTAGATGAAGGTAAGATCGCAACTGATAAACTAGTTAAGGTTGCTTTGGATTTTTTAAATCTATCACTGACGAGTCTCGGCACGGTGTCTGAAGATAGTAATTTAATTCGAGCTGTAAAGAAGCAAATGCCTTTATTATTAGCATTTCCTACTACGATATCAGCACATTGTATCGAAAAGATTGCTACTCGCTTATTGTATGGTAAAAATAGTAAAAGAAGTAATGGAATCAGAGGTTTTTTCGATAAATTAGTAGGATTAATGCAATGAGTTATGGATAGTAAAGGAGGGGAATCGTTTATTACAGTGGAAAATTTTTTTAGAGTTAATCAGCGATTGGAAATTAGGTTATCGAAAAATATAAAAGATCAACAGTATACGAGTCGCATTGAGGAAATTATACATAATCATATGATCATTGCGATGCCTATGAAAAAAGGTTATCCTGTCTTTCATGAAAGAGGTAGCATATTTTATGGTAAGGTTTTTGATGGAAGAGGAGCTTATTCTTTTAAAAGTAATTTTGTAGATCGAAAAATGACTCCTTTACCAATATGGATTGTAACGATGCCTTTTGATATTGTTAAAACTCAGCAACGATCGTTCGTTCGTTTTAATGTTCCGCTACCTGTGGAGATCGAATATCCAGCAGATAATGAGCAAAATGAAGTGATATCGATTAAAGCAGTGACAAAAGATTTGAGTGCTGGTGGTTTATGTGTCATCTGTGACCAGACGATAAAAGTGGGGAAACAAGTTAACTTATTACTAGATTTTCCTGATCTTGGAATTTTTCAGGTCGACGGAGAAGTTGTTCGAATGAATCAGCCTCAAGAAGATCGGAAACTATATTGGATTAGTATTAAATTTGTAGGTGTTCATGAGGCGATTCGTGATAAAATAAGTAAATTCATTTTTAAGAAACAATTGGAACAGCGCCAAAAAGGATTATGACTTAGGGGAGGTAGGGTGATAGCATGATAAAAATATTAATTGTTGATGATTCTGCTTTTATGCGAAAGCTATTATCTGACTTATTTTCCGCTGAACCCGATTTTGTCGTCATTGACACAGCACGTAATGGTATGGATGCTGTGAATAAAGTTAAACAATTAAAACCTGATTTAATTACAATGGATGTTGAAATGCCAATCATGGATGGCATAAAATCTTTAGAAGTTATTATGAAAGAGACGCCAACACCAGTATTGATGATTAGTAGTTTAACACGTGACGGTGCAGAGGCGACAATACGTGCTTTAGAGCTAGGTGCTGTGGACTTTGTTGCTAAAACAGCTGGAATCATGTCGAGTATTGCTGGTATTAGTAATGAAATATTAACTAAAAGCCGAGCTGCAGTTCATGCAAAAATTTTTAGGCTTGTTGAAAAAACAGCTAAAGTGTTACCGGCGATTAAACCGATTGCATATACCCCTATATCGCCTGGTGATGAAAGGATCTTAGCGATTGGAACATCCACGGGTGGACCGCGAGCCTTGCAAGAAATTATCACAAAATTACCAGGTGATTTGCCTTGTGGCGTAGTAATTGTACAGCATATGCCGCCAGGATTCACTAAATCTTTATCGGATCGTTTGAACTCATTATCAGCATTAACTGTAAAGGAAGCTGAACATAATGATGTAATACGCCCTGGTTTAGTCTTAATTGCTCCTGGTGATTATCACATGGAAATAGGGCGCGAAGGCAATAAGAAAGTAATAAAATTAAATCAAGATCCTCCTATTGGAGGACATCGGCCCGCAGTAGATCCCATGTTTCAATCGGTTGCTAAGGTTTATGGACACCGAATTGTAGGTGTCATTCTTACCGGTATGGGTCACGATGGGGCCAAAGGCATAAAAGCGATTAAAGAGCAACAAGGTTATACGATTGCTGAAGATCAATCAACAGCAGTAGTTTTTGGGATGCCGAAGTCAGCCATTGAATTAGGTGTAGTGGATAAGGTAGTTCCCCTTCCAGCAATTGCTGCAGAAATTGTCAAAGCCGTTATTAAATAAATGTGGAGGCGACGATTATGGATACAAATCAATACATGGGAATGTTTCTAGAGGAATCTCGAGAACATTTACAAAATTTGAATAGTTGTGTATTGGACTTAGAGAATGCTCCTGATAACTTATCAGTACTTGGTGAAATATTTCGTAGTGCTCATACCATTAAAGGCATGTCAGCAACAATGGGGTTTACAACAATTGCAGAACTAACTCATGAGATGGAAAATATTCTTGATATGTTGCGTAAAAGTCAATTGCAAGCAAATCCTGAGATTATTAACACCATCTTTAAATGTGTTGATACATTAGAACAATTGGTGGAAAGTGTTGCTACAAACAGCGAAAGCTCAATTGATAGTAAACCTTTAATTGCTAAACTTAAAGCACTTGCGAAAGGCGAACCTGTGCAGAGTTCTGTGATTGAAACAAAGCCTAAGAATGCAGCGGTACAGCCTTCAACGATAGAGTTGAGTGAGACTGAATTATCTGTTGTTACTAAAGCCCAAACTCAAGGTTTGAGAACCTATGAAATACATATCTATTTACGTGAAGGCTGCCTTTTAAAATCAGCTCGATCTTATATGGTGATGAATGCCCTTGATGAAATTGGTGAAGTGATAAAAACCATTCCAGTCGTTGAGGATTTAGAAAAAGAAAAATTTGATCTTAGTTTTCAGGCGATCCTTATTACAGGCAGTGATGTGGAAAAGATAGAACAAACAGTTCTATCAATTTCAGAGATTGACAAAGCTGTTGTTGTCCCATATGTAATTTCTGAAGTTCCTACTATAAATGAAGAGCAGCAAGTTACTGTGTCTGCAAATGAGAAAATTGTGTCAACCAATAATGCTGTCTCTGCATCTACGCCTATCTCTGCACCTACGCCTGTCGTTGCGCCTACTCCGATGGCGATCAGTGGTGATAAAAAAAATAAAAGTGGTCAGTCTGTGCGGGTCGATATTGATAAATTAGATGCTTTATTAAATCTTGTTGGAGAACTTGTCATCAATAAAACCAGGTTGGAGCAAATTGGTCTTACTCATAAATTAACAGATCTAGTTGAAACGATTGAACAAATGGATCGTGTGACGACTGATTTACAAAGTGTAGTGATGAAGGTACGAATGGTTCCTGTAGGACAGGTATTTAATCGCTTTCCACGAATGGTACGTGATCTGTCCCATGGACTGGGTAAAGAAATTAACCTAATTATTCAAGGCGAAGAAACAGAATTGGATCGTACTGTAATTGATGAAATTGGTGATCCATTAGTTCATTTGTTACGCAATTCCATTGATCATGGTATTGAAAAACCTGAAGAAAGACAAGCTAAAGGGAAAAATCCTATTGGTGAAGTCCGCTTGATTGCTCGTCATGAAGGTAATAATGTTATTATTATGGTTGAGGATGACGGAAAAGGTATTAATCCAGATATTATTAAAGGAATTGCTGTGAAAAAAGGGCTCATTACTCAGGCTGAAGCTGATAAAATGGATGCTAACGAAGCTGTTAAATTAGTATTTATGCCAGGCTTTTCAACGGCTGAAGTTGTCACAGATGTATCAGGGCGAGGCGTTGGTATGGACGCTGTAAAAAATAAAATTGAATCTCTTGGTGGGATGGTTGATGTTGAAACCAAAATTAATGAAGGTAGTAAATTTAAGATTCGTTTACCTTTAACGTTAGCTATTATTCAGGCATTGCTGGTTAATATTTCCGAGGAAATTTATGCTATTCCTTTAGGATCAATTGATAGTACAATTAATATTAAGTCCACAGATATCAAAACCGTGCAAAACAAAGAAGTGATTTTACTAAGGGGCCAAATTATTCCAATTGTTCGTTTGGCAAAAATGTTAAATACTCCTGAAGCTGAACAACAAGATCAAGAAGAATTATTTGTTGTTATTGTACATATTGGTGAATTAAAAGCTGGATTTATTGTTGATAATTTGATCGGTCAGCAAGAAATTGTTATTAAATCCTTAGGGAAACTTTTAGCAGGCATCAAAGTGATTGCTGGTGCAACTATTTTGGGTAATGGTCAAGTGGCACTTATTTTAGATATTGCTTCATTGATTCAATAAGGAGGTAATGATAGATGTTAGAGCAAGAATATGCAAATCGTGAAATACAATTAGTCATTTTTAAATTAGGAAAAGAAGAATATGGTGTAAGTATTTTACAAGTCCAGGAAATTAAGCGTATTACTGAAATTACTCGAGTACCTCATACTCCTGAATATATTAAAGGTGTCATTAATTTACGCGGCAGTGTATTGCCAGTGATTGATTTAAAAAGACGTCTTAATTTACCTCAGCAGGAGTTGACAGAAAATACACGAATTATTATTGTAAAAGTGAAAGAAATATCAGTGGGTATGATTGTTGATGCTGTATCAGAAGTCATGACAATCAATCAAGAAAATATTGATTCTCCTGATGTTGTTGCTGGTAGTGTCTCCGCTAATTATCTAAGCGGAGTTGGAAAATTAGAAAATAGATTACTTATTTTATTGAACTTAGAAGAAATAACTGGAATCGGTCAAGAAGCAACTCCCGCATAGCTGACCTAACATGAGTTTATAAAAAGAGGTGGATATATTGTCCGAGGAAATTTTAAATTTATCCTTAATACAGTTGGATGCTTTAAAAGAAATTGGTAATGTGGGTGCTGGTAACTCAGCTACGGCCTTATCACAACTGATCAATCGTAAAATTGACATGACAGTACCACAAATTGCAATTATGCCACTTGGCGATGTGCCAGATGTAGTGGGTGGTCCTGACGCAATGGTTGCGGGTGTATTTTTACGCGTATATGGTCCTGCGCCAAGCAGTATTTTGTTTTTATTACCACGAGACAGTGCCTTTTCTTTAGTTGATATGCTCATGGGACGGGAGCAGGGGCATACCACTTCCCTTAGTTCGATGGATGAATCAGCCTTAATGGAAATCGGTAATATCCTAGCAGGAGCATACTTAAATGCCCTATCTCACTTTACAAAATTGACTTTGTTACCATCAATTCCTGCCTTGGCAATGGATATGGCTGGAGCCCTTTTAAGCGTTATTTTAATTCAATTAGGTGAAATGGGTGACCATGCCCTTGTAATTGAGACTGAATTCACAACAGAAAATGACGGTGTAAAAGGACATTTTTTCTTGATTCCTGATCCTGGTTCCTTAAATACTATTTTAGCGGCAATAGGGGTGAAGGAATAATGTCAGAACTAATTAAAGTAGGAATGGCTGACTATAAAACTGGTCGTAATCCCAATAGTCTCATTAGCTATGGGCTCGGTTCTTGTGTTGGTATTGCACTATATGATTCATTTAATAAAATTGGTGGACTTGCTCATATTATGCTACCCGATAGTACACAAGCTCGTTCAGCAGAAAATCCTGCTAAATTTGCCAATACGGCTCTCCCTCTCATGTTAGATGATATGATTAAAATGGGCGCTAGCAAAGGCCGGATTATTGCGAAAATTGCTGGTGGCGCTCAGATGTTTACTTTTGCAAATGCCACAGATGTGATGCGCGTTGGTGAACGTAATGCAGAAGCAGTAAGAATATTATTAAAAAAAATGGATATTAGAGTCATTGCTGATGATACAGGTGGAAATTATGGCCGAACTGTGGAGCTTCGATTAGATACAGGAATTTATCGCGTAAGAACGATTGCTCAAGGCGAAAAAGAATTATAATCAGGGGGGGATAGAGTGCTTAAGCTACGTATTGCTTTGTGCTTAGCGCTAGTCGTTGGTACCCTGACACTAACAAATGGTATTTTATATGGTGCTAGGCTTACGACTATTATTTATCGTGTACTCATTTCACTGATTGTTTTTGGTATTGCAGGTTATTTCTTAGGTTTTGTAGGTGAAAAGTTTTTTAAAGAACTATTATTGAAATACACCCCCCAAGAACAACATATTGATGTTGTTAGCCAACAAGAACAAATTGAGGATCTGCCGTCCGAAAATGCATTTAGTCCGTTTACATCTGAAAATTTTGAACAGATATCGCGCCCCAAATAATGGTGTATGCGGAGGTTGGGGGTACTGAAATATGACAGAAAATAACCAGTCGCAAATCGATGAAATTACGAATTTATGGTTAACATATCAACAAAGTAAAAAAACTCAAATACGTGAAAAAATAATTGAACATTATTTATCATTGGTGAAGTTGGTTGCCAGTCGTTTGGCAATGAGTTTACCCCAACATGTAGATAAAGATGATTTAATTAGCAATGGTTTTTTTGGTTTACTTGATGCCATTGAAAAATATGACCATGGACGAGGCATCAAGTTTGAAACCTATGCAGTAGTTCGTATTAGAGGAGCAATGCTTGATGCGATAAGGTCTCAAGATTGGGTACCGACAAGTGTTAGACAAAAAGCCAAACAATATGAGCAAGCCATTGCCCAATTAGAAAATCAGCTAGGTCGTTCAGCGACAGATGAAGAAGTTGCAGCAGAATTAGGGATTAGTACTAGTGAGTTATATACATTGATAAATCAGCTTAATGCGAGTACAATTATACCTTTGGAAGATTTCACTAAAATCGAAACATCATCTAATCATTTAGTAAATCCATCAGATCATATTGAGGTTGAAGAGGTAAAGCAAGCTTTAGCTAAAGCCATTGATAAATTACCTGAAAAAGAAAAACTTGTTGTTTCTTTATATTATTATGAGGGATTGACACTTAAAGAAATCAGTTTAATTTTAAAATTATCTGAAGCACGCATCTCTCAACTTCATACTAAATCAATTTTTAGATTACGAGGGGCGCTATCACGGATTAAGTCAAGTTTTATTTGAATTTTTTGAAGAGGGGGAGGGGTGTTGGTGGTTGACAATCAATTGGTTTTTAAAAAAAATGAGCAAAATGATATTGTTACTGAGGAGTATTCAATTGTTCTTAATGACACTGGTATATTTCTAACAATATATTCCTCTGATGTCGAAAAATCTTTAGTAAGTGAGGCAACAATCGTTGCACAGTTAAAAAAATGGGAAATCACTACATATAATCGTGAGATCATACTGCAGGCAATTGAAAAAGCCGATGGACAATCTGTTAAAGTGGCTGAGATACCGAAGCCAATAATAAAGACTGAACCCGATGTTCGTGTGCTTGTTGCACGTGATCGCATGGAAGCTTCATTGGAAGTGACTTTCCCGCCAGATAGTCGTTCTCTAAGCATGGATGAATTAGTTGAAAAAATTAATAAAATAGGTGTTATTTTTGGTATTGATTTGGAACTTGTAAAAAAAGCTCATGATTATCCTGGTTTTAGTGTAGTCTTCGCTAAAGCTAAAAAACCGATTGATGGTAGTCATGCATATATAAAACATCACGTTAATATTGAAAATAAAGGTCGTCCTGAGGAATTAGCTGATGGTAGTGTAGATTTTAAAAATCTTAATTTATTTACCATGGTACAGGAAGGCGATTTGTTGGCTGAAAAGATTCCAGCAACTTTAGGTATGCCTGGGATGGATGTATTGGGTAATGAAGTTAATGCAAAACCTGGAAAAGATATCATGGTTCCTGCAGGAAAAAATGTGCAAGTTGTTGATGGAAAACTGCTTTTAGCTATGATTTCAGGACAATTATTAATTGCAAATAATAAAATAAATGTAGTACCAGTGATTGAGATTAAAGAAGATGTGGATGTATCGACTGGTAATATCGAATTTATCGGTGATGTAATTGTGCGGGGGTCAGTACAACCAGGTTTTGTAGTTAAGGCTGATGGGAACGTAGAAATTTTTGGGACTGTAAGTGGCGGCACAGTCGAAGGTAGAAATGTCATTATAAAAATGGGTATACAAGGTATGCATCGTGGTCACATAAAAGCAAAAGAAAATGTCGTCGCTAAATTTATCGAAAATGCTACAGTGTATGCTGGTACTGATATTATAGTAAGTGATGTGGTGTTACACTCTCGAATTAGTGCTGGTAAAAAAGTCTTAGTAGAAGGAAGACGAGGATTAATTGTTGGTGGAACTGTTATGGCTGGTGAAGTCATTCGTGCAAAAGTCGTTGGCACTCAAATGGCAACAATTACTGCGTTAGAAGTGGGTGTCAATCCAATGCTACGCGAAGAATATCAACAAATTCGCGGAGAAATAAAAAAAGTAAATATATCTCTTGAAAAAACACAAAAAGCTTTAAGTATCTTGCGTTCAATGGATCAAAGTACAATGGCGCCAGATAAAAGAGAAATGCTTTTAAAGTTGACGAAGGCGCAATTTCATCTCGTTGGTCAAAGTGAAACCATGCGTAACCGTATGGCTGCCATTGAAGTAGAATTTGATGGAATGCGTGATGGACATATAAAAGTATCAGACAGTATTTATCCTGGGGTGAAAGTTGTTATTGGTACGTTAGTTAAACCCATTAGTGAGATTCTGAAATTTATATCTTTATATGGTGAGGATGGGGAAATAAAAATAGGAATTTTTAAATAAACAAATCTGTTGACCTGGAACCGTATATCTATGGATTTATATTATATAGTGGGATGGTGTTAATTTTGACGATTAGACCAGTCGATTTACAAGTCCTAATTCCTAGGGTTACAGAAGTTGGTAAAACACAGCATATTGTCGATCATCAAGATACGTTGCAACAACAACAGTTTGCTGATAAATGGCAACATATCTCAAGCAATCGCCAACAACAAGTACAAAGTACCGGCAAAAGTGACAGTAGCAAAGTAGGGCGGGATAACCATCCAAAAGAACAAAATCATTCCAAAAATGAACAAAATCAACATAATCCTAAAGCAACTGATGCTGATATGGAGAATCACGCCTCAAATGAAGATCCTGTCCGTGGTAATTTGATTGATATAAAAACATAACTGTGGTTTGGTAGATTGGCGTGATGAGGTGTTATGATGTTTTATGGTAGCCTAATTGTAGGTTTAATTTTTATCGTACTATTAATTTTTTATAAGCGAGATTTATTTATGAAAATGTTTTCTGGTTCAGTTACATCACCGACGAGTCGATTTCAGGAACAATTAGAACAAACAGGTGATCTTGTTATCAAACGTTTAGAAGAAAAAATTGTTCAATTAGAATATTTACTAGAGGAAGCTAACCAAAAAGTAACGTTGTTAGATCATAAAATTCAAATGGCGAATAAAATTTTGGATAAAGAACATACTGAAAAGAAATATTTAGATACTACAACAAATGTGGGTACAGTCAAACAAGTGGAAGTTACTAAAAAAGCTTTTACTGATTTGAATATTGAGCATTATCGAAGTATGCCGCGTAAAGATAAACGAAGTTTAATTATAGAAATGACGGATTTGGGATATGATATCACTGAGATTGCTAAAGCAACGGGTATCAGTAAAGGTGAAATTATGCTGCTATTGCAGTTAAATAAAAAATAAAAATAAAAATTATGGTTAATTATGTTGTTATGTAGATTATAGTATGCTATAATTATTGAGGTTACAAATCCACACGCAATCTAATTTTGTTACTGTGCCAGTTTATATTGGTGGAAACAAAAGATGCAGATGGCGGCGGTAAATTAACAGGAGGTGTAGGTATGTCAGTAATTTCTATGAAACAGCTTTTAGAAGCAGGTGTTCATTTCGGACATCAAACAAGAAGATGGAACCCTAAGATGGCTCCTTATATTTTTACGGAGCGTAATGGTATCTACATAATTGACTTACAAAAAACAGTCAAAAAAGTAGACGATGCTTATAATTTCGTACGCGAAATTGGTAAAGATCAAACAGTTCTATTTGTTGGAACAAAAAAACAAGCACAAGATGCCGTTAAAGATGAGGCAATTCGTTCTAACATGTACTATGTCAACGAAAGATGGCTTGGTGGCATGTTAACTAACTTTCAAACAATTCAAAAACGTATTAAACGTTTAAAAGAATTAGAAAAAATGGAAGTTGAAGGTGTATTTGAAGTATTGTCCAAGAAAGAAGTTCTTACACTTCGTCATGAAATGGAAAGACTACAAAAATTCCTTGGCGGCATTAAAAATATGACTAAGTTACCAGGAGCTTTGTTTATCATTGATCCTCGTAAAGAACGTATTGCTGTTGCTGAAGCTAAAAAACTTGGTATTCCTATTGTTGCAATTGTTGATACCAATTGTGATCCAGATGAAATTGATTATGTCATTCCAGGGAATGATGATGCAATTCGTGCAGTTAAATTATTGACTGCTAAAATGGCAGATGCAATTATCGAAGCTAGACAAGGCGAACAATTAGAAGAAGCTGAGTAAAATTTATATAATGAAGGGTAAGGGGGACAACATGTGTTTAACCCTTACCTTTAATAGTAGACAGGAGGATTTTATATGATAACTGCTGAAATGGTAAAAGAATTGCGCCAAACAACTGGTGCAGGTATGATGGATTGTAAAAAAGCTTTAGTGGAAACTAAAGGTAATATGGATCAAGCTGTTGACTATTTGCGTGAAAAAGGGTTAGCTGCGGCTGCAAAAAAAGCAGGACGGATTGCTTCTGAAGGCGTTGTTGAAGCCTACATACATGCAGGTGGACGAGTTGGTGTAATGGTTGAACTTAACTGTGAGACTGACTTCGTAGCTAAAACTGACAACTTCAAAACTTTGGCTAGAAATATTGCAATGCAAATTGCTGCTGCAAGCCCTAGTTGCGTGAGACGTGAAGAAGTTGATCCTGCTGTCCTTGAGCATGAAAGAGAAATATTACGCGCACAAGCTTTGAATGAAGGAAAGCCTGCTAATATTGTAGAAAAAATGATTACAGGGCGCGTAGAAAAATATTATAAAGAAGTATGTTTGATGGAACAAACCTTTATTAAAAATCCAGATCAAACAATCACCCAACTTATCAATGAAAATATTTCTAAAATTGGTGAAAATATTTCAATTAGAAGATTTACCCGTTACCAACTTGGTGAGGGTATGGAGAAAAAAGCAAATGATTTTGCTGCTGAAGTAATGGCTGCTGTTACAAAATAAGAGAACACTTTAGTGTTCTCTTATTTTCTAACGGAATCGGAAATAAAACATTTTCTTGATTCCAAGCAAGGGCAACTAAGACTTGGTACAAGCCAAGTCTTTTCTTTGGGTTCATTAGAGGATTTGGCAAAGTTTTGTAGAAATTATATTAAAGATAGGGGGGATACACTTGGATACGGCAAAATATAAGCGCGTAGTTTTGAAACTTAGTGGCGAGGCGTTAGCTGGGCAACAAGGGTATGGTATCGATCCAATCGTTGTTGATTCGATTGCTCGTCAGATAAAAGAAGTGAGAGCTACTGATCTTCAGGTTGCTATTGTAGTTGGTGGTGGAAATATTTGGAGAGGGTTAGCTGGAAGTGCAAAAGGTATGGATAGAGCTACAGCTGATTATATGGGAATGCTAGCTACTGTTATGAATTCTCTTGCTCTTCAAGATGCCTTAGAACAATGTGATGTAGATACGCGGGTACAAACTGCGATTGAAATGCGTCAAGTTGCTGAACCATATATTCGTCGTCGAGCGATTCGGCACTTGGAAAAAAATCGAGTGATTATTTTTGCTGCTGGCACTGGTAATCCTTATTTTTCAACTGATACGACAGCTGCACTGCGGGCAGCTGAGATTGAAGCTGATGTGATTCTGATGGCTAAGAAAAATACTGATGGTGTTTATGATTCTGATCCACGATTAAATCCAGATGCTAAAAAGTTTGATGAATTAGCATATATTGAAGTTTTACAGCGTGGCCTTGGGGTTATGGATTCAACAGCGATTAGTTTATGCATGGATAATAAAATTCCTATTGTTGTCTTTAGCATTGATGAGCCAGGAAATATTTTAAAGGCTGCTTTAGGGCAAGATATAGGTACTCTTGTGGGGGATAATAAATGATGATTAAAGAAATTTATGTTAGTCATGAAGATAAAATGAAAAAGGCATTAGATGCATTGCGGAGAGAATTCCTTACTTTAAGGGCTGGTCGAGCAACTCCGGCACTGCTTGACAAAATTACTGTAGAATATTATGGTACACCAACACCCATTAGCCAGGTAGCCAATATTTCCGTACCCGAACCAAGGATGATTGCCATCCAGGCATGGGAAAAACCTATGATTGCTCAGATTGAGAAAGCAATTTTAAAATCTGATTTAGGGCTTACACCAAATAGTGATGGGGTCGTTATTAGACTGAATATACCACAACTGACTCAACAACGACGTACAGAATTAGTGAAAGTTGTTCATAAAAAAGCGGAAGAAAGTCGAATTGCCGTTCGTAACTTCCGTCGTGATGCGAATGATATAGTGAAAAAAATGGAAAAAGAAAAAAGCATCTCTGAAGATGAAGGTAAAAAAGCACAAGATGATATGCAGAAATTGACTGATAAATATATTAAAGAAATTGATCAGATTATGAGTGCCAAAGAAAAGGAAATATTGGAAGTGTAAACAGTGAATACAGTTGCGCAATGTTTGTCTCTTGTAAAAAAGGAATTGGATGCAAATCATATAAATTATCGTATATCAAATTCACGGCCGACGCGTGCTGTTTCAAGTTTAGATGAAGAGTTGCTTTATGTCATACGGCAACAAATCGATATGGATGGTACTTATCATTTAACCGTTGCTGCTAAGATGGGAAAGGAGAAATGCTAAATCTATGGCCTATAAGATTAATGCAGAATGTATTTCCTGTGGTAGTTGTGCTACGATTTGCCCTGTAAAGGCTATTAGTGAAGGAAGTTCTCTCTACGTCATTTCAGATGAATGTATAGAATGCAGTGCCTGTGTGGCGGTTTGCCCTGTTGGTGCTATTTTGGCTCCATGATTGGAAACCCCCTCGCAAGAGGGGGTTTAGTTTGTTACTAGATTATTCTGGAGGTCATACTATGTGGAAAAAATGGTTTGCTAAA
The DNA here is from genome assembly GCF_042610375.1 of Pelosinus sp. sgz500959. Taxonomy (NCBI): domain Bacteria; kingdom Bacillati; phylum Bacillota; class Negativicutes; order Selenomonadales; family Sporomusaceae; genus Pelosinus; species Pelosinus sp. sgz500959. The sequence goes on from NZ_JBGJZL010000002.1 coordinate 23,979, forward strand.
AAACCTGCAAAGAATAAAATATATGATACTGTAGAACGGGATAAAATGCCACAGCATATTGCAATCATCATGGATGGGAATGGACGTTGGGCTAAAGGGAAAGGATTACCACGTGCTTTTGGTCATCGCGCTGGTGTAGAAAGTTTACGTGAGATTGTTTACACTGCCATTGATATGAATTTAAAAGTGTTGACGGTGTATGCTTTTTCTACGGAAAATTGGAAAAGACCAGAAGATGAAGTGAATTTATTGATGAGACTTTTTTCTGAATATATTGATAGCGAAGTTGAGGACATGCACCGAAAAAATGTACAGATTCGATTTATTGGAAAACTTGATGAATTAGCAAGTGAACTACAAGAAAAATTTGAAAAAACTCAGATGCACACTGGGAAAAATACAGGTTTAGTCTTAAACTTGGCAGTAAATTATGGCGGCCGAGCAGAGATTGTGCGTTCTGTTCAAATAATTGGAGAAAAAATTGCCCGAGGTGAAATGTTACCTCAAGAAATTACTGAAATGAGTATTCATGACAACCTATATACTGCTGATTTGCCTGATCCTGATTTACTCATTAGACCAAGTGGAGACTTTAGGGTTAGTAATTTCTTACTGTGGCAATCAGCATATACAGAGTATTGGTTTAGTGATATTTTATGGCCTGATTTTAAACCAAATCATTTAATTGAGGCTATTATAGATTATCAGAAACGTGAACGAAGATTTGGTGGATTGAAGAAATAAGGTTCAGGTAGGTGTTTGAATGCTTGGTAAACGGATATTAACAGCAGTAATAGGAATACCCGTTGCTGCTTATGTAATTAATTATGGAGAATGGTTATTTGCGACAGCAATTTTAATTTTAACACTATTGGCTTGGCATGAATTTTATACGATGTTACAAAATAAAAATATTAAAATATATTATATTTTAGGATTTGTGCTTAATATTGTGATAGCAGGTTGTGCTTGGATTGGAAATTCTCAAGAACTAATCATGGTGATGTTTATAAGTACGTTGTTAGCATTGGTGAAAATAGTGACTTCTGGAGCTGAATTTACTGTGACCGATGCAGCTTTTTCACTATTGGGTATTTTCTATATTGGAGTTTCTTTTGCTCATTTAATATTACTTCGCTATACCGATAATTCACAATACATCTCGACTTCTTTAGGGCAATTATCTGCTGGTGCAGCTTATTTATGGATCGCTTTTATTGGTACTTGGGCGAGTGATACTTTTGCATATTTTGTTGGTACTTATTTAGGCAAGCATAAGTTATGTCCTAAAATTAGTCCTGGTAAAACAATAGAGGGAGCACTTGGTGGTCTGCTTGGCAGCGTAATTGTAATTGTACTACTTGGAAATTTATTTAAATTATCAATTATTCATAGTATGATCATGGGATTGTTAATTGGTATTGTTGCACCGATTGGCGATTTGGTGGAATCTGTAATTAAACGTTTTACAGGTGTAAAAGATTCTGGACGTATTTTGCCAGGGCATGGTGGTATTTTAGATCGTTTTGATAGTATACTATTTGTAGTACCTGCTATATATTACTATATACATGCCTTTGTATTGAAATAAATCACGTTGTCATAATTTGAGTATAGTAAAAGGAGAGTGTATAATGCAACATATAGGGATTTTGGGCAGCACTGGTTCCATTGGAACCCAAGCATTAGAAGTAATAGCCGCGAATCAAGATGATTTTTGCGTCACGGCTTTAGCTGCATATCATAATGATACATTATTAGAAGAACAAATCGAGTATTTTAAGCCAGAAATCGCTGTCCTTGTTGATCAGGCGGCTGCTGATCGACTCATTAGAAGATACTCAGGAGCAACCCGTATTTTAACTGGCGAAGAAGGTTTGTTGGAAGCGGCAACTCATTCTAAGATTGATACAGTACTTACTTCTCTGGTGGGATTTGCTGGATTAACACCAACCATTGCTGCCATTGAAGCTGGGAAAAATATTGCTTTAGCCAATAAGGAAACCTTAGTAGCGGCTGGTGAACTTGTGACAGCACTTGCAAAAGAAAAGGGTGTAAAAATTCTGCCCGTTGATAGTGAACATAGCGCGATCTTTCAATGTCTGCAAGGCGAAAATAAAGATCAGATCAGTCGTATTTTACTGACAGCATCAGGTGGTCCTTTTCGCGGATTGCATAGGAAAGATTTAGAGAACGTTACCCTTGAAGATTGCTTACGTCACCCAACGTGGTCAATGGGAAAAAAAATTACAGTGGATTCAGCTACACTTGCCAATAAAGGGTTAGAAGTTATTGAGGCCCATTGGCTCTTTGATGTTGATTATTCACAAATCGAGGTTGTTGTTCATCCTCAAAGTATTATTCATTCCATGGTCGAATTTAACGATGGATCCATTATTGCACAAATGGGAAAGGCTGATATGCGTGTACCCATTCAATACGCTTTTACATATCCAGACCGATCGTATACAAGTTATCCACGTCTTGACTTTAAGACATTAGCAACACTCACCTTTTCTGAGCCAGATTGTGTTGCATTTCCTGCCTTAGAACTTGCTTTTACGGCAGGACGTACTGGTGGAACTTTACCATGTGTATTTAATGCTGCTAATGAAGAAGCTGTATATGCCTTTTTGAAAGGTGAGCTTAGATTTCTTGATATTGCGGCAGTGATTGGCAGTGTGATGAAAAATCATGTGACGGTCCCTAGACCAAAGCTCAAAGATATTTATAATGCTGATTTATGGGCACGCACTCAGGCTTGTGACTTTTTAAAAACCATAAAATAATAAATGGAATCAATAGATTTGATAAGTAAAGGTAGCGTAGGTTTTTCGTTGCGTTTATATGATAATCAATAAGATAAGGGGGCGTTTTATTGTTAACGACAGCAGTGGCTACAATTTTTGTATTTGGTCTTTTGGTATTAGTTCATGAATTAGGCCATTTTTTTACAGCGAAGATGGTCGGAATGCGTGTGGATGAGTTTGCTATTGGGTTCGGGCCTAAAGTTATTAGCTATAAATATGGTGAGACTTTATACTCTTGGCGAATTATACCACTTGGCGGTTTTAACAAAATTGCGGGTATGGATCCTGAGGAAGAGCAAGATGAACAATCTTTTAATGCCAAATCTATACCAGCGAGGATGCTTGTGATTGTGGCTGGCTCTGCTATGAATTTTGTATTGCCCATCGTCTTATTTTTGACGATATTTTTGAATTCAGGTATTGATTCTCCAACAAATCAACCTATTATTGGGAATGTATTTGCGGATAAACCAGCAGCTCAGGCTGGACTGGTTGTGGATGATCGAATTGTAGCGGTCAATGATACTGAAATTGTGTCATGGCAACAATTTGTTAGCATTGTTCAAGTGAATCCTAACAATAAGTTAACTTTACGCTATGAGCATCAAGGAAAAATGCAAACAACAATCGTGACACCTGAATATGATGAGAAAGCTAATCGAGGCATTATTGGCATTATGCCTAAGCTAGAGAAATATCATCCTGGTGTTGTTGAAGCGATAGGTCTATCTTTTAAGCAAACCTATATGGTTGCAAGTAGTATGGTTGTTGGAATTGGACAAATGATTACTGGTAAAGCCGCTGCTGAAGTCGCTGGACCCATTGGTGTAGCTCAAATGGCTGGAGAAGTTGCACAATTAGGATTAATGCCCTTGTTGCAATTTGCTGCATTTCTCAGCATTAACTTAGGCCTGATTAACTTATTGCCAGTCCCTGTTCTTGATGGTGGACATTTAGTTACTTTGGCGATTGAAGGATTACGTGGAAAACCTTTAAACAAGAAACATCTGCAGTTTGTCCAAATGATCGGTTTTGCTTTACTCATGTTATTATTTCTTGTGGCTACATTTAAAGATATTGCCCGGCTAAAGTTATTTTAGTAACAATGACCGTTAAAAAGCTTTATCATGTTATAAAGCTTTATCATGTTATATAGTAAAGAAGTGGGTGGAATTATGGAGCGTAGAAAAACATCGTTGATATCCATTGGTAACGTACTGATTGGTGGATCATCCCCTGTGTCGGTACAATCGATGACGAATACTAAAACAGACAATGTGGAGGCTACTGTAGCACAGATTAAGGCATTAAGTTTAGTAGGTTGTGATATAGTGAGAGTAGCAGTACCAGATATAGCTGCTGCACGAGCGATCGCACAAATTAAATCAGCCGTAGATGTGCCATTAATTGCTGATATTCATTTTGATTATCGTCTTGCCCTCGCTGCGATGGAAAGTGGCGTGGATGCCTTACGCATAAATCCAGGAAATATTGGTGTGGAAGAACATGTTGCTCTAATTGTAAATCAGGCTAAAGAACGTCACATTCCCATTCGCATTGGAGTGAATGCTGGTTCTTTGGAAAAATCTATACTTGCTAAGTATGGGGGGCACCCTACACCAGCTGGTATGGTAGAAAGTGCGTTGCAGCATATTGCCATATTAGAGAAATTGGGATTCAATGATATTAAGATATCTTTAAAGGCCAATGATGTTCCCATGACCATTAAAGCCTATCAGTTGATGTCGAAGGCTGTGGATTATCCATTGCATTTAGGCATTACTGAAGCTGGCACAATCAAATCAGGTATCATTAAATCAGCAGTTGGTATTGGTGCTTTGCTGGCGCAAGGCATTGGCGATACCATCCGCGTATCCTTAACGGGTGATCCTGTGGAAGAAGTGCGAGCTGCCAATGAAATTTTAAAGTCATTGGGATTACGAGAATATGGTCCAACATTGGTATCGTGTCCGACTTGCGGACGCTGTAATATTGATTTAGCAGCCATTGCTGAGCAAGTCGAAAAAAAACTCACCACAATGAATAAACCATTAAAAGTTGCAGTCATGGGCTGTGTAGTCAATGGACCAGGGGAAGCCCGTGAGGCTGATATCGGACTTGCTGGTGGCAGAGGGCAAGGGATTATTTTTCGCAAAGGCGAAATTATACATACTGTTGCTGAAGATCAATTATTATCTGTATTATTTGCTGAAATTGATAAGCTTATTGAGGAGGAAAAATAATTTATGCGTGTGTCACAGTTATATGCTCCCACTTTGAGGGAAATACCGGCTGAAGCCGAAGTGGTTAGTCATCAATTAATGTTAAGGGCTGGTATGATTCGTAGAGCAGCTGGCGGTACCTATACCTATATGCCTCTTGCACTACGAATTTTAAGGAAAATTGAAAGTATTGTTCGTCAAGAAATGGATGCTAAAGGCGGACAGGAGCTATTAATGCCGATTATGCAGCCTGCTGAAATCTGGCGGGAAACTGGGCGTTGGGATGTATATGGCGATGAAATGTTTCGGTTAAAAGATCGTCATAACCGTGAGTTTTGCCTTGGGCCGACTCATGAAGAAATGATTACGACTTTGGTCAAGGCCGATGTACGATCTTATCGTCAATTACCGTTGCGCCTTTACCAGATTCAAAATAAATATCGTGATGAGCGGCGTCCACGCTTTGGTTTGATGCGTAGTCGTGAGTTTATCATGAAAGATTTATATTCATTTGATAAAGATGAAGAAGGACTCAATGAATCCTATGAAAAAATGTATGAGGCCTATACCAATGTATTTAACCGTTGTGGTCTCACATTTAGAGCTGTAGAAGCGGATGGTGGAGCAATTGGTGGTACTGGCACTCATGAATTTATGGTTATTGCTGATTCAGGTGAAGCCGCTATTGTCTATTGTCCAGTTTGTGACTACGCTGCAAATGTTGAAAAAGCTGAACTCAATCCAATCGATATGCCTGTAGAAGAATTAGAGGCTTTGACGATTGTCAGTACTCCTGGTACAAAATCCATTGAAGCCGTTGCTACATTACTTGATGTGAGTGCAGACAGAACGATTAAAACCATGGTATTTCAAACTGATAAAGGCTTGGTTTTAGCATTGGTTCGTGGTGATCATGAAGTCAATGAAGTTAAAATTCAAAACTTACTAGGCTGCTTAACAATTGAGCTAGCAGATGAAAAAGCAATAACAGAAGCCCTTGGAAGTGCTGCTGGCTTTATCGGTCCAGTTGGCACCTTGTGTTCCACTGTTATTGCTGATACTACGGTTATGAATATGTATAATGGAATATGTGGCGCTAATGTAGTAGATCAACATTACAAGAATGTGAATGCTACACGTGATTTTACTCCTACAATCGTCGGTGATATTCGTCACATTCAAGAAAATGATCCTTGCCCTCATTGTGCATTACCAGTAAAAACAGCTAGAGGTATTGAAGTCGGACAAGTCTTTAAACTCTATACTAAATATAGTAAAGCATTAAAAGCCACTTATCTTGATAATAATGGTAGAGAAGCTCCGATGGTAATGGGATGTTATGGTATTGGAGTGAGTCGTACAATGGCTGCAACAATTGAGCAGCACAATGATGAGTATGGTATTGTATGGCCAGCTGCCATTGCACCATATCATGTAGTGATTGTGCCGATCAGTGCCAAAGATGCGGCACAAATGTCCTTGGCTGAAAATATATATGAAAATTTAAATGCATATGGCGTTGAAACTTTATTAGATGATCGCAATGAGCGACCTGGTGTAAAGTTTAAAGATGCTGATTTGATTGGTTATCCCCTCAAGATAACTGTCGGTCCTAAAGCTACCAATGAGAATCTCATTGAAGTTAAGGTACGACGCACAGGTGAAATATTCAATTTTGCAATTGATAATTACCTGGATGAAGTTAAAAAATTGTTAGCTACCTTATAAATCATCAGTTTTGCCATTGTTTCCAAAGATCAGGACAGTAGCCGACAGTTGCAGCTACTGTCCCATTTCTAATAATGGGAGTTTTAAATAGTGCAGGATGTTCGAGCAGAATACTTTCTCGATTATGAACGATGTATTGTAAATTGCGTTTTTGGTATTCTTTACCTTGTGTATCAATAAGATCTTTAAGATCAATAAATCTTTGTACACTCTGTAATTCGCCTTTACTTAAGTTTTTTATTGTTAAATCAATAAACTGGTAACTAATTTTTCTTTCTTTAAAATATCGTTCTGCTTTACGCGTATCTTGACATTTTTTTGTACCAAATATTTGAATGTTCATAAATTCTCCTTATTTTATAAAATGATCTCTTATTAAAATATCCTATTCGGTAAATAAAAGCAATAAAATATCTGAGGTGTGAGATATGCTTCAAACAGAGTTTAAGGCAATTGTATTAAGTAATGAAATTGATTTAAATAAGATTGCTCAGCATTTTGGAATTGATCGTAAATTTAAATGGGAAGAGTCACTCGTACTTCATAGTGTGAACTTACAAGGCATAGTGCAGCAAACTGATATTAAAAAAGTATATATATTTTATTTTGGTAGCGTTGTATTCTTAAATTTTCAGCATCATGAAATCATGGATGTTATTAATTATATACAAAATATTGGGGTTGGTATCATTGATACCAATGGATTTAAATATGTTGATGAATATAAAATTGAAAGCAATCCAACTGGAATCTTTGCGATTAACAATGAATATATGGTAACTGGGGAACAAGCTGAATATCAATTTGATATTGTATCAACTGTTTTAGCCAAATCTGTTGCTTTAGATAAAATTGAAATGGATATTTCTTATCTTTTGGACGAAATTGAAGATGTTGTCAATGATCTTCATCAAGGTAAACTTGCAGTATCTGATGAAAAATTAGCAAAAATGTCGGCAAGTATTTTAGGGTTTAAATTAAGTGCGGTTTCCTATATCATGTTATTGGATAAACCAGCGATTACTTGGAATAATGAAGATGCTAGCGAGTTATTTGATGAACTGGTTGCTTTATTTGAACTTAGTGAGCGTTATGGCAATAATCGTCATAAAATCGATACACTTATGGATATTACAGAAGTTTTTTCAGGACTAGCTCATGCCAAACGAGGGACTCGTTTAGAATGGGCGGTTATTATTTTAATTTTGATTGAAATTGTTTTATCTGTATTTGATTTATTTTTCAAGCATAAGGTGCTATAAATAGATAGCCTGCTTATGAATGAGGGTATAGCTAGATATAGGTTGACCAAGAATGTTCCTAGCAATATAATGTAATTAACGTTAATATAAGGAGGAAGATCATTGAACACGATTAAGCAGATGTTACAATTGAAAACTTGGGCAGTAGTAGGTGCTACTGATAATAAAGAGAAGTTTGGATATAAAATTTTTAAAGTGATGTTGGAATCAGGGCTTGAAGTTTATCCTATTAATACAGGGGTGGCTGAAATTCTTGGACAAAAATGCTATCCAACATTGAAAGACTTACCTGTAAAGCCTGATGCTATCGATATGGTCGTACCACCAAGAGTCGGTGAGCAAATTTTACGTGAATGTGCTGAGCTTGGGATTCAAAATGTTTGGTTACAACCAGGAGCTGATACTCAATCTGTCATTAATTTGGCGAAAGAGTTAGGGCTTACAGTCGTTGATCATGCATGTATTATGGTGGAATTAAGAAATAAGGAGGCATAAGTATATGGCAAGTGTATTGAATGTTAATGATGAAACTTTCCAAGATGAAGTATTAGATTCAAAAGTACCTGTACTTGTAGATTTTTGGGCTCCTTGGTGCGGATACTGCACCAAACTTACACCTGTATTTGATGAATTGGCAGGTGAAATGGGTGAAAAGGTAAAATTCGTAAAAATTAATGTTGATGAGAATCGGGCAGTTGCACAAAAATACAGTGTAATGAGTTTACCAACCATGCTTTTCTTCAAAGAGGGTGAGCAAATCGAAAAATTAATGGGTTTTATGCCTAAATCCACAATTATTGGAAAGATTACACCTTTATTATAAGAAATAAAAAACACGGAACAGCAAGGCTGTTCCGTGTTTTTTTGTTCTAAATACAATATATTTTGAATAAAAGATAACATGGTCTTTCGTAGTGAATGATCTTGAATGTATTTTTAGTAGCTGGAGGGAAGATGTTTTGGCTAAAGTGGTGCTAGTAGGTTCACCCAATGTAGGAAAAAGTGTAATTTTTAACTATTTGACAGGTCAGTATGTAACAGTAGCAAATTATCCTGGTACCACTGTTGATATATCGCGTGGCTATAGTAAAATTAATGGTAAAAGATATGAAGTGGTCGATACCCCGGGTATATATTCCTTACTACCGATTACAGAAGAAGAAAAGGTAACTCGCAACTTATTATGTTTGGAAAAAGCGGATATTATTATACATGTAATTGATGGAAAAAATATTCAAAGAATGCTAAATATGACTTTGCAGTTGATTGATGCAGGTTTTCCTGTTATGTTGGATATTAATTTAATGGATGAGGCAAAAGAATATGGAATATATATTAATTTAGTTAAATTATCTGAAATTTTAAATATTCCAGTTGTTGGGACAATGGCGACAAAAAAAATTGGTTTAAGTAATTTGAAACAACTCATTGGACAGTATTCTTATTCTAAAAAAACATACACAGTAAAATTTACTGCTGAACTTGAAGAGATGATTACAGAAATTGAAAATTTGTTAAGGATTGATTATGGTCTTTCTCCTCGTATGGTTGCTCTTTTACTTTTGCAAAGAGATGAAAGTATACATCATTTAGCAAGTAAGGAATTTTTTATAGCAGAAATTTTAACGGTAGTAAAAAAGGCAGCAACTTTTTATGAATATGATATGGAATATGTTTTAACTGTAGAACGTCAGATGACCGTCGATGCTGTTTGCAGCGAGGTTCTAGAATATAGGAGTACAAGTGGACAAAATTTAGGGGATAAATTAGGTAAAATAACGAGAGAACCACTTACAGGTATACCTATTTTATTGATCATCTTATTTTTAGGATTATATCAATTTGTAGGAAAATTTGGTGCAGGATTTCTAGTTGATTATATGGATACAGCTGTTTTCTCTCAATACATTTATCCATTTGTAAAATTTACAATTGATCAGTATATCCCATGGGAGTGGCTACAATCCTTGATTATCGGCCAATATGGAATATTCTCACTAGGTTTTCGTTATGCATTTGTAATTGTTTTACCTATTATTGGAAGTTTTTTCTTGTTGTTTGCTATAATAGAAGATAGCGGATATTTACCGCGAGTTGCCATGTTACTTAATAAAATTTTTAAACCTTTGGGACTCAATGGTCGAGCTGTCATTCCTTTTGCTTTAGGACTGGGATGTGGTACAATGGCGGTCATGGTTACTCGCACGCTAGAAACACGTCGTGAAAGACTGCTAGCAACTTTTTTACTATCATTAGCAATACCCTGCTCAGCTCAGTTAGGGGTTATTTTGGCTTTACTATCTCATTCACCAGTGTCCCTTGTTATATGGGGAATGTATATAGGGATGATCTTTACAGTGGTTGGTTGGTTAAATGAAAAAATCTTATATGGAGCATCCAGTGCTTTTTATATGGAAATACCTCCTTTACGATTACCTCAACTTTCGAATATTGTAAATAAAGCTTTTATTCGGATGTGGTGGTATTTTATAGAAATATTGCCTGTATTTATGATGACGAGCTTAATCATTTGGTGCGGTGAACGAAGTGGTCTATTATTATATCTAGTACAAAGTGTAGAACCAGTTATGATATTACTTGGTCTACCAATCGAAACAGCCCACGTATTTTTATTAGGCTTTTTTCGCCGAGATTATGGAGCTGCAGGTTTATATGACCTATTTACTACGAATAGTCTAACAAATGAGCAATTACTGACCTGTAGTGTTATATTAACCTTATTTATGCCTTGTATTGCTCAAGTCGCTGTAATGATTAAGGAACGAGGGTGGTTGATAGCAGCAATGATGATTATGATCATTCTTTGTATCGCTTTCTTTGCAGGATGGTTATTACATTGTCTATTGTATTTAGGAAAAATTCATATATAGATTCCATTTTTAAATTGATCATATGATTGCTGATTGTCGTCTATAGAGATTTTGTTAATCGAGGGGTTGAAGTTTTGTGCTTGAATCGCTATCTCTAATTCATCTTCGAGTGGGACAAAAAGCACGTGTATTACGTTTACTACCAGTCGATGAAGGCCAATTACGTAAGTTAATCGTTTTTGGTATACTACCTGGGGTTGTAGTCGAAATATTACAAAGATATCCTCTCTATGTATTAAAAGTGGGGTATACACAAATTGCCTTAGATGATGATATTGTAAAAAACATCATTGTCACAAAATGAAAAATATATTATTTTAAAATTGATCTGGATAGTCCGATGCTTGATAGTTCTTGTTGATGATTTTGGGTTAAGTATAAGAAAAGACTTGGCTCATACCAAGTCTTTTCTTATACTTAGTCGCAGAAGCTGCAACCTTTTCCATCTATGACTTTGTTTAGGTCAATCATTAATGCATCAAGATCAATTCCATGGGCCGCTGCACCTTGCTCAATATTTTCAAAACGTGCAGCAGAGCAACCTAGACACCCCATGCCATAGTTGGTAAAAACATCAACAGTTTGTGGGTATACTTGTACAACTTCTAAAATACTCATTTTTGCAGTAATTAACATGATGGCAATCCTCCTAATTTTTATTAACCAAACATGACTTTCCAATATTATATCACAACAAGTTATCGATATATGCGTATTCACCCCTAGTATTTTTTTGTAATGTAGGGTAAACTAATTTAGTGATGAATAAGAGGGGGCTTGAAATGCTAAAAATGCGAAAGCAACAAGGATATATACTACTCGGCATACTCATTATTTTTTTATTTATGGCAGGTTCTAAACTCGGTACTAGCTCTGTTATAGCGAGCCGGAATGAGAACAATCTTATTAATCTTAAAGAGGTTCCTATCCTAAATTATCATAAAGTCGATGTATTAAATCATGCTTTATCTATTTCATCTCAAGAATTTGAAGAGCAGATGGAATATTTATATAAAAATGGCTATACAGCTATTACACCTGATCAATTAATGTCCTATTTAAAATATGGAAAAGAATTACCAACAAAACCGATTCTGATTACTTTTGATGATGGTTATCTTGATAATTATACGAATGCCTATCCTATTATGAAGAAATATGGTTTTACTGCAACTATATTTATAGTCACTAACCTGGTTGGTAGTGATCCAAGATTTATGACTTGGGATCAGGTTCGAGAAATGCAGCAAAATGGTATTGTTTTTGGATCTCACACAGTGAATCATCAATCGTTAACGGGTCTTAGTAATGAACAGATTATGAATGAACTCACTCAATCGCGAGAAGAAATTGCTCGTCAGCTTGGTAAGTCACCTAAATATTTTGCATATCCAACTGGCACATACAATCCTGAGATTGAAGAGATGGTCAGATCAGTCGGTTATAAGGCTGCGTTTACCATTAATTACGGTCAAGTAGGTGCTGATAGCGATTTATATGCCCTGGAACGTATTCCTATTTTTAAGGGACAAAAAACTTTTCGTAGCTTTTTTATTCGATTGAATGGTGCGCCGATCTTAGAGGGACTTGGTATTTATTAATTTTATAGTGTAAAAATGGACAAAAGGCCTAGTCAACAGGCCTTCTGTCCATTTTTTGTAAAAAAATAAGATTATTTCAAAAATAGAGAAGGATTTTTTTTCTCTGAATCGAATAGTAAAAGTGGGTCATAGTGGAGCAAAGTGGTGGATGTATAAATATGGTGGTGATAAGGCTATGTTGATGGGGGAATATCTGCATAGTATTGATGATAAAGGACGAATCATCTTGCCGGCTAAGTTTCGTGAGGAACTAGGAGCGAGTTTCGTTGTCACCAAAGGTCTTGATCATTGTCTATTTGTATATGATCAGAAAGAATGGGCTATTCTAGAAAGTAAGTTAAAACAATTACCCTTAGCAAAACCTGAGGCACGAGCTTTTATTCGATTCTTTTTTTCAGGTGGCGCTGAACTTGCATGTGATAAACAAGGAAGAGTCGTATTACCTAGTAATCTGAGAGAATACGCTCATATCGATAAAGATGTAGTGATTGTTGGTGTATCAAATCGTGTTGAAATATGGAATAAAGAAACTTGGGATAAGTATAACGAACAGATTGGCCCTACAGTGGCTCAAATTGCTGAGAATTTAGTGGATTTAGGAATATAAAGACTGTATATAAGATAAATATATAGTGTTGATAAAGGTGGTAAACTACGGTGGAATTTCATCATGTTAGTGTATTGTTAGAAGAAAGTGTATCTGCATTAGTAACGAATCCTGAAGGGGTTTATGTCGATTGTACCTTAGGTGGTAGCGGCCATGCTGCTAAGATTGTGAGCCAATTAAACTCTTTAGGTCGATTTATCGGGATTGATCAAGATCCAGCTGCCATTGAAACCGGAAAAAAAAGATTGGCTAATGCAAGTTGTCAAGTGGATATTGTACAAAGTAATTTTGAAAATATTGGTCGTGTTTTAGATGAGTTGCAGATTAATCAAGTAGATGGCATATTGTTTGATTTAGGAGTCTCATCCCATCAACTTGATATTGCTGAAAGAGGGTTCTCTTATATGCAAGATGCTCCGCTGGATATGCGTATGAACCCGACTGCAAAGTTCTCAGCATATGATGTTGTAAATCATTACTCTGAAGAGCAGTTAGCACAAATTATTATAGACTATGGCGAAGATCGTTGGGCAAAAAGAATTGCTAAATTTATTGTTGAAGGACGTATGAATCAGCCAATCGAGACAACAGGTGAATTGGTCACAGTGATAAAAAAGGCCATTCCCGCTGCAGCAAGACGTGATGGTCCCCATCCGGCGAAAAGAACTTTCCAAGCGATACGCATTGAGGTAAATAATGAACTAGGGATTTTAAAAGAAGCATTTACGACTTCGATTGAAAGATTGGCAATTGGTGGGCGATTGTGTATTATTACCTTTCATTCCTTGGAAGATCGTATTGCAAAACAAACACTGCAACAAATGGCAAAAGGATGTATTTGCCCAGTATCTTTACCTATATGTATGTGTAATCATAAACCGCAAATTAAAGTATTAGGTAAACCTAGAGTTCCATCAGCAATTGAGCTAGAAGAAAATCCTCGCGCACGAAGTGCTAAGTTGCGGGTTGCTGAAAAAATAGTTCAATAATAAGTCGTGTAATATCATAAAAATTTGGTCTAATTTTCAAGGAGGGGAGTATATATGTTAGTAAATCGAAAACAACAAAGTAATATTTATGAGCAACACGAAATCCCACCTGTTAGAAGGTCTTTGCCAAAACTTGATATTGCGCTACGCGCTAAGTGTTTAGCAACCGTTATGTTACTATTTGCAATTGCGATGGTTTCAACTGTACGCAGTGAAGCAATTGTTAGAAATGGTTATGATTTAGTACAGATGAAGTCGCAAGTCGTTAGTTTACAACGGGAGAATGAGCTATTAAGCCTTGATATTGCGAAATTAAAATCACCACAGCGCATTCAATCCATTGCGACAACTGAACTAGGTATGGTTGTACCCAAAGATGTATATTGTGCAGCGAATATTCCACAGAATGCCCCAACTAATACGGAGAAAGAAAAAGGTTTGGTTAGTCAAGTGGTCAATACTTTGAAGTCCAATAAAGGACTATAACTTCAACGGTAGGAGGAGAGGCTGTTGGCTTTATCCACACATGTTACCATTCGAAAACGGGTAACTTGTCTTTTCCTATTTATTGCAGTCATCATGGTAGCACTTGGTTTTCGTCTCATGTACCTTCAATTTTTTAAAAGTAATTGGTTAACTGAAAATGCCCTTGATCAGCGAATTCGAGATATTCCTGTAGAGTCAAAGCGGGGGACAATTTTTGATCGTAACGGTAGAGAACTCGGTGTAAGCATTAGTACGGAGTCTGTATATGCTATACCAGCTGAAATATTAGACGTAGATGAAACGGCAGCCAAGTTGGCTGCTATTTTGGCGTTAGATAGGGATAAACTATCTGAAAAATTAAGAAAACGTCAGGCTTTTACATGGATAAAACGTAAAGTGGATAATAATATGGCAAAGGATGTAAAAAGTCTGAACTTATCAGGGATTGGTCTGACTCAAGAAAGTCGGCGTTATTATCCTCAAGAAAATTTAGCATCTCATATATTAGGGTTTACGGGTATTGACAGCCAAGGGCTTGATGGCGTAGAGTTAACTTTTGATCATTATTTGAAAGGTCGTAGTGGTAGTATTGTCATTGAATATGATGCTCGAGGGCGAGAAATACCTTATGCATCCCATCGCTTTATTAAACCGATTGATGGGTATAATGTTTATTTAACAATTGACATCGTGATTCAACAAATTATTGAACGTCAGCTCGAACGAGTCATGCAAGAAACTGGTGCAAAGGCTGCTACCATCATCGCAATGGAACCTCATACTGGTGAAATATTGGCACTTGCAAATCGCCCTGATTATAATCCAAATCGGTTTGCCGAATATGCACCCAAATTATGGCGTAATATTGCTGTAGCTAATACATATGAACCTGGCTCAACCTTTAAAATTATTACAACAACAGCAGCTCTTGGGGAAAAGGTAGTGAGTTTGACCGATCGTTTTTTTGATCCTGGTTCCGTAGAAGTACAGGGACGTCATATCCATTGCTGGAAAGCTGGCGGACATGGCAGTGAAAGCTTTCAAGAGGTTGTAGAAAACTCATGTAATGTCGGTTTTGTTAATGTTGGTCTTAAACTCGGGAGTGATTCCTTCTATAAGTATTTAGATGCTTTTGGTTTAGGGCAACTGACAAATGTTGATCTAGCAGGTGAAGCAAAAGGAATTGTAATTGAAAAATCAAAGGTAAAACCTCTTGATATTGCAACAATGTCGATGGGACAGAGTATTGCTGTTACTCCTATGCAGTTAGCAACGGCAGTTGCAGCAGTTGCTAATGATGGTCAACGCCTAAGACCGCAAATTGTCAGAGAAGTAAGAGAGCAGACTGGAGAAGTCATCCGTGGTTTTCAACCTGATATTGTCACGCAAGTTGTTGATCCACAAACTGCCCAAGAAGTAAAAAAAGTATTAGAAAGTGTCGTTGAAAATGGTACCGGTAAAAGTGCATATCTTGATGGGTTTCGTATTGGAGGTAAGACTGGCACCGCGCAAAAAGTAGGATCTGGTGGTTATATGGCAGGCAAATATATAGCATCCTTTGCCGGCTTTACACCAGCAGATGATCCCAAAATTGTTATGTTAGTGGTTATCGATGAACCTGTTGGTTTATACTATGGTGGACAGATTGCTGCTCCTGCTTTTGCTGCTGTCATGAAAGATATCTTACAATATCTTAAAATTATGCCAGGTGATTTGAAAAAAACTGCTAGTGATAAGCAAGAAACTCACATCATAGTACCAAGTGTTATTAATTTATTGACTTCTGAGGCACAGCAAGAACTACATAAGGTCGGTTTGCAGGGGAGAATCGAAGAAATGGGTGATCGTATCGTTGATCAAATTCCTAAACCAGGCAGTCGTGTTCCTAAAGATTCAAGTGTACTGTTGTATACCATGACACCACGTTATGGAGTCGATGAAATTACTGTGCCTGATTGTGGGGGACGATCATTACGAGAAGTCATTGATTTACTGGCAGAAACAGGTTTGAGTGTTAAACCAGAAGGAATGGGTTTAAAAAGCTTCAAACAACAGCCATTACCAGGTGAAAAAGTACCTCCTGGAACAATTGTTACTGTATTTTTTGATTAAAAGATCAAAATCATAGGACTTTTTTAATTTGATCAATCACTTATCAAATTAAAAATAAGATTGATAGACATAAATTATAAATTATGGAATTAATCAATATAGCAATACGTTCTTTATTGTGATAAAATTGGTAATTACAGTAATAATAATAAAATGAGTCATAATCGTTGAGATATAGGAGGAATTTGACATGGCAAAAGCATTAAGAGACTTAGTCGCTTTATTACCTGATGCAAAAATTCAAGGGGAAGCAGATCTTTTGATTGAGGCATTGGCTCATGACTCAAGAAAAGTTGTACCAGGAACTTTATTTGTATGCTTAACAGGTTTCAAAACAGATGGTCACCAACACATTGCAGAGGCCTATGCACAAGGTGCAACTGCAGTACTTGTAGAAAAAGAGGTTGATCATATTCCAGAGAATTTGACAGTCATTACAGTTGCTGATACAAAGAAGGCGATCAGAATGATGACTCCCCATTTTTTTGGGTATCCTAGTCGTAAGTTGCGTATGATAGGAGTGACTGGTACAAATGGTAAAACGACAACGACCTATTTGCTGAAAAGTATTTTACAAGAAGCAGGATTTAAGGTCGGAGTGATCGGAACCATTCAAAATAGTATTGGTGAACGTATTGTTCCGAGTAAGAATACGACACCAGATGTGATTGATTTACAAAATCTTTTAACTGAAATGGTAGAAAATCAAGTCGATTATGTTGTCATGGAAGTATCATCTCATGCTTTAGAGCTTGAACGAGTCGCTGGTTGTGAGTTTGATGTTGGTATTTTTACGAATTTAACTCGTGATCATTTAGACTTTCATGTGACATTTGAGAATTATCTATCTGCAAAGGCAAAATTATTTCAGTCTCTTAGTGGCGAAGAAAATTATAAAAAGGGAAAAACTGCTATCATTAATGTAGATGATGAAGCTGCTGCTACTATTCTGCAACGCACCCAATGCAATACGATAACGTATGGGATCCATGCTGATGCTAATCTAAAAGCAGATCATGTCAATATACAGTCAACTGGAGCGCAGTTTGATATTAAGAGCAGCTCTTTTGGTCTCATGCCATTGGATCTTAAGATTACGGGGTTATTTAATGTCTACAATGTATTGGCAGCTGTTGGTGCAGCTTTCGCTGAGGGGATCGATCATCAGGTTATTAAAAAAACTCTTGAAAAGTTCCAAAGCGTCCCAGGACGTTTTGAACTTGTTCAGGTTGGCCAATCCTTTAGTGTGATTGTTGACTATGCACACACGCCTGATGGATTAGAAAATATTCTAAGAACTGCAAAACAGATCGCTAAGAAAAAAATTATTGTAGTATTTGGTTGTGGCGGTGATCGTGATCGAACGAAACGACCTATTATGGGCAAAATTGCTGCTGAGTATGGTGATATTGTCATTGCTACATCTGATAATCCTCGGAGTGAAGATCCCGATCTTATTCTGAATGAAATTGAGATTGGCATAAAAACTGGACTCACTGGGGGAAAAATCTATGAGAAAATTACTGATCGTCGTCAAGCTATTGAGCGAGCCTTACATATGGCTGAGATTGATGATATTGTAATCATTGCTGGTAAAGGGCATGAAGATTATCAAATTCTTAAAGATCGCACGATTTCCTTTGATGATAAAGAAGTGGCTAGGGAAATCATCAAGGAGATGATATAATGGCAAGGTTTACAATTCATGAAGTTTGCTTGGCCACCAAGGGTGTAGCCAGTGGAACTGTTCATGATGTTTTTACGCGAATTTCGACTGATACACGCGATGTTAAGCCCGGTGATTTATTCATTCCCTTGGTTGGTGAAACCTTTGATGGTCATGATTTTATTGAACAAGCAGTCAAAAATGGGGCTATCGGTGTTATTACGAGTCGTCCAAATCAAAAAAATCCATCTAATATCAGTGTGATCTTAGTTGATGATACACTTACGGCTTTACAAGATTTAGCGCGTTTTCATCGACAACGGTTTAGCATACCTATTGTTGCGATTACAGGGTCTAATGGTAAAACTACAACCAAAGATATGACCGCAGCCATTCTAAGTAGCCGGTTTAAGGTTTTAAAGACAAAAGCCAATTATAATAATGAAATTGGATTACCTTTAACTCTTTTAGAATTGACAGATGAACATGAAGTTGCAGTTGTGGAGATGGGGATGAGAGGCAAGGGACAAATTAGCCAATTAGCGCATATTGCTCTACCAACGATCGCTGTCATTACAAATGTTGGTGAGACCCATATTGAATTACTTGGTTCAATCGAGGCCATTGCTTCAGCTAAAGCTGAACTATTAGAAGTTATTCCTGAAAATGGTTTAACCATATTAAATGGGGATGATGACTATGTGAAGGCGATGGCGATGCACGTAACGAGTCGACTTTCTTTATTTGGTTTGGAATGTGGAGAGATAAGAGGAGATAAAATTCATGCTGATATTTCCAGCATGAATTTTGAATGTCATTCGATTCAAGGCGTTTTTTCTGTGCATCTTCCTACTGTTGGCAGGCATAATATATATAATGCCTTGGCTGCCATTGCTGTTGGCTTGGAAGTCGGTTTGAATTTTGAAGAAATTTGTGCGGGCTTAAGTCAGTTTAATGCCAGTCCCATGAGGCTACATATTGAAAAAATTGGTGATTATACTGTGATCAATGATGCTTATAATGCCAGTCCTATGTCAATGTTAGCTGCGATAAATACTCTCGGGGAAATTGCTATAAACAGAAAAGTAGCTGTATTGGGTGATATGTTAGAACTTGGTCATATTGGTGTGGAAGCTCACCGGCAGATTGGAGAAAAATTAGCACAATGTCATATTGATATTGTGGTCACTGTCGGTACATTAGCAAGTCATATTGCTCAGTCTGCTAAGGAACATGGGCTAGCAATGAGCATTGCTTGTCATAGCCATGATGAAGCGCAGGAAAGATTAAAAAAAATCATTCAACCTGGTGATACTATTTTGATTAAAGGATCACGAGGAATGAAAATGGAGAATATCATTACAATGTTTCGTTAAAAATTTGGGAGGTAATTATGCAAGAATTGTTGTATGCCTTAGGGATGGCATTTGTGATAGCATTAGTTGTTGGCCCCCTTGTTATTCCTTTGCTTAGGCGTTTGAAATTTGGTCAGAGCATCCGAGAGGATGGTCCTGAACGGCATTTTGCAAAGGCAGGAACTCCTACCATGGGTGGTATTATTATTTTAATTGCATTCGTGGTGCCTGTTTTAATTTATGGTGGTAATAATAATGAGATATGGTTGGCATTATTTGTAACCTTAGGCCATGGTTTAATTGGTTTCATTGACGATTTTATAAAAGTTGTTTTAAAACGTTCTCTTGGTCTCAAGGCTAGACAAAAACTTTTAGGGCAAATCATTATGGCTGTTGCCTTGTCATATATTGCTACGAACTATATGGGACGTGGTACTGATTTGTGGATACCAATACTTGATATGAATCTTGAACTTGGTCCCTTATATTATGTCTTAATCTTTTTTGTGCTAGTCGGTACGACTAATGCTGTAAATCTAACTGATGGCCTTGATGGTTTAGCTGCTGGTACT
Source organism: Pelosinus sp. sgz500959 (assembly GCF_042610375.1). Lineage (NCBI taxonomy): Bacteria > Bacillati > Bacillota > Negativicutes > Selenomonadales > Sporomusaceae > Pelosinus > Pelosinus sp. sgz500959. The sequence continues at coordinate 44,280 of NZ_JBGJZL010000002.1, forward strand.
ACCACTGTAGCAGCATTAGCTTATACTGTGATTGCTATGAGTTTTGGAAAACCTCACTTGGCGATTTTGTGTGTATCACTCGCTGGCGCTAGTCTTGGATTTTTAAAATATAATGCTCATCCAGCGAAGATCTTTATGGGGGATACCGGTTCATTAGCTTTGGGTGGTGCATTAGCAGCTGTGGCAGTGATGACTAAAACTGAAATCCTTCTTGCTATTGTAGGTGGTGTATTTGTTTTTGAAGCATTGTCGGTTATTATACAAGTTATTTCATTTAAATTAACAGGAAAACGAGTCTTTCGCATGAGCCCTATCCACCATCATTTTGAATTGTCAGGTTGGTCAGAAGTTAAGGTAGTAACTGTTTTTTGGTTGACAGGAATTCTTTTTAGTGCAATTGCTTTACTCATTTTAGCTATTAGTCGGGGAGGAATATAATATGCCTTTTACGAATAAAAAAGTATTAGTTCTCGGTGCAGGGGTAAGTGGTATTTCAGTTGCCCATGTTTTACAAAATAAAGGTGCGCAAGTTGTATTAAGTGATGCTAAGGCAGAATATTTATTTAAAAATACGAATTTTAGCCTCCCTCGTGAGTGTGGTGTTATATTGGCTTTAGGCAGACAAGATGAAGAATTACTTGAAGGGATTGATTATGTAGTTGTATCACCTGGTATATCGATTCATATCCCTCTTATAGCGGCAGCCCAAAATAAAGGGATCACCATTATGAGCGAAATTGAAGTCGCCTATCGCTTGTGTACAGTACCAATTGTCGCTATTACTGGAACTAATGGTAAAACTACGACAACCACGCTGGTTGGCGAGATGGTTAAAACTATGGGGCGTGATGTGGTTGTAGGCGGTAATATTGGTTTGGCATTATCTCAAGAAGTCGCACAAGTCAAGAATGATGGTATTGTCATTGCTGAAATATCTAGTTTTCAGCTAGAAGGAATTATTGATTTTAAACCGCATATTGCTGCTGTTTTGAATATTACTCCTGATCATTTGGATCGTCATTATTCTATGGAAAATTATGTCGCGATGAAAGAACGAGTTTTTGCCAATCAAACTCAGGATGACTATATGGTTCTCAATTATGATGATCCTATAGTTCGTGATATGGAGAGTCGAGTGCCTTCTAAAGTATTTTTCTTCAGTCGACAAACAGAGTTAACAACAGGAATTTTTATAAAAGATGGGATCATTACAATAAACTGGAATAATAAAGTGATTCCAGTGTGTTCTGTTGATCAGATACAATTGCGAGGTAATCATAATGTTGAAAATGTTTTAGCAGCTTGCAGTATTGGCTTTTTAACAGGGGTTAAATTAGAGGATATGGTGCAAACTATACATGACTTCTCTGGTGTTGAGCATCGCATTGAAATGGTTATGAGTATCGATGATGTTGTTTATTATAATGATTCAAAAGCAACTAATCCTGAATCTTCGATTAAAGCACTAGAATCCTTTGAAAAAAATATCATTTTAATTGCTGGAGGACGAGATAAAAATACAGATTTAACAGCATTTATGAATCTCGCTCACGAGAAAGTAGATCATTTGATTTTGATTGGTGAGGCTACTGAGCGTTTTAAAATAGCGGCCCAGCAGCATGATGTAAAAAATATACATAGTGTAGTGAGTTTGGCTGATGCGGTGTCTTTGGCTCATCAATTGGCGAAAAAACCTCAAGTGGTTTTGTTATCACCAGCATGTGCGAGTTACGATATGTTCCGCAGTTACGAAGAACGAGGTAGATTGTTTAAAGAGTTGGTTTGTGACTTGAAATAGGCTCCAATGATATGTTAGGGGGGAGTTGCTTTGACGGTTAGACCTAAGTCGCTGGATTTCATGCTTTTTTTCACTGTGATTGCATTATTAAGTTTTGGTGTAGTCATGGTATATAGCTCAAGCGCTGTCTCAGCCTATGTCAACTTCAATGATAGTTATTATTTTCTAAAGCGCCAAATTATCTGGGTGACTTTAGGAATTATTGCCATGCTATTGACTTTAAATATTGATTATCATGCATGGCGAAAGTTAGCTACACCAACTTTGATCGTGACAATTATACTATTGATTTTAGTGTTGATACCAGGATTGGGAAAAGTTGTTAATGGTGCTCGTAGGTGGTTAGGATTTGGTTCTTTATATTTACAACCATCAGAAATTGCTAAGCTGGGCATGGTGGTATTCTGCTCAGCCAGTTTAGCGCGACATCAGGATAAAATAACTAGCTTTATGAAAGGCCTTGTTCCACAGCTCATGATCTTATTAGTGGTATTTGGTTTAATTTTAAAGGAGCCCGATCTTGGTACTGCACTAGCAATTGGTGGAACTATTTTTATATTACTCTTTACTGCAGGAGCAAAATTATCTCATTTGACATCTCTTGGTCTCGTCGGTATTATTGGCATTATTGCTGCCATCATTCTTGAGCCATATCGTCTCAAGAGATTATTGGCTTTTAGTAATCCATGGGCCGATCCTCTTGATACAGGTTACCATATCATTCAATCCTTATATGCCCTAGGATCAGGTGGTATATTTGGTGTAGGCCTTGGACGTAGTCGTGAAAAATTTCTATATTTACCTGAACCTCATACGGATTTTATTTTTGCTATTTTAGGAGAAGAGTTAGGTTTTATTGGAACAATAACAGTGATATTATTATTTTTTTTATTTGCATGGCGCGGTTTTAAAGTAGCTATAGAAGCACCTGATCTTTATGGTAGCATGTTGGCCGCAGGTTTAACGACAATGATTATTATGCAAGCACTGATGAATATTGCTGTAGTGACCGCTTCCATGCCAGTGACTGGGATACCATTACCCTTTATTAGCTTTGGCGGGTCTGCATTAATATTTACTTTAACTGGAGTTGGTATCTTGTTAAATATATCAAGATATATACATGATAAATAAATATAAAAGTTGAGTCTTTTCTTATCTCACTTTAAGGGAGCTGTACAATATGCGCATAATCATGTCTGGCGGGGGAACAGGTGGGCACATCTACCCCGCTATTACTATACTTAGAGCAATTCAAAAAAATACCCAGTCATGTGAAGTCTTATTTATTGGTACACAGCACGGGTTAGAGTCTAATATCATACCTAAAGAGGGTTTTGATTTTCGTACGATTGATGTACGAGGCTTTGAACGACGTTTATCAATCCAAAACATACAAACCATCATCAAGACGCTCGGCAGTATCAATCAATCAAGAAAAATTATTCGAGAGTTCAAACCTGATCTCGTTATTGGGACAGGAGGGTATGTCTGTGGGCCGGTTTTGTTGACTGCTAGTATGATGGGTATTCCAACGATGATTCAAGAACAAAATGTTATTCCTGGTATTACGAATAAAATTCTATCCAGGTTTGTTGATAAAATAGCAGTCGGATATGGGGAAGCACAAAAATATTTTACACGTAAAGAAAAAGTATTTATTAGTGGTAACCCCATACGGCCAGAAATATTATCTGCAACTCGAGAAGAAGGGATTATTGCTCTTGGTCTTGACCCAGCTAAACGGACAGTTTTGATCTCAGGGGGCAGTCGAGGAGCGCGTAGTATTAATCAAGCTATGATACAAGTTTATCAGCAGTTTGCTGGTAGAAAAGATATACAACTCTTGCATGTTACAGGGCAAAACGAGTATAATGGCATAGTTGGAAAGTTACAGGAATGTTGTATAGATACAATAAAGGCTGGTAATATTATCATTAGACCGTATTTGTATAATATGCCGCAAGCTATGGCTGTAGCTGATCTTGCAATCTTTAGGGCAGGTGCTGTTGGATTAGCAGAACTAACCGCAAAAGGTATTCCTTCTATCCTGATTCCTTATCCTTACGCTGCTGAAAATCATCAAGAATTTAATGCAAGGGTAATGGAACAGCAAGGGGCGGCTGTGGTTATTCGTGATGCAGAGTTGACAGGATATCGACTGATTGAAGTGATGAATGAATTGATGAACAGTCCGCAAAAATTAGATGGAATGGCGGCTGCGAGTAAAAGAATGGGTTGTCCAGAAGCTGCTGAAACAATTGCAAAAATGGCCCTTACAATGATTTAATAACAATACAAATGGTAGCACCCTTGCTAATCTTTGCATATAATAACATACGCATAAGAACAGGTAAAAAAAGGGGTGGGCAAGAAAGGGGAGAATAATTTTTGCTGCAAAATATAAAAAAAATTCACTTTATCGGCATTGGTGGTGCTGGTATGAGTGCAATTGCCAAAGTATTATTGGAAATGGGATATACGATTACGGGGTCCGATCTTAATGAAAATGAAACAATCAATAAACTTAAGAAAAGTGGAGCCCAAATCTTTATGGGACATCATCGTGAAAATATTCATGATGTGGAAGCTATTGTCGTGTCAACAGCCATTTCTGAGAGCAACCCTGAAGTTCAAGAGGCAAAAGAAAAAGGTATTCCAATTTTTCATCGTGCCGATATGATAGCTCAATTAATGCTCAAATACCATGGTGTGGCTGTCGCAGGTGCTCATGGTAAGACGACGACTACAGCAATGATCGCTGTTATGCTCGAACATGCAGGTGTTGATCCTACTGTAATTATTGGTGGTGAAGTTGATTATTTGCATGGTAATGCCAAATTGGGCACGAGTAAATATCTAGTGGCTGAAGCTGATGAAAGTGATGGATCTTTTTTGAAGTTTTCACCTCATATTGCTGTTGTGACCAATATTGAAAATGATCATATGGATTTTTATAAAACCATGGAAAATATCTTACATACTTTTAATCAATTTTTGCATAAATTGCCAAAGGAAACAGGATTGGGGATTTTATGTTTTGATAATGCCTATATTCGTGATTTAGCTGTTAACTTAGAGAGACCTTATATTTCTTATGGAATTGAGCATGATGCTCAATATATGGCACGTAATATTCGTACCCAAGGAGCTATCACGACTTATGATGTTTATCAAGAAGGACAGTTGTTGGGGAATTTAAAGCTTAATGTTCCCGGACGACATAACGTAGCTAATTCTTTGGCTGCTGTTATTGTTGGAGTGACGGTTGGTCTTACTTTTGCGCAAATTGCTGAAGGATTGTCGCATTTTCAAGGGGCAAAGCGTCGTTTTCAAACCAAGGCACGGATCAATGGCGTTTGGATTATTGATGACTATGCTCATCACCCTACTGAAATCACTACAACTTTATTGGCTGCGCGCCAGACCGATCCTAAGCGATTGATCTGTGTGTTTCAACCTCATCGTTATTCACGTACCCAGTTTTTACGTGAAGAATTCGGTTGTGCCTTTGGACCAACAGATACATTGGTTATTACGGATATATATGCCGCAGGAGAACAACCCATTCCAGGGATTACTGGTGAGGTGTTAAAAGAAGAAGTTGAACGCCAAACAGGCATGCAGGTCATCTATATTGCCGATAAGGATAAAGTTGCCCGATATTTACGACAAATTGTTGAACCCGGTGATTTAGTAATGACCATGGGGGCAGGAAATGTTTATCTCGTAGGTGAAGAACTAGTAGAATTGTTAATGGTAAAAGAATAGATTTTGGTTTATTAATAAGATTATAAAGAAAATGTTTAGATAGAATATTTATTAGATAGGGTGATTGTACTTTTCTAGGAGGGGAGACGATGGAGAAATTTATCGTCAGGGGAGAAGTACGCTTAAATGGTAATATCAGAGTAAGTGGAGCTAAGAATGCCATATTGCCAATTATGGCAGCAACATTACTCTGTTCTGGTATTAGTGTTATTCATGATATTCCTTATCTGCGTGATATAAAGGTTATGCAAGATATTTTATCATTACTAGGAGCTAAAATTACCAGAGAAAATAATACTCTTATTATTGACACAACCAATATACAAGAGGTAGAAATTCCTGAACACCTTATGCGGGAGATGCGGGCCTCCGTTTTTCTTATGGGTCCGCTCTTAGGGAAATTTCGAAAAGTTAGGTTATCTTATCCTGGTGGTTGTGCCATTGGACCAAGACCGATTGATTTACATATTAAAGCGTTGGAGAAAATTGGTGCTCAGGTTGAGGAAAAGTTTGGTTTTATTGAAGCACGTGCCGATTGTTTGACGGGTGGTGAAATCAATTTTGACTATCCAAGTGTAGGAGCGACTGAAAATGCAATGATGGCCTCAGTGCTAGCCAGTGGTTCTACAATTATTAGAAATGCTGCTCGTGAACCTGAAATTTCTGATTTACAGACATTTCTTAATAAGATGGGGGCTCAGATTGTAGGGGCCGGTACTGACACAATTATAATTAATGGCATAAAAAAATTGATTCCTGTTGAGCATACCGTCATGTCTGATCGTATTCAGGCTGGTACTTTTCTAGTGGCAGCAGCCATGACCCATGGCGATCTGATCATAGAAAATATTTTATCAGAGCATCTATTTTCGGTTATTGATAAATTAAAGGATATTGGTGCACAAATTAATATAGGACGTAATTGCCTTCGAATAAAAGCAGGTGATCTACGTGGTGTTGATCTTAAAACCTTACCTTATCCAGGTTTTCCAACAGATTTACAAGCACCTTTATTATCTTTATTAACGATTGCTACGGGCACAAGTATTATTACTGAAACTATTTTTGAAAATCGTTTTAAGCATGTAAATGAATTAATTCGCATGGGAGCTAAAATAAAAGTTGAAGGACGTACAGCGATTATTCGCGGTGTACCGAAACTAACAGGAGCTATTGTTGCTGCGACAGATCTTAGAGCTGGCGGAGCATTAGTCCTTGCTGCTTTAGCTGCAGAAGGAATTTCTGAAATAGAAAATGTATATCATATTGATCGGGGCTATGAACGATTAGAAGAAAAATTACAGAGTTTAGGCGCTAATATTTCAAGGCACAAAATGGACTAGGAGGATTGTTATATGAAAAATAAAAAAATTGCAGTAGTCATGGGAGGAACCTCAGCCGAGAGAGAAGTTTCTTTAAATACTGGAGCAGCAATTTTGATGGCTCTTCAGGAAAAAGGATATAATGCAGTAGCGATTGATCTTGAGCCTACTCGTTTTGTGGAACAATTGACCGAGGCGGGGATTGAATTTGTATTTAATGCCATCCATGGTCAATATGGTGAAGATGGAGTCATGCAGGGGGCTCTTGAACTTTTAGGTATTCCCTATACTGGATCTGGTGTATTGGCCAGTGCCATGGCAATGGATAAAGGCATTACCAAGAAAATTTTTTTATCAGGGAATATTCCGACTCCACACTCGCGTTTATTTACGAAAGCTGATATGAAAACTGGTTTAGTAAAAATCATAGCAGAGGAGTTCAATATTCCTCTTGTTGTGAAGTCAGCTGCACAAGGTTCTAGTATTGGTGTTGTTATTGTTGAAAGAAGTGAAGATATTTCAGCGGCAATTGATCAGGCTTTTAAATATAGTCGTACTATTTTAGTTGAAGAATTTATCGAAGGTCGCGAATTAACAGTTGCGATTTGGGGGAATGATGAACCTGAGGCTTTGCCTATTATTGAAATTGTTCCTCATTCAGGACGTTATGATTATCAATCTAAATATACTAAAGGTGCTACCGACTATATTGTTCCCGCCAAATTGCCTGATGATACAACTAATCTTGTACAAAAAGTCGCTTTAGAGGCTTTTAGTCAATTAGGTTGCCGTGGTATTGCCCGAGTCGATATTATGCTTGGCAAAGATAATAAACCTTATGTATTAGAGGTAAATACGATACCAGGCATGACGGCGACAAGTTTAGTGCCCAAAGCTGCAGCCTCTGTCGGAATATCATTTGCTGATTTGTGTGAACGCTTACTATGTATGGCAGAATACAATTAAACTAGATGGCTAGGATATAGACAGCATCTGAGGATGCTGTCTAATTTTTCTATTGTATATATCATTAGATTTGTTGTATGATTACTTTTATAAGTGTATTGGCCAGGTTGTTGTAGGGAGTGATAGTATGATGTCTTCAGAAAAATTTCAATATCCACGCAAAGATAAATATCCTATGTCGGCATTAGGATTTGTATGGTTATTGTTAATACTTATTATATTAATTGCAGGATTATTATTTATTAAATCATCTTATTTTTCAGTTGGTTCAGTGGTTGTCGAAGGTAATAAATATGTATCAACCGAAGAGGTTTATCGTATTGCCAATATTCCTGAATCGATTAATATATTTAATTTAAATACTGCCAATATACAAACAAGGTTAATGCATGATTTGAGAATTGCTGAAACTGATGTATCACGACGATTTCCCGGAACAATTGTTATTAATATCAAAGAACGTAAGCCGATGGCATATATTGCGAGTAATTATGGATTTTTAGAGCTAGATGGACAAGGGATCGTGTTGGCTGTTTATAAAAATATTAAGCAAGTTAATGTACCGATGATTACAGGTATTCGCTTGGAGAATCAGTATGTTGGTGATACAATTGACAATGTAGTGGTTAAAAAAATCGTACAATATTTGTCCTTGTTAGATGAAAAGGCACTAAATCAATTCTCTGAAATTAATTCAAAAGCATCAGAACAAATTATTGCTTATACTATTAATTCAATGTATATTCGTCTAGGGAATAGTGAACGTTTACCTGATAAGGCGAATATAACAAATGAGATGTTACATGAGCTAAATGACAAAAAAATATCGGTTGAATATGTTGATCTTAATTTTGCCTCACCAGTGATTAAGTTCAAACAGTAATCATAAAATTTATAAAAAATCAATAGAGACAAGTGTGTATCAATGAAGGGAGCGAAAAAAGTTGTTACCTATTAAACAAGGGCAAGTTGCCATTGCTTTGGTATGTACAGTACTAGGGTTTATGTTAGCATTGCAGTTCCGTACAACCCAGGATATTAAATCAAGTATTCCTTTTCAACGAATTGAAGATTTATCTCAGCGTTTAAGTCAGACTGAAAAAGAACGTGATATTTTACTTAAGCAAATGCAAGAATTGCGTAAAACGCCAGGATTTGAGTCGGCAACTAAAGAAAGTGAAAATATTAGAATGGGTGCTGGCGCAGTTGCCTTAGAAGGTAAAGGTCTTATTATAACTGTTGATGATAGTAAAAGATTATCTAAAGTAGGCGATAATCCAAATTTATACTTAATCCATGATGAGGATATTCTGAAGGTAATCAACGAATTATGGGCGGCTGGTGCTGAGGCTATCTCCATTAATGAACAAAGATTAATTGCGACTTCTGAAATACGTTGTGCTGGCCCAACTCTCTCGGTAAATAATACTCGTTATTCACCACCATATGAAATAAGGGCCATTGGTGAGCCACAAACATTAGAAAATGCTCTTAAGATGCGTGGCGGAGTCATTGAAACATTACAATTTTGGGGCATTCAAGTATCTGTTAAAGTACAAGAACTTGTACAAATTCCAGCCTATAAAGGAACATTTCGTTTTGAATACGCTAAACCAGTAAAGGATGGTGGTAAATAAATGGTTTTACCGCTGATTGGACTCATGGTTGGTATTTTCGTTGGAACTTTTTTCCCTTTAACGATACCCGTAGAATATGCTAAATTTATGTCAGTTGCATTACTCGCTTCTTTGGATTCTGTTTTTGGTGGTTTAAGAGCTGGTGCCGAAGAAAAATTTGATAATACAGTCTTTATTACTGGTTTTTTTACCAATGCATTAATGGCGGCAGGTTTAGTATATGTAGGTGAACGATTAGGAATTGATCTATACTATGTCGCATTATTAGCTTTTGGGTTACGGATATTTCAAAATTTAGCAATTATGCGTCGATATTTTCTTAAAAAATAATTTATTTTTTTAAAGTAGTTATTTTTCTAGGACTTTTGATGTATTTTTCTAGGAATTATGTATTTTTATTATAATCAAAAAAGGAAATTTTAAAAATGTGTTGAAATATATGGAAGTAATATAATATTTTCTAAGTGAGGGTAGACATGGATAATAGATACATCCTAGGAATTGATATAGGAACGAGTACCATCAAGGCATTTATTGGCAATAAAATGAAAGATGGGACGGTTTTTGTTGCAGGTAATGGTACTATGCCAACAGTAGGTATTGCCAAAGGAACGATTACAGACGTTGAGCAGCTCGCAATGGCAATTAGTCAAGCTGTTGAGTGTGCCGTTATGGCCACTCATATTTCGGTCAAAGATGCTTATATTGGTATTGGCGGAGTGGAACTTAGTTCTATAAGTGGTATTGGTAGTATTTCCTTATCAACGACTGATGTTATTATTCATGATGATATTGAACGGGTGTATCAGGCTGCTATATTAGCGAGTATACCTGATGATCATGAAGTTTTACATATCTTACCTAAAAGTTTCTTGGTTGATAAACAAAGGCAAACTCATTTACCATTACAGCAACAATGTTCTCATTTGGAAGTAGAAGCACAGATTGTCAGTATGCCTAGAGAGAGCGTTTATAAGTTAATTGATACTGTTGAGCGTTTAGGTATTCATATTGTTGGCGTTGTAGCAAATCATATTGTCGCTTCACAAGTATTGTCAAATATAAGTACAGAAAATTATGTATTTATGGATATTGGAGCGGGGACAACAGAATTGATGGTAGTTCGTGATGGACAAGTCCATTTGTCGGCGGCATTGGCACTTGGTGGTCATTATATTACGAGTGATATAATGAATGGTTTTGAGATTACTTATCAACATGCTGAAGAAATTAAAAGATACTATTCAAAATTAGACAAGAATTTGCGAGGAAAAAATATTATTTTAGATTGTAATGGTTACGGAACAATTGATAAACAGTTTTCTTATGATTTTTTATATGATATTATTGAAAGTCGTATCGAAGAAATTGTTTATTTAATCCATGAGCATTTGAAATCGACGATGGAACTTAGTAAATTTGATAAGATCTTGCTGACGGGTGGCTGTAGTGCCATGCTAGATATTCGAGATCATATCCAAAAGTTATTTGGTATTCCAGTTGAGGAAGTGAATCTAGAAGAATTACTTCCTGAATATGCTAATCATACTAATCTTGCTTGTTATGGAGTATTAACATATGCTGTAAATCATATACCCGATGCTCCTGTTGCCAGTAGTCATAATGCTTGGCGTACATTAGTAAGTAAGTTTAAGAATTTGTTAACTAGTTAATATACTGTAACTAATAAGGGGGAGAATTTTCATGCTTGAATTAGATATGGATTTAGATCGATTTGCGGCAATTAAAGTAATTGGTGTTGGTGGTGGTGGAAATAATGCTGTAAATCGTATGATTGCTGCAGGTCTCAATGGTGTAGAGTTTATATCAGTTAATACGGATGCTCAAGCGTTGATGCATTCTCAAGCTCCTGTTCGTATTCAGATCGGCGAAAAACTGACTAAAGGGCTTGGTGCAGGTGCGAATCCAGATATTGGAGAGAAAGCTGCGCAAGAGAGTCGTGAAGAAATCATCAAGGCATTAAGAGGCGCAGATATGGTATTTGTTACAGCTGGCATGGGAGGCGGTACAGGGACTGGCGCTGCTCCTATTGTGGCTGAATGCGCAAAAGAGGTAGGAGCGTTAACGGTCGGAGTTGTTACTAAACCTTTTTCCTTTGAAGGACGCAGGCGACAAGGACAGGCTGAACTAGGGACTGGAAAACTGAAAGAAAAAGTAGATACCTTGATCACCATACCAAATGATCGTCTATTGCAAGTCGCTGATAAACGTACATCAATGATTGATGCATTTCGTATTGCTGATGACGTTCTTAGACAAGGCGTACAGGGTATTTCTGATTTGATCGCAGTACCAGGGTTAATTAATTTAGATTTTGCAGATGTTAAAACCATTATGACAGATACAGGTTCGGCATTAATGGGGATTGGTTACGGTTCAGGTGATAATCGAGCCGTTACGGCAGCCGAAGCAGCGATTAAGAGTCCATTATTAGAAACTTCCATTGAAGGAGCACGAGGTGTTCTGTTAAATATTACTGGTGGATCGAGTTTGGGTTTATTGGAAGTAAATGAAGCCGCTGCCATTATTTCAGATGCTGTTGATCCACAAGCCAATATTATTTTTGGTGCAGTGATTGATGAAACTTTTCAGGATGAAGTACGCGTTACTGTTATTGCAACAGGATTTGATGGTAAGCCTATGCAGATCAATACTGGTAAAAATGAAAGTACTCCAGTCATTGAGCCATTTAAAGTTCGGGATTTGGATATACCAGCCTGGATGAGACGCTAATAAAAAACAAACAAAAAAAGTACATGAAAACATTTGTTTTCATGTACTTTTTTTGTTTGTTTTTGTAATGTTTATTTGTAAAAACTTACCATGATTTTACAAAAAAAAGAAGTTTAACTTGTTATAATAGGAATAAATTCCAAACTATTTTTAAAATTTAAAAAAAGATAGAATAGGAGAGCTGCTATAAATATCGATAGGTAGGGTGGGAGAATGTATGTGTATGCTGATGTGATTTTTTTTATAAATTTTGTGATGAATAGTGTGATCTTATTATTAACAGCTTGGACAGCCGATATAAAATATAAAGTTTGGCGTATTTTATTATCTGCTACTGTTGGTAGTTGTTATGTTTTGATTTCTTTATTGCCGGGGATGCTGATGATGGCTCATTTTTGGTTTAAGATGCTGATGGCTTTTTCATTAATCCTATTAGCCTTTGGTTTTCAACCAAGACGTATTATATTTTTACTTGTGGCTTTTTTTTATGTTATATCTTTTATTTTAGGTGGATCTGTAGTGGGCTGGTTGTACTTTGGGCAAACCAGCTATTACTTGGGAAATTCGATCATACTGACTAACTTATCTTGGACACATCTGCTCTGGGGAAGTTTATTAGGTATATCTTTAGTTATGATTGTTGTAAGACGTATGATCGTGCGTGCGACTCGCCATAGTCATTTATATCAGGTAATACTTGAATACGAAAAGCGAAGGATTGAACTTACTGCCATGCTTGATACAGGTAATGGATTATATACACTCATTGACCGTAAGCCTGTTATATTAGTTAATCAACATGCTATTGAACCACTTCTAAGTCAGCAAGTGAAGTATTTTTTGCAAAATCATAGTCCAGAGACATGGTTGTCTAATCTAAATGAATGTATGGATCTAGTATGGTTATCAAGAGTGCAAATTATTCCATACCATTCCATCGGTCATAAAAGTATGTTATTAGCGTTTCGCCTTGATTATTTTATGATCACAGGCAAAGGTGGAGATATTGATATTGGTGATGTGATGATTGGTATTTATAGTGGAACGTTATCAGGGGATGGGGCCTATGATGTATTGCTACACCCTCAGATCATGAATAAACTAAGTAAAAAAGAGGAGGTAAGTATATGCGCATAACATGGCCGATTATTAAGTTAGTTATAAAACTAAAAATCATCACCATCTTGCAGTTATTACGCTTAGTAGAAAGTGATGAGGTTTTTTATGTAGGTAGTACAGAAGTGTTACCTCCTCCTTTGAGCAATGATGAAGAAACATTTCTATTAGTCCGTTTACAAAATGGTGATCATACGGTAAAAAGCATTTTCATTGAAAGGAATTTACGTTTAGTTGTCTACATTGCTCGTAAATTTGAAAATACAGGAGTTGGCATTGAAGATTTAGTTAGTATAGGAACGATTGGATTAATTAAGGCTGTTAATACATTTGATCCAGTAAAACGAATTAAATTGGCGACTTATGCTTCAAGGTGCATTGAGAATGAAATTTTGATGTATTTAAGACGTAATAATAAAACACGTTCAGAAGTATCTTTTGATGAGCCATTAAATATTGATTGGGATGGAAATGAATTGTTATTGTCAGATGTCTTGGGGACGGAAAATGATATTATTTATAAATCTGTAGAAGAAGAAGTTGATAAAACACTATTACATAATGCCATGAGTAAGTTATGCGGTCGCGAACGACGCATTATGGAACTTCGCTTTGGTTTGCATGATGATGGATTAGAGCGTACACAAAAAACTGTGGCAGATATGTTGGGTATATCTCAATCGTACATTTCTAGGTTAGAGAAACGAATATTGAAAAAAATGAAAAAATACATGAATAATATGAGCTAATTTACAAACTTAATCGCTCCCTTTTTTAGGGAATGTAATTTATTGTTGTTGTTGTAAGCGATCTGATTTATGTAAGGGGCAATCATAAGTAGAACTACATCTGCATCTTGATTGATCTCTTTAATCGAGAAATCATTGGCTACAGCACTGGTGATCATAAGGATGCCAGCTTAGTGTATAAAGCATTTGCCAGCATTAAAATAAATTTGAAAAGCATCAGTCTTCTTCATACCGATCGTGGAAATGAGTTTATATATGTGGATGAGGTACAAGGGTACTTAATGCTATTGTAATGGATCAAATAGGTGTTATTCTCAGTGCTTGTTGTAAGCTGGAACTATGAAATACTCGCTAGTGTCCCTGGATATGTGATTAGGTGTCATCATAAAGCAAGACTTCAAAATATTACCGATTCTACAACAACCTTGCTAGGAACCTCTGAGGCTGGATCTATAATGAGCTACTGGTCATCTCAATGGTCAGTGATACAAGGCTTATTTACAATAAGTACAGCAAGAATGTTTGAAATACAGCATGTTACTAATACAGGACATGCGGGTAGTGGGTTTGGAATTGCTCTTGCTTTCGCTGGTATTAATGAGATTTATACAGTAATTACAATAAGAAAGATAGCGTAGTGTAGGCATAATGATAGATCTTTTTATTACTACATGATAATTATTATATGATAGTAAACTTAGTTTATGTTATTATGGTAATGTAAATTAAATATGATAGTTATATTGCGAAAGGAGATATATCAAAATGTTTGGGGTTGGAACACACTTTAGAAACTTGCTTCGTACAATCAGATATGCTAGGGAAGGATTAAAAATTAAGCATGTAAGCTACATTGACAAAGGATTTCAGGCAGAGGCTCCTATTGAAATACTCTACAAAGTTTTGATCGAATCACATGTGTTTATGGGTAAATACACATATATGGTTAGCGGTAGAATTTATCAAAATACTAAAATTGGGAGATATTGTTCTGTTGGCACAAATGTAAATATTGGACTACCCGAGCATCCAACGAACTATCTTTCAACTCACCCATTCCAATACTCTAAGGATTATATAAACAAAGAAACTGTTATTGGGAATGATGTGTGGTTAGGAAATAATGCTTGTATTAAATCAGGCATCACAGTTGGGACTGGTGCAATAGTAGGTGCTGGTTCTATAGTTACAAAAGATGTTCCGCCTTATGCCATCGTGGCTGGTGTCCCTGCGAAAATAATTAGATATCGTTTTGATGAGAAAACTATTCAAGAGTTATTAATGTCTAGTTGGTGGGATAAAGATATTCTGGAATTAGATGGACTTTCGTTTGATAATATCCATGAGTGTTTGAAAAAACTTAAGACTAGTAGAGTATAAACTATAAACTGCAACTAATAAGACGTCTGATAGGCGTCTATTTTTATTGAGACTAACTATATGAAGTCAATAGTGAAAGATAACTTTTTAAAAATTTTCTAACATTAAAAAGGGGCGCAAAAATACACACCTAAAGCTGTTGAAATTTTGAAAAAGGTATAAGGTGAAAATTTGAATGATAATGGAATTGTCAACAAAAATTAGATACAAAATTAAGAAAATTTATGAATTTAATTCCTCAAATTGGGAAGCGGAAAGATATCCAAGAGAGGAATGCATTCTCTTGGTGTTGTAATATAGTTCAATATATTTAAAGATTTCTTGCTGAGCTTGCTCAGGTGTTTCGAAATGAGCATCCTGAACAAGCTCTCTTTTTATTGTTCGATAAAATGATTCCATTAAAGCATTATCATATGGATTTCCCTTTCTACTGACACTTGATACCGCTTCATGTAGACCTTGATAGGTATGAATGATAAGACCTTTTTTCGGATGTTCTCTACCATAAGCCTGCATAAATGCATCAATTACAAGGGCATCCTTCATGTTCCGCCCCATAGACCATACAGATACTTTGCGGGAATAAATATCAAGGAATACGGCTAAATATAGTACTCCTTTTTTGTAGGCACGTATATAATATCGCCAACCCAGATTTTATTCATGTCATCAGTTTGAAATGACTGATTAAGTAAGTTAGGTCTTTCTATTGAAGATGATTGCTGATTGTAACGCTTATATCGGTATCTTGCACCTTTTGGAAGCCGTTTCAGATTTCTCATCAACCGAGAGACACGTTTTCGGTTTGTAGTAATGCCTTGCTGTTTAAGAACTTTTGAAATCCTTATAGAACCATAACTGCCTTTATGCTCTTCAAATATATTTTTTATTTCAGTACTTAAAACTTCATTTTCAAGCATTCGTTTGGATGGTTTTCTATTTAGGTATTCATAGAAACCAGAACGTGAAATACTTAATGCTTTACAGGCCTTCTTGATATTATATTTGTCCTGGTTTTCCTTAAGATATTGAAATCTTATACATTCTTTTTCTTCAAGAAGACCGGAATTTTTTTAGTAATTCTGACTCTGCTCTCGGTTCTTCATTTTCTCGTTTGAGTTTTTTTATTTCATATTAAGAATTATAAATTGCGCTTCCATCACCTGAAAACGCAATTTCCCCATATTCTTCATACTCACTTATCCAGCGGTACAGGCTATTGTAATGGATAGATAATTCCTTTGCAACTTCAGAAACGGACATGCTATCTTCCAAAACTAATTTTATTACTGCTATTTTAAATTGGCGGTCATAACTCCTTCTACCCATAAACTGTCACCTTTTCCTCTTATTTTAGTGTCCAGTTTATTATACCATTTCCAGGAGGTCTTTTTCTTCAATGTCCGTATTTTCAGGTTCTGTTCAAGGCTGAAACTTTTTTTATGTAAATGCTCTCGGGCAGAGTGATGAATAAAACTCTTTAAGCATGGTAATAATGCTCATGTACGGGAATGGTATTTTAAGATTATGGAAGTTATGGGAGGAGATAACATGATTATAAATAAGGTCGAAATTTGTGGTGTAAATACAGCAAAACTCCCGGTGCTTTCGGCAGCGAAAATGCGTGATTTATTCGTGGTGCTGCAAAATGGTGAATTATCTGTACGGGAGCAATTAATATACGGTAATTTACGATTGGTTCTGAGTGTTATTCAAAGATTTAACAACCGTGGTGAATATGTAGATGACTTATTTCAAGTTGGATGTATTGGGCTCATGAAAGCCATTGATAATTTTGATCTTTCACAAAACGTTAAATTTTCCACCTATGCAGTACCAATGATTATTGGTGAGATACGTCGTTATTTAAGAGACAACAATCCAATTAGAGTCAGTCGATCCATGCGAGATATTGCTTATAAAGCTTTGCAGGTTAGAGATTCTCTTGTTTGTAAACATTCTCGTGAACCTTCAATTAGTGAAATTGCCAGCGAACTTAAAATGGAACGGGAAGAAATCGTTTTTGCTCTTGATGCTATTCAAGAACCAATATCTTTATTTGAACCAATTTATCATGATGGTGGTGATCCGATTTTTGTGATGGATCAAATCAGTGATAATAAACATTTAGATTTTAATTGGCTTGAGGGTGTTGCAATCAAAGACGCTTTGTATCGATTAAGCGATCGAGAAAAACACATACTTAATTTGCGCTTTTTTGAGGGGAAAACACAAATGGAAGTAGCCGATGAGATAGGGATATCTCAAGCACAAGTTTCACGTTTAGAAAAAGCAGCCCTTGGGCATATGCGTAAATATATATAGATTAGGTGGGGGAAGTATATGGGGAGAAGTTTAAGACAGGAATGTGCTTTATTAAGTATGGTAGTATGTATTATAATAGGTTGGTTTTTATTGATTTATCACAGCAATGAAAATTTACCTGTATCATCTGAAAAGGGAGAGTTGATTCGGTTACATGTATTAGCCAACAGCGATAGTCCAGCAGATCAACAGCTAAAATTAAAAGTGCGTGATGCAGTAATTGCTTATTTAGCGCCTTATTTAGAGCATATTACTAAGAAAAGTGCGGCTGAGCAGATTGTTCTAGACCATCGGAAGGATCTTATTGAGGTTGCCACACAAGTTGTTACTATGAATGGAGCAAATTATCCAATAGAGTTGCAATTTGGAGTATACGATTTTCCAATAAAATCATATGGAAATTTGGTATTACCAGCTGGTAAATATGAAGCGGTACGTGTACTCATAGGAAATGGTGAAGGCAAGAATTGGTGGTGTGTATTGTTTCCGCCTCTATGTTTTATTGACATTACAAATGCAACGGCTATGCCAGCTAAGAATTTAACGGATCACATAGAAAATCAAGAAGTAAAAATTGAATTTAAATCTAAAATTGCTGAATTATGGAGGGAAAATCAAGACTAAAAAAGATTGGATGGTACATTTAATTCATACTTTCATATACTATATAGAACAAGCAGAGTTGTTAGGAGGTAAGAATGAATGTTAAAAACGTCAGATCTTAAGATGTCGGATGTATAAATGGTAACGGATTGCAAAAATATTACCTGGTAAAACAAAATTCAAAGTTTTCATTTAAGCGAACTGCATGAATTTTATAGGGTAATTTAATCAATACATCTCGTTTTTCCTCAAAAGTCTTGGCATCAAGAATAGCAGCTGGCGATATCGCCAGCTGTTTTAATTTTTCTTGGGCCACATTCAGATCTGATAAAGTGGATAAGGTAGCTACTAATTCTTTGTTGACACTCTGCAGTTCTTTTTCTGCTGTTTCACCATCGATTATGCTTTCACGATACCAACGAGTAATATCTGCTTGCTTTTTCTTTAATTCTAAGTGGAGTTTAGTTAATCGCTCAATCTCTTTTGAATAGTCAGGTCGATTTTTTATACGTAGGTAAGTGTCTAAATATTTGGTGCCACTAGCTATCTCAACGAGGATTTTCCATAGTGCATCTTCTAAGTCGATAGCAGGTATTCTCCGACAGTCACAACGAGTACCACTAATAGCATAAGAGTTTGATTCTTTTGATATACATGAATAGTAATAGTAGATCTTATCAATGCCATTCTTACGCTTGCTATAACGTGCGTAAGCGATCATAGAACGACCACATAGGGTGCAATATAGGATGCCTCTTAAAAGATAGTCACGCTTCGTATTACGCTTTGCTAGCTTCTTATTTAATTTCATTTGTTCCTGAGCTGCTTCCCACATTTGGCGAGTGACGATTGCTGGTATTTCGATAGGTATCCATAATTCCTGAGGATTATTTTTGATTTCACGAGTATTCTGGCTTATCTTGCGACTAGATTGGGTAAAGAGAGTATGCTGACCATAGTACATTTTTTTTGTGAGTATACGTGACACTGTACAAATAGAGAGGGGACGGTTATTAATGCCCATAATTCCGAGACGTACTAACTCCAGAGCAATGACCCTAGATCCATGGCCATGGTTGATGCATAAATCATAAATCAACCGAATTGTTTCAGCTTCTTTTTCATTGACTTGGTACATGCTATTTTCTGCATCCCAGTCGTAACCGAATGGACGGGCATTGAGTACAATTTTACCTTTGGTAGCTTTGGCTCTGCGGCCACGAGACGTGCGTTCACGTATTTTTGCTTTTTCGTAGGCTGATACAGCACCTTTCATACTGAAAAATAAACGACCTTCAGGTGAACAATCATAGTCACCAGTTACAAACGTAATTTTTGCACCAGCTTTTTCTATTTCATCTGCAATGATCAGCTGATTCGTAAGATTACGACTTAAACGATCGGGATCATAGATTGCAACTGTTTTTATCATGTCGTTCTGTAAATCATTACGCAACATTTCGAGTCCTGGACGTTCTAAGAATTCGCCACTGTAACCGTCATCAATATATTCTTTACTAGTTGTATGACCAAGTGATAATAAATGATTGCGGCAAGCATGTATTTGATCGTCTAATGAATAACCTTTACGGACTTGCTCATCTGTGCTTACGCGGACGTAAATAGCATTCATAAATTTATCCTCCGTCTTTTATAAATAGATAAAATAAAAAGCTGATTGCTTAATACAACCAGCTTAGGTATAACTTTTTCTGGGAGAGCTGCTAATCGCTCCAAAACTGAATATAAGAAATGAGCATTATGAGCTTTGAAAGGAAAAATTAAAGTAAACGAGACTTACTTACCTTTCGTATTTGAGTAAGCATTCTATTGATGTAGGGATGTTTATTTATATGCCCATTCTATCGATTTTACTACTGATTATAGGCAAAATTTTCAGATATTCTGTCTTATATCATTTTAAATATCAATATCAATATAAGATTCCTGATAAGTTTCTATCTTAGAGATCAGATTATTCCATTCGTCACCATTCAAAAATACCTGTCCATCCTTTAATGCATAAACTGATATTCTAGCTGTAATGCCTTGTCCCAAGCTAACCGCTGATAAAATACCATCAGCAATCAGCATTGACACACCTTTAGCAGCGGGAACAGGAGAGATTCGTTCAATAAAAAGTCGTCGGTTAACAGTCGCTTTCATTGTTGATACCATCACCTTGCTTATATTTATTCGACATAATGATTTTTAACTGCTATTCTCTTAACATATACGTAGCCGAGGTCATACAATCTATAAGATAACGTTTTTTTACATAAAACTCACACGCATCACTTTGTTTTGAGGATATAATTATCATATTCAATGACATGTTTAGTCATTAAATTTAGATCTTTTTATTTTCATCATAGACTACAGATTCATATAATGTTGCAATATCTTCAGGAGAACCTAAATCGCATACTGGTACTTTGGGGATGATCTTTCCTTGTATTACATTAGTAAGAGCTTCTTTGGCATCATCTAATTGCGTTTCAGTTAACTCATCGATGAGTTTGTATAATTCGTTTTTTATAGTCATATATACTCCTATTTGCCAATTAACGGCCTTAATTTTGATGGTCTACAAACCCTATAGGATTAGCTAAATAATTTCAGAAATGATAATCATTAGAATGATAAGTTATCTAGTATATTAGTTTAGATATTTAGATCAGAAAATCCTTCTAATTTATTTAAATTTCGTCAAAAAATTCCATAAGTTTGTCAAAAAAATTTAATTGGTAAAATGGCAGGGATTCTATTTTATATAGTAAATATATTAGAAAGATGTAATTAGACTAGCTATCATTATATTTCATGTACGTGAAATGAAGATTGGAGAGATAAATATGTGTTATCGAATTCAAGAAAATATTGATAATATTGATTGGCAAGAGGTTTGTAAGGTGCTACGGGAGGCGGGGTTGACAACACATTCTACGGAATTAACAAGAAAAGCCTTTAAAAATAGTTACCGCGTAGTGTTTGTATTTGATAATGAATTACTAATTGGGGTAGGGCGTGCCATTTCCGATGGCGCATACCAGGCGGCAATTTACGATATTGCTGTCCTACCTTCGTATCAAGGGAAAAAAATTGGTAAACTGATTGTCGATGAAATTCACAAAGGTTTGCAAGAAATTAACATAATCTTATATGCAAGCCTAGGAAAAGAAGCCTTTTATAATAAGATTGGGTATAATAAAATGCTTACAGGAATGGCAAAGTTTAAAAATCAAAACATAATGCGTGAAAAAGGTTTTATTGATTGAAGGGGGATAAGGGCATGGATTATAGAATCGTTCAAAGAGAAGCATTTAAGGTCATAGGCAAGGTCTTTAAAGTATCAACAAAGGAGGGAGAGGAATTAAGAAAAATTCCTGAAATTTGGTGTGAATGTAATTCCGATGGAACTTGTATGGATATTTGTTCAATCGATAGCAGACAAAATATGCTAGGTATATGTATGGACTTTGAACATGATAAAGAACAATTTTCTTACATGGTTGCAATAGAAAATGTAAAAGATATAACGGATACTGATTTTACAGTTAGAGAAATTCCTGTTGCTACTTGGGCTGTATTTCCATCGGTAGGGGCCATGCCACAGTCGATACAAAAGGTCTGGGCAAGAATCTTCCAGGAATGGTTGCCAACAGCAGACTTCAAGCACGCTGATGCACCTGAGCTTGAAGTGTATTTTCCAGGAGATCCATCAGCAGAGGATTATAAATGCGAAGTATGGATACCAATAATAAAAATAATAAAAAATTAATTAATTTTTTAATGTATGCTCGTATACTCAATTGAGTATGTTTCCTACTTCCGGCAGCAAGTATATTCTTAAATGAAACTAATATTCAATAAAATGCTACAAAATAATCACAGCACTTTCATTTTATGATGAAATGATGCTGTGATTTTTATTTTCTTTACTCCAAATAGTTCTATTTTTTAAAAGCAGTTTTAATACTGCTAAGTATTGTGATAATGGACAAAAGGTATTGCATATTTTATAGGGGAGGTGGTGTAAATGGCACAGGAGAGGAAAAAGATTAAAGGTGTGTGTACTGGTTTGGTTGTTAGGAATGACGGAGAAAGTATATGCGGTGGCGTTTATTCGGCACTTATGAGAGGGGAATGTAGAATGATTCCTCTTGATGCGCGTAGCGAGGTACCAGAAGTATTGGCATTTGCAAATGATCTTGCAAATACTTTTATTGAGGTCGATAGGCAGTGGCAAAAGAAAGCTCAGATGGATAGTGTGATCAGTAAAGAAGGCGTTGTTGGATACTTTCAGCTGTAGAAATGATGGACATGCGATGATTTCTCAACAAAGAGAGTTTATTTTTATTGACTAATCTATTTATCTGCTACATATATTATCTGCGAGGTGATACATTATGATTTGTTATATAAAAAAATTAGAAGATCATCATGGATATTGGGAAACTACTAGACTGATCGTATGTAGTAACGAAGAACCGGCTAATTTAGAAGATTATGAAGTCATTGAAGTAGAGAGTATCAGGGATTTAATATAAATAGTTGGAGAGTGAAGTACTATTTTTTATTAATATCTGGTTCGTTTAAAAGAAAATTAGTTTAAGTGAGTAAAAAAGCGTAAATCAAAAGGGAAAATGACTTCAAGGATACAGTATTTTCTTCTTTTAATCATATTACTAACAGTAGGAAGGTGGTATAATTTAAGAAAGTTATTTATAAGGAAGTGGTTTATATGAGCATTAGAATTATTAATAGCATAGAAGTAACCGTCACAGGTACGATCAGTGATGATGAGTTATCAGTCTATCTCACACAATTACAAGCTAAACAAAAACGTAAAATTATTAAGGCTGATATTTCTGTAGATAACGAGTACATAGATGTTAACTATACCTTCGAGTATATGCCTTTTGAACGTATACGTCGTATTACAGGTTATTTGGTAGGCACTACAGAACGTTGGGGAGATGCAAAGCAAGCGGAATTGAGAGATCGGAAAACTCATACAAATTGATACTTTAAATACTATAATGATATTTGTAAATATCATTATAGTATTTTGGGGAACTTTATATTACTTGTAAAGTCGCAATCGGATTAGCAGTAATACGCAAAACTAGTATCTTCATATATTATCTATACTAAGAACCAAAAGAAGCTAGAATAAATCTAGTTTCTTTTTATTTATAAAAGGGGGGGCATACTCTACCGATAATTTTGCGCAAGATGCATAGTGATAGCCTCTTCCTGCATATATGTAGCGGTAAGAGGTGTATACGATATGAAAATGCTCTACGTTGCTAAACGCCATTTTATCCTATTTTTATTACCTACTATGCTATTAATAAGCACACTATATGCACATGATGATATTGCTAGCAAATTGTCCGGAAAAATTATTGTCGTCGATGCCGGCCACGGTGGTATTGACCCCGGTGCCAATCGTCCAGGCGTTCTCGAAAAAGATATTAACTTAGCCATAGCATTACAACTTAAAAATATTCTTAATGACTATGGTGCTAAAGTTGTGTTATCCCGTCAAGCGGATATTGAACTTAGTACCGAGTGCGACAACCAAAAAGTCAGAGGGCGCTATCGCCGTGATTTGACTGCTCGTGTAGAAATGGCCGAAGAATCAGATGCAGATTTATTTATTAGTATTCACGCCAACGCCGTTTCCAATACAAAGCGACAAGGCGCAGAGGTTTTTTATTATGATAAGTCAAAGAATGGTAAAGCATTATCAAATTCTATTCAAGCTGAGCTTGTTAAAGTGGCAAAAGCTACACCGATACCAAATACTGCCGACTACTTCGTATTACGTCGTAATAAAATTCCTGCTGCACTCATCGAAGTTGGATATATCACTAATATGCAAGAACGCTCCTTATTACAATCACCAGAACACCAACGAAAACTGGCTGAAGCAATAGCAAAAGGTATTTATGAATATTATCATCAATCTATTTCATCACCTAACACCACAACGAAAAATAACGGTTGATAAAGTTTTAAATAAGGAGCTCGCTATGGGATTATCTAAAGGATTATTTGGTCTCTTTATTTTTACTCTAATGATTGCCAAGAATTTCAAGTGATGTGTAAGTATGAGATGAGCCCTTCCTTTTTAAGGTAGGGCTCATTTTACACAAAACGTATGCCAAGGACCTATGTCTCCCACCAAGATACAGCACACATTATACTACTATCTCCACTGGTGTTATTTGTTATCAAAATAGTAAAACTATGACCAGGTGGAACAATAATGTCACCGTTCAAAGTATATGTTATTACTGGAATAGCCGCAACTTGAAGACTAGTTGATATAATTGTTCCGCTTGATATGGTAGTAGTAGTATTATTTAAATAATATACGTTACTTATACTACCGCCCGAATGTGAGAAATTTCTGTTCGTTGGAGTTATTGATTTAGGATTAAGCCAAGCAGTACTCATTACTGCATCAGCGTATATATCTGCCTGTAGATAGCCTGTATTCGAATTGGTTGTGTCATATCCGTAAAATTGATATAAATAAATACTTTTTCCTGAATTAGAAGGATTTACAATTCGGAAAGTAAAAAAATTATTTTTAGTAAGAGTTTGAACAGTAGTAATGGATGCTGTATATAAATTTCCTAAAGTACATTGATAGCTTGCAGTTGATATAACGCTTGTGGCCGGGTTAACGACTTTCGTATATATTGGCTCTGTTGCACTAGAAATAACTTTGTTATTCATGCGTAGTTTCTGAGGGGCTACCGAAATATTCTTTTTAGTCATGAGTTTATTCTCCATTAGCGATGTATATATTACATGTTATGTAATAGCAGAGTCTATTGTGCAAATCTCGCTACTCATTCTTTAGGGACTCATTTGTGAATGATGTAAGAATTTATGGTGACTAAAACCATTCTTCTCGTGCCAAGAATTCGTATGGTCTACAAAGAATGTGGTATGAATCTTTCATGGCAGTATTCTTTTATTTATATGATCTCAATTTTTATAACAAAGAGATGAACAACGCTAAAAAAAATTACTGATCGTAAAAGGTTAAGTGCTTTTGCTAAAAGAGGTAAATGTAAAAGTATGTCGAATTTTTTTATAAAAGAGGAGGCGTTTAAAATGCATTTACTAGATAATATGAAGGTAAGTCTTAAATTAAGTGTATTACTTGTTATTGCGCTGTTATCGATGAGTGTTATAGGGTATACAGGATATTATTATCTTCAGCAGTCAAATACCGATATTAATTCCATGTATGCAAAGCACTTAGTGCCAATTGCGCTGATTAATGAAAATCGTGCTCATATCAATAAAGTGAATGCATCTATATTGGAATTGATGATCACAACGGATAATAGCAGAAATAACGAGTTACGAAAGAGTATTGATGAACGAGCAAAAGCCTTTAACGATAATATAACAGAGATTGAAAAAAATCATTTGGATGATAAAGAAAAGGAACAATTGGATGGAATAAAGACAGCCATGGCAAAGTATCGCGCTGCCCGCCAACCAGTGATTGAATTAGCGCTGCAAAATAAAAATGCAGAAGCTTATGCATTATATATTTCAACAGTAGATTCCTTGGCAAATGATGCCAATAAGCGCTGTATCGAACTTTCAAAATATAGTATTAATATGTCAAAAAAAATGCATGATGATAACGAAATTGCATTTAAAAAATCAACATATATTGTAATTGGTATTATTTTCATATCGTTTATGGTGTTAGGAGTGAGCGGATTCTATATTACTAAGATTATTGCAACACCTTTAAATATGATGGTGTTAATTTGCAAAGAATTTGCAGCTGGCGATTTTCGCGATAAGCCGCGAAAACTTCTTAGAAAAGATGAAGTTGGTCAAGTCGCTGATGCGTTAGCTGATATGCGGACCTCGATTCGTGGATTGATGAAACATATTACAGAATCCTCGGAGCAGTTGGCAGCCTCTTCACAAGAACTGACTGCGAGTGCAGAGCAATCAGCCCAAGCTGCCAACCAAGTTGCTGAATCAATTACTGATGTGGCACATGGTGCAGAAGAACAATCAAGTGCAGCCAATAGCACATCAGCGGTCGTGCAACAGATGTCAACCAATATTCAGCGAGTTGCTGCTAATGCCAATGAAGTATCTGGGAAAACGGATCAAGCAGCTGACAAAGCAAAGGAAGGTAATAAGTCGGTAAATAAAGCCGTTAACCAGATGAGTGCGATCGAACAAACTGTTACGACTTCTGCGCAAGTAGTAAGTAAATTAGGGGAACGGTCTAAAGAAATTGGACAAATTGTAGATACGATTTCCGGTATTGCGGGACAGACCAACTTATTGGCTCTAAATGCTGCTATTGAGGCTGCGCGGGCAGGAGAACAAGGACGTGGATTTGCCGTTGTCGCAGAAGAAGTCCGCAAACTAGCGGAACAATCACAAGATGCAGCAAAACAAATCGCCGTATTAATTGGCGAAATTCAAGGAGATACTGACAGGGCTGTCATTGCTATGACTGATGGAACTCGCGAAGTTAAGTTAGGTGCAGAAGTTGTCAATGATTCAGGAAAGGTTTTTCAGGAGATTGCAAATATGATCAGCCAAGTATCGAATCAGACAAAAGAAATATCTGCTGCTATAGGTGATATGTCGCTGGGAAGTCAGCATATTGTTGATTCTGTAAAACAAATTGATGAACTGAGTAAAAAGGCTTCTGGGGAAGCACAGACCGTATCTGCTGCAACGGAAGAACAATCGGCATCCATGGAAGAAATCGCGTCATCTAGTCAAGCATTGGCCAATTTGGCGATGGATCTTCGCGAGGCTGTTAGTAAATTTCAAATTTAGATAAAATAATATTCATGGTAAAAAAGTAAACCGCTCATTATGATGAGCGGTTTTTTGTGTCTGGAGAAAAATGAAACTTCTTAATGCATATGTTGAGAGGTTGGTAAAATAATACTGTATAAACACGAAAGAAAAATAGCTTGTTGCTGAGGTATAGTTAATCCTTTAGTGACACAATGGCTATCCATTAGTGGTTGTAATTTAATAAGAAGTTGTGGAATTTTATCAAGTAATTTTACTAAATCTTCATGGGAAATTTTCAGATCATTGTTAGGTAAATTCACGAATCAATAGTCTCCTTATCATTTATCCATATATTTTTGCTTATAGTATGATAACTACTTAGTTCAAATGATACAATAACTTTATTTATTATTTCTTTGATTTATCTAAAATTCCATCATTTGATAGAAAAATATAAATTCGTTAGTCTGTTTGATTGACTTTGAAAATAAATTTATTGAGAGATTTATTTTCAAAATAAATCTTGCTTATAAGAGGGTGGTGAGAAAATGTCCTTTTTTCAATCAATCAATTCAGATGAACTTGCTACAATTGCGACTCTTATTGCAGTGGCTTCATCTAAGGTGTTAAATGCAGAAGAATTAAATATACTTGGTAATTTTATAATCGCCGTAGGAAGTCTCATGACAAGTATTGCTTCTCAAGAACAGGCACTCAAAGTAGAAAAAGATACTACAGAGGTTGAAGTTCAAGACGCAGGGCTCGATGTTCAAAAACAAATTAAAGATATACAAGAACAGATTCAATATTTACTGCAGCGGTAATAAAAGCAATAAAGTGATAAACAGCACTACGCTAAATCACGGCAAAATCTAGGTCATTAATTGGTGGCCCTGCCTATTGAATGGTTTTTATACTGCTGTTTAAATTAGCAATGCTATTTGAAAGTTGAATAATATTAGTTATATTGGCAATTGGGTTAACAGCTAGTTGTTCAATCATTTCTTGTAATACTAACATTGTGAACAAGGCAATGGCGTTACCAGTAGTTGCGGCTAAGAGAGGAAATTCAATTGTTTTACTTGCCTTTTTTTCTAATTCTTCAAGATTTACGATGTCAGAAATAGCCAAAGTATCATGGGTTTTATGGCAATCCATTTCCGTCCCTCCTTCCTTATTTCTTACTATTTATAACCTATTCAATTGATTTTATTTTAGTACATTATGCAAGTGCCTCTTTACACTGGGGTTGTATATGCTTAATTGAGGCAATTTTTTTAAAAAAATCTTGGAATAAAGTACCTTGACTAAAGTTGTTTTTAAGGGAGATTATAAACTGTAGTATAGTATGACGGAGGGATTAGAAAATGAGTGTAGATACTTTAATTCAAGAAGACTTAGTGAATTTTCGGCGCAATTTAATTGAATGTTTTAAGACACAACACCCTCATATTTTTTCCATGCTTGAGCATGTATTTTCAGGACGTAAAAATATGGTAGGGATACAAGTTGCTGAAGATGGAAAGATTATTGGAAAATATACGCTAATGATGGATGGTATTAATGTTGTTGAGGCTAAAAGTGGTATATTAGACTCTTCTTTACATCACCCCCTGTTAGGTGTTGTAAAACCTTATGTAACGATTGAGCGAAGTGTTGTTGAAAAAATGGTCAAGGATGATCGGTTTAAAACTGAAATATTTACCTCAATTTCTAACTATTTACCTGATGTAACAATTAAATTTTTGCGTTAACAATTTTAAAATATCCAAATGAAAGAAGGACCGATTATAGGCTCGATTTCATTTGTTAAAAAATAGTTAAACCATGTCTAGGAATAATAATCCTGAGGCATGGTTTTTTCTTTACTCACATATGTAAAAGAATTTGCTATCAGTAGCTGATATCATAAAACTTTTTGTCCATCATACAATGTAGTGGGGGTGGATGAGATGAAAAGCGCTATCAATTGTGTATCAGATCTTAAGCTTAAAGAAGTTATCAACGTAATCGATGGTAAGCGATTAGGTGGAATCACTGATATTGAAATTGATGTTGCAAGTGGTAGATTGACTGCGATTGTAGTTCCTGGAAGTGGAAAGTTTCTTGGAATGTTTGGTCGTAGTGAAGATGTTGTTATCCCATGGGAAAAAATTAATAAAATTGGATTTGATGTGATTTTAGTTGAGGTAACGGCTTTTGCAGAGTCAAAACAATTAGACAAATAGCAGGATATGATAGGGAATAAATCGGATTACATAGTTTGGTTATGAGCTAGAAGTCTTTAACTTTTAAGGTTAAAGACTTTTAGTTTAATTTTACGTAATCAGCAAGAAAGTATATCACTTTCTTGATTACAGCTAAGGGGAACTAAGACTTTGGTCTGTGTTGAGGCTTGACCAAAATCAAGTTTTCTTTATAATTATAGCAGGAAATGCACAATATATGGCGTAGATAATTAATAAACAATAATGTTGCGTATTTTATTTTTTACTATGAAACATAGTATGATAGAATAAATAAGATAGGTATGATAAGTTTACTAAAAGTAAGTTGAATTTATGTGAAATGAGGAAGTTATATACATGAAGATCAAAAAGCGCGATGGGCGTGACGTGGTATTTGATGAAAATAAAATAACTGAGGCTATTTTTAAGGCTGCTAAAGCCGTTGGTGGAGCAGATAAACAATTGGCGATGGAATTGACCTTAGACGTTTTGCGCTTATTAAAACAAGAATATAGCGCTGGTATGTTTGGCGTTGAAGAGGTACAAGATGCTGTTGAAAAAATATTAATTGAAAAAGGACATGCTAAAACAGCAAAAGCATATATTCTATATCGAGATAAACGAACTCGTATGCGTGATGCCCAATCTTATCTAATGGATGCCGTCGCTGAAATATTAATAGAAACAAGCCGAGAAAATGCAAATATCTCTAATTCTCCTTCGGCAAAAATGCTACAGATAGCCAGTGCGGCCAGTAAAGCATATTATTTAAATCGATTAATTCCTGAGCATATGGCATCAGCCCATATAAAAGGTGATATTCATATTCATGATTTGGATTTTTATGGGAAGACATTAACTTGCGTCCAAATTCCATTGGGTAAATTATTAAAAAATGGTTTTAATAATGGACATGGTTATATTAGACGCCCTAAACGTCCAGCATCAGCGGCCGCATTAGCGGCTATTATTCTACAAAGTTCCCAAAATGATATGCATGGCGGACAATCCTTTGCTTTTTTTGATCGTGATATGGCGACTTTTATGGAAAAGGTTACTGAAGGGGAAGCTTATCAAGCCATGGAAGCCTTTGTATATAATCTTAATTCAATGCATAGTCGTGCAGGTGCACAGGTTCCTTTTTCGAGCCTTAACATAGGAACTGATACGACTCCAGCAGGACGTATGGTCATAAAAACCCTCTTATTAGCCTACGAAAAAGGGTTGGGCCGCGGTGAAAATCCGATTTTTCCTAATATTATTTTTAGAATCAAAGAAGGCGTTAATTTAAATCATGGTGATCCTAACTATGATTTGTTTAAATTAGCAATTCGCGTAGCTTCACAACGACTTAATCCTACATTTAGTTTTATGGATTCATCCTTTAATAAGCCTTATGGCGATCAAGTTGCCTATATGGGATGCCGTACGCGGGTGATGGCGAATAAGTGCGGTGCGGAGGTAACTGACGGGCGGGGTAATCTTAGCTTTACAACGATTAACTTACCGAGACTTGCGATTAAAGCTGAACGTGATTTGATGAAATTTTATCAAAGTTTATCTGATCTTGTTGATTTGATTTGTGAGCAATTATTTCATCGCTATGAGGTACAAGCTAAGTTAAAAGTAAAAGATATGCCGTTTTTAATGGGACAAGGTCTTTATTTGGGGTCGGATCAATTAACACTCAATGATACAATTGGCGAGGTTATAAAAAATGGAACCTTATCGATTGGCTTTATTGGTTTGGCTGAGACACTTATCGCGTTGACAGGTTATCATCATGGTGAAAATGAAGATTCTCAAATATTAGGCGAAGAAATTATTGCTTTTATGCGTGATAAGGCTGATCGGGCTACAGAGAAGTATAAACTTAATTATACCCTTCTAGCGACGCCCGCAGAAGGTCTATCGGGACGGTTTGTAAAAATGGATTGTCATGAATACGGGTTGATTCCAGGTGTAACGGATAAAGATTATTATACTAATTCTTTTCATGTGCCTGTGAGTTATCAAATTGGTATGTATGATAAGATTCGAATCGAGGCTGTCTATCATAAATATACCAATGCTGGTCATATTAGTTACGTTGAATTTACAGCGCCCCCCATTAATAATCTGAACGCTGTAGAAGATATTCTTCGGTACATGGGTGGCTGTGACATTGGTTATGCAGGAATTAATTTCCCTATCGATTTTTGTGACGGTTGTGGTTATATTGGTGTGATCGCCAGTGAGCATTGTCCCTCTTGTGATTCATCAAGTATCAGGCGGGTCAGACGTATTACAGGATATTTAAGTACAGTGGATCGATTTAATGATGCGAAACATGAAGAATTAGAACAACGTGTGGCACATACTTAAGTAAGGTATTTTCAAAAAATAAGTAATGGAGTGATGTTATTGACTTGGCATTTAAAAGAAAAATTACAAAAAATAATGGATAATGAACAAGGAGCAATGGTTTTTGCTCCTGGCTCTCGGCAAGGATTTGCCTTGGTTTATCCAAATACATATCATGTAGGTATGTCTAATTTGGGCTTTCAAATTATCTATCAACAAATTAATCAGCGAGGCGATACGGCCTGTGAACGTTTATTTTTACCAGATCGAAAAACTGAACCGGAGTATATTCGAACGAATACACCCTTGATGACCATTGAAACACAACGACCTTTGTATGAATTCCCTTTAATCGGTGTGGCGTTAACCTTTGAGATGGATTATTTTAACTTTGTCAGTATTTTATCCTTAGGAAAAGTTCCCGTACTGGCTGCTGATCGTGGAGAAACAGACCCTTTTGTTATGATTGGTGGGCCGTGTGCTACTTTTAATCCTGAACCATTGGCTGATTTCGTAGATTTTTGTATTATTGGTGAAGGCGAAGAAGTCATACATGAAATCTTGGATATTTATTACCAAGGGCGCGAGAAGGGGCTTTTACGCCGAGAAATATTATTTAATTTAGCTCAAATTACGGGTGTATATGTACCTTGTTTCTATCAACCAATCTACAAGGAAGATGGCACAATTGATCATATTGTTTCTACGAAAGGAGTACCTGAGCGGGTAAAACGACGCTTTATTTCAGATCTGGATCAGTATGAGGCGCAAACTGTGGTTGTAACTTCTGATACGGAATTCAAAGATTTATTTCTCATTGAAGTAGCACGAGGATGTGGGCGGCATTGTCGGTTTTGTATGGCAGGGTATTGCTATCGTAATCCAAGAGTTCGTTCATTGGAGAAATTAAAAGTTGCGATTACAAAAGCCAAAGAATTCCGTAGTAAAGTCGGTTTGATGGGAGCGGCTATTTCTGACTACCCTGAGATTGATGCATTGTGCAAAGAAGTATTGGATCAGGGAATGTATATGTCAGTAGCCTCACTACGAGCTGATTCTTTGACTGATGGTCTAGTAGAGGCTTTGGCTGTTAGTAAACATAAGACGATTACTCTGGCACCTGAAGCAGCGAGTATTCGTTTACGTCGAATTATTAATAAAAGTATTACAAATGAACATTTATATAATTCGATCAAAATGGCCATTGGTGCAGGTATTCCTCATATTCGATTATATATTATGATTGGTTTGCCCTTTGAAGAACAAGAAGATATTGAAGAAATTGTGACTCTGGCAGAAAATATAAAAAACTATATGGAATCTTTAGGCAGTAAAGGTAAGTTAACCTTAAGTGTTAATCCTTTTATTCCTAAACCTTTTACCCCTTTTCAATGGATGGCGATGCCGCCGATGGGAGTAGTAGAATCTAAATTAAAGTTTCTTTCTTCTAGTCTACGGCAAAGAAAAAATATTGAGGTATTAGTTGATTCTCCGAAAGAGTCCTATATGCAAGCTGTATTTGCAAGAGGTGATCGCCGTTTATCTGCTGTATTACTGGAGGCTCATAGCCGTGGCGGCAGTAAAGGTTTTAAACAGGCGATGAAAGCCAATCAGTGCACTGAAGAACAATACCTTTATCGGCAACGTGATGAACAGCATGAAAAATTACCATGGGAGCACTTGGATATGGGACTCGATTCATCTTATTTGGTTCGAGAATTAGAGACTGCTAAAAAGGAAATCTTTACAGCGCCATGTGCACAAGGTTGTACTCGCTGTGGGGTCTGTAAAAAGCAGTAATAGGAGTGAATAATCAGTGGAAGGATTTGTTTTAAAATACGGCAGTCACGGTTTATGGTATGGCACTTTTCCACATTTTGATCAATTGGGAATTAAGCATGGTGTATCCACTCGACTAGGTGGAACGAGCGTTCCACCTTTCTCATCAC
The DNA here is from genome assembly GCF_042610375.1 of Pelosinus sp. sgz500959. NCBI lineage: Bacteria > Bacillati > Bacillota > Negativicutes > Selenomonadales > Sporomusaceae > Pelosinus > Pelosinus sp. sgz500959. Next base: position 78,038 of record NZ_JBGJZL010000002.1, read on the forward strand.
TGAATTTAGGACTTCATACGGGTGATGACGATCAGCACGTGATTGCGAACCGGCAACTATTTTGTGAAGCGGTAGGGACCGCGGCAAAGGATGTGGTTACCGCTGAACAGGTACATGCTGATAAGATTATAGTTGTTACGTCAGAGCATCTTGGCAAGGGCGCTACCGTCTATCGAGAAGCTATTGAGGGAACTGATGCGCTCATTACAAATACTCCTGGTATACCCTTGCTTTTATTTTTTGCTGATTGTGTACCTGTACTGATTGTCGATCCAATCAAGAAAGTAATTGGTCTGGTTCATGCGGGATGGAAAGGAACTGTGAATAAAATTGCTCAGAAAACAATTCTAGCAATGCAAACTCAGTTTGGTACTCTTCCAGAGAATTGTTTAGTTGGAATTGCTCCGTCCATCGGACCTTGTTGCTATGAAGTCGATCATGTTGTCGCCTTGAAAGTTAAAGATCAATTTAAAAATTGGGAACAGTTACTTCGCCCCGCTGGTGATAAGTGGCATTTAGATTTATGGAGTGCCAATCGTCTGCAGTTAGAGGAAATTGGGGTTAATTCTAGCCATATTGTGGTGAGTGATGTTTGTACTGCATGTAATAATGAGTTATTCTTCTCCTATCGAGCAGAGAATGGCTGTACAGGTCGGATTGGTGCTGTAATTGTCTTGTAAGTAAAATATACTTGCAAGACTCTTTTTTTATAAGGTTGGGTAGCATGTATTTTTAATAACATGAAATCAGTGATTAAGCTCCCATATAAAAGTTGAGTTAGTCTCTTTGGTCGATAGCGCATCCCTTACAATTATTCTTGGGAATCTTTAGTCCAGTATATTTAGGTCTAATGTCCTGATGTCAATATATTTTGTAGCTTAAGGATATACTGTAAGAGGAAATTTATGTTTATGCGCGAATAGTAAGTATTATGGAGGGTTGACCATGTTTGTAACAGAAAATTTAACCAAAATTATGGAAAATATTAATCATGCAATCACTAGAGCCAATCAGATCAACATGATTAAATTAGATGATGTGAAATTGGTTGCAGTCACTAAAAATCATAGTGTGCTCACCATTGAAAAAGCCATTGCTGCAGGAGTGGTAGCAATTGGCGAAAATAGAATTCAAGAAGCCCTCGATAAATCCTTGACTCTAACTGGGAAAGTCGAGTGGCAGCTGATTGGGCATTTACAGACAAATAAAGTTCGCCAGGCTGTATCTTTATTTGATATGATTCAATCTGTGGACAGTGAGCGATTAGCGATAGAAATTAATCGTGTTGCTAAAAAAATTAATAAACGCCAAGATATTCTCATGCAAATTAATGTAGCAAATGAAGATACTAAATTTGGGATATCTGCCAAGGAAGTCATGCCTTTGGCCCGAGTGATTAGTAATTTGGAAAATGTCCGTTTATGTGGATTGATGACTGTTGCACCATTTTATGAAAATACTGAACTGACTCGCCCAATATTTCGTGAAATGTATCAGTTATTTATGGGATTAAAAGAGGCTAATTTGCCAAATACCAGTATTGAATGGTTATCTATGGGAATGACAAATGATTATAGTGTGGCAATTGAAGAAGGATCTAATTTGGTGAGAATTGGTACGGGGATATTTGGTCAGCGTGAATATTAAAGGGAGGCATGAAAAATATGAAATTCATGGAAAAAGTCTGGGGTAGTCTTGGTTTGATTGAGCCAGTAGAAGAAGAACATGAGCCGCAAGAAGTAAAAAGTAAAGTTGAAGAAGTTGAGCTAATTAAGGGGAAAAAGAGTAATAATATAGTGAATCTGCCTACGGCACAAAAACAAATGAAAGTGATGGTCGTTGAACCTTTTTCTTTTGATGATGCTCAACATGTAGCTGATCATTTAAAAAATCGCAAACCTGTTGTCGTGAATTTTGAGAACTGTGACAAAGAAGTTGCGAAACGGATGATTGATTTTATTAGCGGTACGACTTATGCATTGGCTGGCAGCATTCAAAAAATAGGCAATAATATCTTTTTGTGTGCGCCTAATAACGTAGATGTTGCTTATAGCCCTCATGATGAAGGAATAGATAAAGAATTTCTACCATGGAATAAATAAGAGTTGCAATATGGAGGAACTATGTTACAAAGTAAAAAAATAGGTTTTATTGGTAGTGGTGCGATTGCAGAGTCATTGATTGGCGGTATTGTGAAAGCAGGCTTAATTGCGCCACAGCAAATTACTGTGAGTGATATATCTCAACAACGTCTTGATTATATGGAAGAAAAATTAGGTGTTCATGGTACGTTAAACATTGAAGAATTAGTGAAAGGGGTCAATATTTTATTTCTAACGGTTAAACCACAAGTCATTCATACTGTGCTCGACACCATTGCCCCTTTCGTATCACCGGAAATTTTAGTCGTATCAGTTGTAGCAGGCGTAACAACAAAAGTCTTACAAGAAAAATTGCCTTGTGTACCTATTGTAAGAGCTATGCCGAACACTCCAGTCGCAGTCGGAGAAGGTATGTCGGTGATTACTCTCGGTGAGTATGCTGGGGAAGAGAATGGTAAGTTAGTATTAACGATTTTTGCATCTGTAGGAAAAGCTATTAAAATGGAAGAAAGTGCTATGGATGCAGTAACGGGATTATCTGGCAGTGGTCCTGGTTATGCCTTTGTTATGATTGATGCGTTATCAGATGCTGGTGTATGGGTAGGATTATCTCGTAAAAATGCAATTATTATGGCTGCTCAGACTTTAATGGGAGCTGCTAAAATGGTTCTTGAAACGGGTGAGCATCCAGCAAAATTAAGAGATATGGTTACATCGCCAGGTGGAACAACGATTGCAGGCATCCATGTTCTAGAACAAAGGGGCGTGCGTGTTGCCCTAATGGATGCGGTAAAAGCTGCGACACGACGTTCCCATGAAATGGGGAAAAAAACAGATGAGTGAACGCGAGAAAATTTTACGTTATTATCGAGCGAGTGGTGAAGGAGAGTTAGCAGCTCGCCTCTTAGATACTGCTGAACATGCACAACGCAATCGGAAATATAAAGTAAGTGAATTTCTTGATCCTCATGGTTATAGTATTGCTGAAACGATCGGGGCTCATTATAGCAGTCTAAAGTTAGTATCAAATGGTGGTTATCATGGTGCTGAACGAGTAAAGGTCATTTTTCTTAATGAGGAATTTCGCGGAACCCCTGACGCAAAGATCGAAGCGCTAGCCGTAACGTGGGATGAACGTTATTATGAGCTAACACACCGGGATGTGTTGGGAGCATTAATGGGTCTTGGCATTAAACGGGAGATTATTGGTGATATCATTATGCGTGGACATGGCTGCCAAATTATTGTTGATTCATCCTTGTCAGGTTTTATTATTCAGGATTTTAAAATGATTGGCGCAGCACCTGTCACTGTATCTTCTTTAGGTTTGTCAGACATTGCACCTCGAGAAGAGAAGACAAAAGAAATCAGGACGACTGTATCAGCATTGCGACTTGATGTAGTAGCAGCAGCTGGTTTTGGTACTTCTCGGACAACAATGTCGGATGAAATTGGGATCGGTAAATTAAAAGTAAATTGGCAGGATGCAAAAAATAGTGCGAAGGCCATTAAGGTTGGAGATATTATTTCCATGCGTGGGCGTGGACGCGTTGAAGTCTGTGAAGTGTTAGGTCAAACCAAAAAAGGCAGAACCAGCATTTTATTAAAGCGTTTTATGTAGACTAGGAGGGGTAATCATGTTAACGCCATTAGATATTCATAATAAAGAATTTAAGAAAAGTTTTCGTGGCTATAATGAAGAAGATGTGGATGAATTTCTTGATCGTGTGATCAAAGATTATGAGCAACTCTATCGGGAAAATATCGAAATTAAAGAAAATCTAGATCGCTTAAGCAGCAAATTGGAACATTTTCAGCATATGGAAAATACATTGCATAATACCTTAATCATCGCCCAAGAAACGGCTGAAGAAGTGAAGTTAAATGCAAAGAGAACAACAGAGCTGATGATTAAAGAAGCAGAAGTTCAGGCGCGAAAAATCCTTGATGAAGCCACAAATAAAGTGCGACGTATGAATGATGAATATGAGGGATTGCAAAAACAAGATAAGGTATATCGTCTCCGTGTGCGCAACTTAGTACAGGCTCAATTGGATATTTTAGGCGATGTAATTGAGGATTAATCAAAAAAATAAATGACTTGATACTTAGGATAGGTTAAAGATTTGACTAAGTATCTTTCTTTATGTATAATGAAGAAATACAAAATTATACATAGTTAGATTAGTGATGATGGAGACAGTAGCCATAATGTGGAATTTCACAGCGAGTTAGGAATAGTGTGAGCCTAATAAAGACCTTCATGGTGAAGATCACTCCTGAACTGCGAACCGAATGTTAAGTAGGCTTCGCCGTTTGACGAGCGTTATTTCGTTTAGTAGTGGCTGTAAAAAGTCATTAGGGTGGTATCACGGGAAACAACCTCTCGTCCCTTTCGGGATGGAGAGGTTTTATTTTTTGGAGGTGTTAGTTTGGATTATAGTAAAACATTAAATTTACCACAGACAGAATTCCCAATGCGTGGTAATTTACCGGAAAGAGAACCACAACTACTGGAATATTGGAATGAACAAAAAATTTATGAAAAACGTACAACAAAGGTTGGAAAACCAAAATTTATCTTACATGACGGACCTCCTTATGCCAATGGTAATATCCATATTGGTCATGCCCTAAATAAGGTATTAAAAGATATGATTTTGAAATATAAATCCTTACGTGGTTTTAATACTCCTTATGTGCCTGGGTGGGATACACATGGACTACCGATTGAACATGCTGCCATCAAGATTTTAGGTCTGAATCGTCATGAACTTAAGCCTCTTGATTTGCGCCGAGAATGTAAAGACTATGCATTGCAATTTGTGGATACTCAACGTAATGATTTCAAACGTTTAGGCGTTGCTGCCAATTGGGATCAGCCTTATGTAACCTTACGTCATGACTATGAGGCTAAACAAATTGAAGTATTTGGCGAAATGGCTAAAAAAGGGCATATTTATAAGGGGTTAAAATCAGTCTACTGGTGTACTTCTTGCGAAACAGCATTAGCTGAGGCTGAAATTGAATATGCTGAGAAAAAATCTCATACAATTTATGTTAAATTTCCATTAGTTGATGATAAAGGTACATTACCTGCTGATATTGCAAAAGAAAATGTATATGGTGTGATTTGGACAACGACCCCATGGACGATGCCTGCAAATGTGGCCATTGCTATTCATCCTGAATTTGACTATGCTTGGGTAGAAAGCCAGGGTAAAGTTTATCTTTTTGCCGTTGAATTAATTGAATCAGTAGCTAAGAATAATGGGCTTGAAGAATATACGATCCTTAAAACCATGAAAGGTGCAGAACTTGATGGCCTTGTTTTTGCACATCCGTTTATTGAGCGTCAATCCCCAATTATTTTAGCGGATTATGTTACCTTAGAGCAAGGTACAGGTTGTGTTCATACTGCGCCAGGACATGGTCCAGATGACTTTGAGATCGGTGTGAAGTATGGTTTGCCAATTATTAATCCTGTTGATCATGCAGGAAAATTCACTGCTGAAGGTGGCGTTTTCCAAGGAATGTTTGTTCATGATGCAGATGTTCCAGTCATTAAGGAACTTGCAGCACGTGGACTGCTACTTGGCAAAGGCAAAGTGAAACATCAGTATGCTCATTGCTGGCGGTGTAAGAATCCTATTATTTACCGGGCCACAGAGCAATGGTTTGCATCAGTTGATGGATTTAGAGAACAAGCCTTGCAGGCAATCAAAGAAGTACAGTGGGTTCCAACTTGGGGTGAAGAAAGAATTCATAACATGGTCGCTGATCGTCATGATTGGTGCATTTCACGCCAGAGAATCTGGGGTTTACCTATTCCTATTTTTTATTGCACAAGTTGCAATGAACATGTAATTAATGATACTACCATTACAGCAGTGAAAGATCTCTTCCGCGAGGAAGGATCAGATGCTTGGTGGGCTAAAACCGCAGCGGAAATTTTGCCTACTGGTTTTACTTGCTCTCATTGCGGACACGATTCTTTCCGCAAAGAAACGGATATTATGGATGTTTGGTTTGATAGTGGTTCAAGTCACGCAGCTGTACTTGAACAACATGAAGAACTGGCATGGCCTGCGGATTTATATTTGGAAGGAAGTGACCAACATCGCGGTTGGTTCCAGTCTTCGCTGCTCACTTCGGTCGCAACCAAAGGAACAGCTCCTTATAAGGCAGTACTTACCCATGGTTTTGTTGTTGATGGTGATGGACGTAAAATGTCTAAATCTGTTGGTAATGTCATTTATCCTCAAGAAGTCATTAATAAATATGGTGCAGATATTCTAAGGCTTTGGGTAGCTTCTGCTGATTATCAAGCTGATGTTCGTATTTCTAATGACATCTTGAAACAATTGTCTGAAGTGTATCGTAAGATCAGAAATACATTCCGCTATATCTTGGGCAGTGTAAGCGACTTTAATCCAAAGACAGATAAGGTTAGCTATGAGCAATTACTGGAGATTGATCGCTGGGCACTCTTGCGCTTAGAACAAGTCCGTGAAAAGGTTACCACAGCTTATGAAGAATATGAATTCCATCTCATTTATCATACTGTGCATAATTTTTGTACCGTAGATTTAAGTTCAATTTATTTGGATATTCTAAAAGACAGAGTCTATACTGCAGTGCCGAATTCCATCGAGAGACGCGCTGCACAAACTGCCATGTATGAAATTTTGAATACCTTAGTCCGATTAATTTCACCAGTGCTGACCTTTACGGCTGAAGAAGTATGGCAACATATTTCTAAAGAGGAAAATATGCCAGAAAGCATACAGCTAGTTGATTGGCCAATTGCTCATGAGGAGTATCTTGATGCTGCTCTTGAGGAAAAATGGAATCATATATTAGCCATGCGTGGCGAAATTACCAAAGTTTTAGAAACCGCCCGTCGTAATAAAGTCATTGGACATTCTTTAGATGCAAATGTGACTGTATATGCTGATGGCGAAAATTATTCTCAATTAATGGCAATGAGTAAAGAATTAGCTAATATACTGATTGTTTCTAATATTAATGTTCTTGAAAATATTGCTCAAGCTCCAGAACATGCTACCAAAATTCCTAACATGGCATTGGCGATTGTTGTATCCCAAGCAGAAGGTGAAAAATGTGAGCGATGCTGGATTTATAGTGATACAGTTGGTCAGGCTGCTGAACATACAACCTTATGCCAACGTTGTGCCACTGTAGTTGAAAAAATTTAACTCTTTATTTTAATATCACTGATATCTAAAAAAAACCGGGATTATTCCCGGTTTTTTTATTTGTTTATGGAGATAATAGAAAAAGAACAAGATTCTATGGAGTGTATCATGAAAAATGAGTTAATGACTGAGCAATTACAAAAATTAGTTGATCATTTAGAATCATTCCGCATTGCTGAATATATGGAGTTATTAGAACGTCCGATTAAATTAATTTTAATTAATTTAATCGCTGGCATTGCGAGAGGTCTCGGAATTGCCATTGGAGCTACAGTGTTTTTTGCTCTTGTAATGAATTTTCTCAGACAGCTTATTTTGCTCAATCTACCAGGTATTGGTGGTGTTATTGCAGAGATTGTACATATTGTAGAAATGAAAAATGGAAATTATTAAAATAGGGAGTGTTCAACGATGACAAAAGATGTATTTGATTGTATGCGAGAGAGCTATAGTGTAAGAGAGTTTAAACCACATGACATACCAGAACCCACCTTAACTCGAATTTTAGAAGCTGGTTGTTGGGCGCCCAGTGCGGGCAACTTACAACCGTGGTATTTTTATGTGGTAAAAAATCAACAGGTTAAAGACAAAGTTGCTGCAGCTTGCTTTGAACAACAGCAAATTCATCACTCACCTGTCATTGTTGTTGTACTTGCCGATCCAGCTAAATCCAATGAACGATATGGTGAGCGCGGGGCTCAATTATATTGTATTCAAGATACGGCAGTTGCGATTGAAAATATGATTTTAGCAGCTTATGGACTCGGTATTGGCTCATGCTGGATAGGTGCCTTTGATGAAGTGGATGTGCAGACTGCTGTGGAAGCACCTCCTAGGCTGCGAGCAGTAGCAATTCTATGTTTAGGTTATAGCAATCAAGAAAATAATCATCTGAAAGAACGGTTTAGAGTCGCAGAAGTGACGAAAATCATTCATTAGGAGTGAAAAATTTGAAAGATAAACAACTTAATTATTTTAGACAAAAACTACAACAGGAGAAAAATAATTTAATTAAACAGATGACTAGTTTAGAAGAGACTGGTTTGGGGAGTGCTTTAGGAGATTCTATTAGCGAACTATCTCTTTATGACAATCATCCTGCTGACATTGGTGATGAATTATTCGAACGCAGTAAAGATGTCGCTCTTCGTGACAATGCTCATGTTTTATTAGAACGAGTTGAACATGCTTTGCAAAAGATTGATGATGGAACTTATGGAAGATGTGATAAATGCAGTCGACAAATCCCTATAGAGAGGATTGAAGCCCTTCCGTGGGCAAGTGAATGTATACAATGTCAAAGAGATGATGACTCTTCTGATGATGCTAGACGGCCTTTGGAAGAAAGTATTCTTAAACCACCCTTTCAACGTACATTCTTGGATCATAGCGCTGATCAATTTGTAGGTTTTGATGGTGAAGATGCTTTGCAGGCTGTGATGCGCTATGGTAGTTCTGATTCACCCCAAGATATTCCTGGCAGTCATGATTATAAGGATCTATTTCCTAATAGTGATGAATATGAGGGGATTGTTGATCCAGCAGATGGGATACCTGATGATTTTTCTGGATATACAGTCAAAGAAAATTTGGCTTACACCAAACCAGAACTCAGAAGAAAATCTTAATTATCCTTGTTTACAATCAAGAAAATTTTTTTTCTATGATTATGCAAAATAATAAGTAAAAACTGAGCTGTATATGAGGCTCAGTTTTTACTTATCTCTCAATATTTGTACCTGAATCAGTGTATAATAAGAATAGATGCTGAATCGATTCTTATGTTGGGGAGGTGACTTGATGATAAAATCAATTACAACTGTCCCTATTTATTTTTTCAGGGTTGTTATCTTAGTATTCGCTATCATTGCTTATTATTACATACCTGGACTGCAAGAATTTTTGTATGAAGGAATCAACTATTTACGACACCGTAATTTTGAAGGATTACGTCAATTAATTTTATCCTATGGATTTTGGGCTCCCTTTGCTAGTATTGCCTTAATGGTCGTTCAATCCCTCATTCCATTTGTACCAGGGCTTATTATTACAATTACAAATGCTTGGATTTTTGGTTGGCAATATGGGGCTCTTTATTCTTGGAGCGGGGCCTTGTGTGGTGCTATTTTAGATTTCTGTCTGGCAAGGTGGTATGGACGCCTAGCTGTTGAAAAAATTGTAAATCATAAATACCTCAATATAACAGATGAGTTTTTAAATAAACATGGATTAGTTGCGGTATTGATGACAAGATTAACGCCCATTATACCATTTAAAGTAGTGAGTTATGGTGCAGGTCTCACTTCTATGTCACTTTTGCGATTTATGAGTGCTACAGCCATTGGGCAAGCCCCTGCAACCATATTATATTCAATACTCGGTCAGAATATTACACGTAACATACATATAACAATCGCCATTACGTCATTATTTCTTGTTATCGGTATTATTATTTATTGTTATCGAGAAAAAATAAAACAGAGATTTTTTACAAATGAAGAATAAAATTCTATAAAAATTAAGGAATATGAGTCAATACAAAAGATGATTATTATCGACATGAAAGGACACAATTAGAAACCTGTTTGCAAAGAAGTGATAATATAGTATAATAATAAATAGTTAACTACATAGGAGGTGAAACTCATGTATAAAATTAGCAGCGAATGTATCGAATGTGGTGCTTGTGCTTCAGTTTGTCCAGTAGAAGCTATTTCCGCAGGTGAAGGTCAATATGTTATCGATGAAAAGTGTATTGACTGTGGTTCATGTGCAGGAACATGCCCAGTAGGCGCTATCACTGAATAAGTAAAGTGTAAAAAAGTCCAGAAATTCTGGGCTTTTTTTCTTTGCTCTGAAATTAAAAAGTATAAGAATTATTTGATTTCAAATAATAAAAATTAAGGCTTCTGCCGACACTCAAAGACTTGGTATAAGCTACGTCTTTTCTTAATCAAGCATAAAAACTTTACCTTTGTGTAAATTTTGTTTATTATATAAGAGTGTGATATTTAGAATAGGAGATAGAGATAGTGCCAACATTATTATTAGCCTTTGCTGTGATCATTATTGATCAATTATCAAAAAATTATATTCAAACAAATATGAACATAGGTATGTCGATACCTGTCATTCAGGATATTTTTCATATTACGTATATCTTGAATCCAGGAGCTGCCTTTGGTTTATTTGAACATCAAACTATTTTTTTTGTAATCATAGCAGTGTGTATGGTTCTAGGAGCCATTTACTTTTATCCAAGAATTCCACAGCCCTATCGAATATTGCGCTTTGGTACAGGATTAATGGTAGGTGGAGCGATCGGCAATGTCATTGACCGTATCAGGACAGGGTATGTAGTTGATTTTTTTGATTTTCGTATTTGGCCTATATTTAATATTGCTGATATGGGAATTGTATGTGGTGTGGGGTGCATCATTTTTACGATTATATTTATACATAAAGAGGATGGAATAGAATGACAAATAGAACGGATTGTTTCCAGGTCAGTGAATGTGAGAAGGGTGAGCGCATCGATGTATTTCTTGCAAAAGGTATGAAAGAAATATCTCGATCGAACATACAACGTATGGTAACAAATGGACAAGTTACTGTAAACGATAAAACGGTGAAGACCAATTATAAGGTAAAAGTTGATGATCAAATTGTGGTTAGTATACCTGAACCACAATCGCTAGAATTGATGGCAGAAGATATTCCTCTTGATGTTGTCTATGAAGATGATGATATTATTGTTATTAATAAGGCCCGTGGTATGGTTGTTCATCCTGCTACAGGGAATTATAGTGGTACACTCGTCAATGCTCTATTGGAACATTGTGATGATTTATCGGGGATCAACGGTGTTGCCCGTCCTGGTATTGTGCATCGTTTAGATAAAGATACTTCAGGGGTCATGATTGCTGCAAAGACGGATCGGGCACATGTGAATTTGGCTGAACAGATTAAAGAACATACTGCTAGTCGTCGTTATCTGACCATTGTACATGGTAATATTAAAGAAGAACAAGGAGTGATTAAAGGACCGATTGGTCGTCATCCTTCTGATCGAAAAAAAATGGCAGTTACTTTTACAAATAGTAAAGAAGCAATTACTAACTTTCGTATTGTTGAAAGATTTGGGGCGTACACCTTAGTTGAGTGTAAACTGCTTACAGGGCGTACACACCAAATTAGAGTACATATGGCTTATATTGGGCATCCAGTCGTTGGTGATCCTAAATATGGCCCTGAACGAGGGCACTTTTCCATTGAAGGTCAAGCTTTGCACTCAGCGGAGCTCACAATAAAACATCCTGTAACAGGGGAAAGTATGGTCTTTACTGCAGCATTACCTGAGGATATGGAAAAAATTTTAATGGAGTTAAAAAATAAATAGTTAGGAGAGATCTTGATGAGTACTTTAATCGAAAAAACAGTGATTATGGATGAACAGGCCATCAGACGGGCGCTAATTCGTATTGCCCATGAAATTATTGAAAATAATAAAGGCATAGAAGATTTAGTGCTCGTAGGTATTCGAACTCGTGGTGTACCTTTAGCTGAACGATTGGCTGCTGAGATTGAGAGAATTGAAGGACGATGTTTAACCGTAGGACTGTTAGATATTACTCTATATCGTGACGATTTATCCACATTAAGTTATCAGCCTGTTGTGCATCAAACCCAAATTCCTGTGGATATTAATGGTAAAATAGTCGTACTTGTTGATGATGTATTATACACAGGGCGTACCGTGCGTGCAGCTTTAGATGCTGTGATTGATCTTGGCCGTCCTAAAGTCATTCAATTGGCTGTCTTAGTTGATCGTGGTCATCGTGAATTGCCTATCAGGGCTGATTATGTAGGGAAAAATGTACCGACTTCGAGCAAAGAAATTGTAGGCGTACAATTAATGCCTGTTGATCAAGCTGATCGAGTTGTCATTAAAGGAATTTCGGAGTAAGCAAGTAAAGTGAGAATGTGAAATCTGAAAAGGCATTTGGTAGCCCACAAACAAGAGTGGGATATCAAATGCCTTTTTTACTATCTCAGAAAGTATAACATTTTTGTTAGTTCTCGCTGATTCTTTTATATTATGAGATGGATTAACGTTTAGTGTTTACTAATGCATCTACTTTAGTTTTATCAGGTGTCACATAGATGGTATGTTGGTGATCATAAATAACAAAACCAGGCTTAGAGCCAGAAGGCTTCTTTACGTAGCGACGTTTCGTATAGTCGACAGGTACTTTTGTTGATTGACCAGCTTTGCTGTAGTAGGCGGCTAAGTGAGCAGCTGTTTCGATCGCAGATAAGGATGGTTCTTGGGTACTAGTACGCAAGATGACATGTGAACCAGGAATATCTTTGGTATGAAACCAAAGATCGTTAGGTTGAGACTGTTTAAAAGTCACAATGTCATTTTGCCGATTGTTTTTTCCGACTAAAATGGTGAGTCCATCGGATGTTTTAGTCATTAAAGGCATTGAAGGGGGAGTGGGAATCCGTCGTTTGCTTAATGGCTTAATATATCCAGCATGAGTCAATTCTAGGCGAATATCAAGTAATTCAGCAGCAAGGCTAGCATGTTCGAGGGCCGCTACAATGCTATCAAGATATGCAATGTCTTGGGCACATTGAATTAATTGCTCACGGAGGGATTCTTGAGCCCGTTTTAATTTGTTATATTTTGTATAATAGGCTCTGGCATTTTCCAATGGCGAAAGTCTAGGGTCGAGAAGAATTGTTACCAAGTTATTATCAGGTGATTCACGATAAAGATTTGGTAAGGTAATACTATTGCTTCCATTGGAGATGTTATACAGATTTGCCATTAAGAGATCTCCATATTCTCTTGATTCATCTGCTGCGATTGCATCAGCTTGCTCTTGAGTTAGAATGATTTGTTTACGTAGTAAGCGATTGATTTCATCTGTTGTAAGTTTGAGTAACAGAGATTGTTCTGGAAGGCGTTGTATTCTTGAAAGGCCATCGACAAAGAGTACGGCCTCACTCATGGTGGAAAAGTGATGAGGCGTACATGTTTGCGTTAAGTGTTCGAGTGGGAAAGAAGCGATGCCACTGAGTCCGTTATCAGCGTTTACCATAACTGTTGGAGAAGAAAGGTCGGAATTAAAGTGGGTAATCATACTTTCAATTGCTTCGCTGAGGGCTATTAGATCACCCTTGTCTAAGTGATCCAGAGTTATGTTCGCTGGCAAACCCGCACGCCACACGATTTCTCTTGCAGTAACAGGACCAATGCCGATGCCTGTGTTAACGATTCCTTTTGTGACGAGACCAATAGGATTTTTGGTAAGGGCAGTTATAAAATCAGAGGTAGGAGTCGTCAGTAAGTTTAAACGCATTTGGCCAGGTGGATAGCTATATTCCATTTTGGGCAAAACTTGTCGATGACGACTTGTGCTAATACCAATTCTTTTGATCGCATCAATAATCATATTGTCGTGGGTAAGAATAATGTTGCTATGTTTACCCATTAATTCAATGGTGAGAGATTTAGTTACAATCACTCCTTCTTCACCACGAGTATCAATCGATAAAAAAGCGATACGATCAAGACTGTGTTGTCCGATTTCAGCAATGCGACCGCCCTCAATATGTTTTCTCAGTAACATAGAAAAAGCTGGTGGGGTTGTTGGATTTTCTGGTGGAGTTTCAATCAAATGCATACGTGGATGCTGAGGATCAACTGAAATTAATAAGCACAAATTTTGCGTTGGTTGCCTTATCCACATGGTTAACGTATATTTATCTGTCTGAAAAATTTTATCAATACGTCCGCCAGTCAGTTTGCTATTTAATTCAGCCAGTAGTGTTGATAGAGAAAGTCCGTCAAGACTCATAAGGAGGCCCTCCATTTGTATGTATTCTGATAAGGGGTAGTTGTGGATCAGTATACCATTATTGTCAGCTACAGGTCAAACTAGGTCTAAGTCTAGGTGACTATGAATAACATGAATAAGAATAATACATGTTAGTGAGGTGGCAGAGTGGATATTGATAAATGGTATACACGGGCAAGGCAAGAAGTCATTGACTATTGGCAAACTGATCAATATGAGGGATTGACTTCTAGCGAGATAAAAAACAGATTGCATAAATTTGGGTACAATGAAATCGTGGAAAAGGAAAAAATAGCATGGTGGAAGCGATTGCTAGCTCAATTTCAAGATTTTATGGTTTTAATCTTATTAGCAGCTACATTGATTTCTGCATTTTTAGGAGAATATGCTGATGCAGTTACAATATTGATCATTGTCATTTTTAATGCCATTCTTGGTTTTATTCAAGAATATCGTGCAGAACAATCCATGAATGCTCTAAAGAAAATGGCCGCACCGACGGCTCATGTTCTTCGTAATGGGATACTGCAAAAAATAGCTGCACGTGAATTAGTGCCAGGAGATATTATGATGTTAGAGTCAGGTGATAAAATCGCTGCCGATGCTCGATTGATTGAAGTGCAAAATATGGAAACACAAGAAGCGGCACTTACTGGAGAATCCTTACCCGTACGCAAAGTAGCCGATCAGCAGTTTGGTGAGGAGAGTTCTCTGGGAGATCGAAAAAACATGGTGTATGCAGGTACTAATATTGCAAAAGGACGAGGTAAGAGTGTCGTATGTGCTACAGGTATGGTCACTGAAATTGGACGCATTGCAGATATGATTCAGGATGGTGAAGAGGAAAGTACGCCTCTTGAACAACGGCTTGAATCCTTAGGTCGTTGGTTAGTATGGGGGTGTTTGCTAATATGTTTAATTGTTGTTGTAACTGGTGTGGCGAAAGGTGAGCCCTTGTTTTTGATGTGTATGGCAGGCATTAGCCTAGCAGTGGCAGCTATTCCTGAAGGGCTGCCGGCGATTGTCACAGTTGCCTTGGCTTTAGGGGTGCAACGGATGATTAAACGCAATGCGATTATCAGAAAATTACCTGCAGTCGAAACACTTGGGTGTACTACTGTGATTTGTTCTGATAAAACAGGTACTTTGACTCAAAATGCTATGACAGTGGGAAAAATCATTACAGATGGTAACTTATATGATGTAACGGGGATTGGTTACGATATAAAAGGAAAATTTTTATTAAATAAGCAGGAATTTGACCCTAAAACGGATAAATGTTTACAACAGTGCTTAGAAATGAGTGTATTATGTAATAATAGTATTTTAAAGCATAATGATGTGAGTATAACTGGTTTATGGCGTAAAAGGGAGAATGTTGGTTGGTCCATTGAAGGGGATCCGACAGAAGGTGCTTTGGTGGTTGCAGCGGCCAAGGCTAATCTTTGGCGAAGTGAGCTTGAGAAACAACAAAGGCGAATTGGCGAAATTCCTTTTGAATCAGAACGATGTCGTATGTCAGTTGTATATGAAAAGAAAAATCAATATTTTGTTTATGTAAAAGGCGCACCCGATATCATCTTAGGGTTGTGCAAGCATTGTAGTCGTAAAAGTGGAGATGTACTGCTTACACCCATAATAAAAGCTGAAATATTGACGGCAAATGAGCAGATGACAGATCAAGCTTTTAGAGTGCTTGCGGTGGCATATAAGCAGATAGGCAAAGTTGAAGCTGATCATTTGAGTGAAAGTATGGAGACGGACTTAACTTTTGTTGGTCTTATCGGAATGATTGATCCCCCACGTCCTGAAGCAAGGCAAGCGATTCATGTATGCCGCCAAGCTGGAATCAGGACAGTTATGATTACAGGTGATCATCGTAATACTGCTGTCGCTATTGCAAAAGAACTACAAATGTTTAATAATGATAATAATCAAGCCCTAACAGGTAGTGAACTTGATGGTCTTACGGATGAACAATTAGGGGCAATGATCAATCGGACGAGTGTATATGCCCGCGTATCTCCTGCTCATAAATTGCGTATTGTTAAAGCTTTAAAGGCGCAAGGGCATATTGTAGCCATGACTGGCGATGGTGTGAATGACGCTCCAGCCATTAAAGAGGCTGATATTGGTATCTCTATGGGGATTAATGGAACTGATGTCACGAAAGAAGCAGCGTCCATGGTTTTGGCAGATGATAATTTTGCAACAATTGTTGCTGCAGTTGAAGAGGGGCGGGGGATTTATGATAACATTCGGAAGTTTATTCGTTATTTATTATCATGTAATCTAGGCGAAGTATTGACCATGTTTATTGCCTCAATCATTGGTCTGCCACTTCCTTTATTGCCCGTACAAATTTTATGGGTTAATTTGGTAACCGATGGCTTGCCAGCTATGGCCTTAGGTGTTGATCCTAATGACCATCATATTATGAATCGACAGCCGCGTAACCCACGTGAAAGCGTATTTTCCCGTGGACTCAGTCGTAAAATTATTGGCAGAGGACTACAAATTGGTATTAGTACAGTTCTTGTCTTTGCTGTCGTATATTTTGCTAAAAATGATCTAGCAGAAGCGCGGACCATGGCTTTTTGTACTTTAGTCTTTACACAAATGTTTCATGTTTTTGATTGTCGATCTGAGAGAGTGAGTGTTTTTGAAATCGGTTTATTTAGAAATAAATATTTAATTGTTGCGACTGCCTGTTCTATTTTCATGCAATTGTTGGTTGTATATCATCCTTTTATGAGAGAAATTTTTGTCACCGTTCCTCTTACAATTGTTGATTGGATGATTATTTTAGGTGTTTCCGGCTGGACTTTTATGATCGGTGGGATCCGGCATGTATTTTTCCGTAAGCGAGTACCGCAGTCTGCATTAGGGCGGGTTCATTAATTTAAAAATAAGGAGAATAAAGATGAAGTTTAGTTTTAGCAAATGGCATGGATTAGGTAATGATTTTGTCATTGTCAATGCTCTCGTAGATCAATTTGAGCACTATCCTGACTTGGCAATTAAGATTTGTGACCGTCATTTTGGGGTTGGAGCTGATGGCTTAGTATTTTTATTACCATCAGAAAAAGCTGATTTCCAAATGAGAATTTTTAACTCGGATGGTAGTGAGGCTGAAATGTGCGGTAATGCAACGCGTTGCATGGCTCGTTATGTATATGAATCTGGTCTGACTGATAAAAGAAAAATTACTTTAGAAACTAAAGCTGGAATCATAAAGCCAGAACTCATTTTTATTGAAGATGTACTCAGTACCATCAGAGTTGATATGGGCGAACCACATCTAAAAACGAGCGAAATACCAATGATCTCTAGTGCGAATGATCAGGTTGTCCATGAATTGCTAGTTGTAGAAGAAGCCGAGTATCATATCACGTGTGTGTCAATGGGCAATCCACACTGCATTATATTTGTTGATCAGATTGATGATGTTGATTTATCAATAATTGGGCCTACGATTGAAACTCATCCAGCTTTTCCGCGGAAAACTAATGTTGAGTTTGTACAGGTGCTGACGCCGCAGAAAATTCGAATGCGTGTGTGGGAACGTGGTGCTGGTATTACAATGGCGTGTGGTACAGGTGCCTGTGCAACATTGGTTGCAGCAGTGCTCAATGGTAAGGTTGACCGACAGGCTATAATTGAACTTGATGGTGGTGAATTATTGATTGAATGGGGTTTAGATAATCATGTCTATATGTCAGGCCCAGCCACCCAGGTTTTTCGTGGCGAATATCTTTAGAAATCCTAAAATCCAACTTCTCGTTAAATCAGAAGTTGGATTTTTAGAATGTTACAGGAATTTTCTTATTTATGGTGTAATAGTATACTTCATAAGAGCGAGGAGGTTGAATGGTGAAAATTATTAGCTTACTATGTGCTTTTTTCTTGCTATCAGTAAATCCAGTTTTAGCCATATCGTCCATTGATGTGAATGTAATCAGGGAAGCTCAAAGTTACGGTAAAATTAAGGCTCAAGATCAATTAAAAGATTTTTTACTGCCATGGATATCCTATGAAGAAAAAGCTGTTAAACTAGATGAAACTGCAGAACATGCTTATTTGTACACTGCCTTTTTGCTAATGGCTACGGATTCAAGAGAAAAGAGTTTAAATGGTCAGAGTGTAAGTCTGCTTGATAGTGAACGAATCCTAGCGGATTATACCAATTTATTAAGTTTTAGTGTTGCTTTATTTGGTGAGAAACAAGATTTTGCACAAAATGCCAATGTGATCTTAAAACAAAATAATAAAATTATAAAAGCTTATCAAGTCAACATACCAGTTGATGCTGAAAAAATTTCTAAAGATGAAATACCATCGGTCTATAAAGGACAATGTTATTTTTATTTTGTTGAAAAAGATATTGATCTAGATTCCCCAATTTCATTAGTGATTAGCACGAGTGATAAAAAGGAACATATTTTTTATTTTGATATGGCAAAAATAAGATAAAGCTTCAGAAGGATCTGTGAAGTTTAGATTTCTGGCGAAAAAGGGATTTAGAGAAAGAATAGAGAAGTAGTGAGTAAGAAACGGATAAGGCTGAGTAATTATGAAAATGATTGTTAATACTAACAGATATAGGGAAAGGAGCAACTCATCGTGCTTAAAAGTATGACTGGTTTTGGCCGGGGAGAGTTTTTTGATAGTCAACATCGATTTATTGTAGAGATTAAGGCAGTCAATCATCGTTATAATGAAATTGTCATTCGGATGCCTAAAAATTTAGGTTCACTTGAAGACAAGATTCGCCGTAGCATATCAAATACATTAGTACGAGGACGTATTGATATTTTTATAACTCTTGATGAATATGGACAAAAGAAAAGAACGGTAAGGGTTGACAAAGAATTAGCAATGGCGTACCATGAATCTTTGAGGGATTTAGCGCAGTTACTTTCTAGTACAATAAATGACACGGTTCAACAAATTGCTCATTACCCTGATGTGATTAAAGTAGAAGAAGTAACAGAAGATGTGATCATTTTGTGGCCTAAATTGTCGACTGCAATTGATATGGCTGTCAATCATCTGATGAGTATGCGTTTAGCCGAAGGTCTTTCAATTAAACAAGACCTAGTGGCACGTGTTGCTACGATTTCTTCCTATTTGATTACTGTTGAGGAGCGGGCACCGAAGGTATTAGCCGAGTATCGTGAAAAAATATTGGGGCGTATGCGAGAACTCTTAACTACCGTTGGCGCTGAACCAGATGAAGGGCGATTGCTTCAAGAGACAGCCATATTTGCTGATCGCACAAGTATTACAGAGGAATTAGTGCGCCTTAAAAGTCATTTAATACAAATTGATTCCACATTAAATACTGATGATGCAGTCGGCAGAAAATTAGACTTTATTATCCAGGAAATTAATCGTGAAACCAATACGATTGCCTCAAAGGCCAATGATTTTACGATAGCGAATTTGATGATCGAAATAAAAAGTGAAATCGAAAAAATTAGGGAACAAATTCAAAACATAGAATAATAAAAAGCCCTTAGAAATCACATTCTACACAATAAACATAGGAGGAATGTTATTTATGGAAATTAAACTTATTAACATCGGTTTTGGTAACATTGTATCTGCCAATCGCATCATTTCCATCGTAAGCCCTGAATCAGCACCTATTAAAAGAATTATTCAAGAAGCTCGCGATCGAGGAATGCTTGTTGACGCAACTTATGGACGACGTACGCGAGCCGTTATTATCACTGATAGCGATCATGTCATTTTGTCAGCCGTACAACCAGAAACAGTAGCACATCGCCTGGTAAATAAAGAGACTAGTGATGATAATGCTGCCGAGTAGTCAGTATTGAAAGGAGCAGCATAGATGGCGAAACAAGGGATTTTAATTGTACTTTCTGGTCCTTCTGGAGCAGGTAAGGGTACAATTTGTCAAGAATTGCTGCGTAGTGATCCTGAATTAAATTACTCTATCTCTGCAACAACTCGAGCACCGCGTGTGGGAGAACAGAATGGGGTTAACTATTGGTTTGTTTCACACGCAGAGTTCCAACAGATGATTGAAAAAGATGAGTTATTGGAATGGGCTGAAGTTTATGGTAATTTTTATGGAACTCCTTATCAACATATTGCAGAACTTTTAAATAATGGTAAAGATGTTGTACTAGAGATTGATACACAGGGAGCTACGCAAATTAAGAAAAAATTTCCACAAGGTGTATGTATTTATATTGTTCCGCCATCATTAGATGAACTGGCCAAACGTATTCATAAGCGTGGAACAGATAGCCTAGAAAATATAAAAACTCGATTAGGTTCAGCAAATGATGAATTAACTCATGTACATAATTATCATTATGTAGTTGTAAATGATGAAGTGCAACGTGCAGCTAAAAAAGTTGCTGCCATTATTATTGCGGAAAAATGTCAAGTTAACCGTAATATGAATATAATTGAAAATATTTTAATTGAATCTAAATAATAAATTTTTAGGGGGACTATCATGATTAATCCATCAATCGATACCTTGGTAACTAAAGTTGATAGTAAATATACTTTGGTGGTACTTGCGGCCAAAAGAGCACGTGAAATTATGGACGGTTCTCCGTCTTCAGTCGATAGTAAATCAAATAAACAAGTCACGATTGCCTTAGAAGAAATAGCACAAGATAAAATCACTTATGAGCGAACGAAAAGTGGCATAAAATAGGAGGACTACATGTTGCAAGGAAAGAATGTTGTTGTTGGAGTAGCAGGTGGCATTGCTGTTTATAAAGTGGTGGACGTTGTTAGCCGACTTAAAAAACAGGGAGCTAATGTGTATGTTATTATGACTCAATCAGCGGCAAACTTTGTTACACCTTTGACTTTCCGTGAAATAAGTGGACATCCCGTTGTGGTCGATATGTGGGCTGAGACGACAAATTGGAATGTTGAACATATTGCACTGGCGAGCTGTGCTGATTTATTTTTGCTGGCTCCTGCTACTGGAAATATGATTGGTAAGATTGCCAATGGCATCGCTGATGATATGTTGTCAACGACAGTGATGGCGACGACAGCTCCTGTATTGCTCGCACCTGCAATGAATACAAACATGTATTTGAACCCTATTGTTCAACAAAACATTACGAAATTAACTCAGCTAGGATATCATTTTATTGAACCCGGCTGTGGTATGTTGGCATGTGGTACAGAAGGAGTCGGACGTTTACCTGAGCCAGAAGCGATTGTGGCAAAAGTGATCGACATGTTCAATTGTAAAAAAGATTTTGCGGGCAAGAAAGTATTAATTACTGCTGGTGGTACTCAAGAAGCCATTGATCCTGTACGTTATATCGGTAATCGTTCGAGTGGTAAAATGGGATATGCCATAGCTAAAGCTGCTGTTAGTAGAGGGGCGGAAGTGACTCTTATATCAGGGCCTACTCATTTAACACCACCTGTTGGCGTTACCTTTCAATCAGTTGAGTCCGCTGCGCAAATGCGAGACGCAGTTCTCTCTCATTACTCTGATAGTGATATCGTAATCAAAGCGGCGGCAGTGGCTGATTATCGCCCCCAAACGATGAGTCCTAATAAAATAAAGAAAAATAGTGCTACATTAGAACTGGTACTAGAAAAAAACCCAGATATCTTATTTGAGCTTGGTCAATTAAAGAAACACCAAATTTTAGTTGGCTTCGCAGCTGAAACTCAGCAATTATTAGTTCATGCTCAAGAAAAGCTCACTCGAAAAAATTTAGATATGATTGTGGCTAATGACATTACATTGCCCGGGGCTGGATTTAATGTTGATACCAATATTGCCAAGTTAATTTATCGAGATGGTCATATAGAAGAGCTAAGTAAAATGTCAAAAGAAGAACTGGCAGAGATTATTTTGGATCGAATTTGCATATAATAGTAAAAAAAGATTGATTTTATTGAAGTTATAAATTAAAATTTAGTTTAGCAATTAAAATTTTATATACTCATCAAGAGATGGTGGAGGGATTGGCCCGATGAAACCGCGGCAACCATTTGGATTTTCCGAAAACGGTGCCAATTCCTGCGGCGTGATCCGCAAGATGGGGAGAGTGAAGTTCACGCTCCCTTTAGGGAGTTTTTTTTTTATTACAAAACAGGAGGAATCAGTTATGGAAAAAAAACGTGTATTATTTACTTCAGAGTCAGTTACAGAAGGTCATCCTGATAAAATGGCGGATCAAATTTCCGATAGTGTATTAGATGCAATTATGGCAAAAGATCCTATGGGCAGAGTTGCTTGTGAAACTCTTGTTACGACAGGGCAAGTTCATGTAGTTGGGGAAATCACCACAAATTGTTATGTTGATATTCCAAGACTTGTACGTGAAACAATTAAAGATATCGGCTATACACGCGCTAAATTTGGCTTTGATGGTGATACTTGCGGAGTGCTTATTTCAATTGGTGAGCAGTCTGCTGATATTGCGATGGGTGTTGATCAATCACTAGAATCTAAAAAAGGTGAAAAAGATGATGTAGAAGCCATTGGAGCTGGTGATCAGGGGATGATGTTTGGTTATGCAACCAATGAAACTCCAGAGTACATGCCATTGACCATATCTCTTGCTCACAAATTAGCACGCCGTTTATCTGAAGTACGCAAAACAGATGAATTGGATTACTTACGTCCCGATGGTAAAACTCAGGTTACAGTCGAGTATGAAGATGGTAAACCAGTTCGTGTTGATACCATTGTTATTTCAACACAACATGGTCCTGATGTTGAGCTCACGACCATTGAAAAAGATATGATTGAAAAAGTAATTATTCCAATTGTGCCAGCAGAATTGCTGGATGATAAAACAAAATATTATATTAATCCGACTGGTCGTTTTGTCATTGGTGGTCCACAAGGTGATGCTGGACTTACAGGGCGCAAGATCATTGTTGATACTTACGGTGGTATGGCACGTCATGGTGGCGGAGCATTCTCTGGTAAAGATTGTACAAAAGTAGATCGTTCAGCTGCTTATGCTGCTCGTTATGTAGCTAAAAATGTAGTTGCTGCGGGACTTGCTGATAAATGTGAGATTCAATTAGCTTATGCAATTGGTGTTGCGCAGCCAGTGTCGATCATGGTGGAAACTTTTGGAACGGCTAAAGTCGAAGAAAGTTTAATCGCCACTTTAATTAAAAAACATTTTGATTTACGTCCAGCAGGCATTATTAAGGCTTTAGATTTACGTCGTCCTATTTATCGTCAAACTGCTGCTTATGGACATTTTGGTCGTACTGATATTGATTTACCTTGGGAGCACACTGATAAAGCTGAAATTATGCGTAAAGAAGCGAATCTTTAATTTTAAGAATAGGAAGAATATATGTAACATATGTAAAGAAGGGGACTCAGTGAGATCCCCCTTCTTTTACTTTACAGAATCAGAGCGATACAGGAAGTGTGTCTGTATCAAAGAACTTGATTTTCTTATAGTATGAAAATCACATTGAATGGTGGTAAATATGGAACGTATAGCTCACATTTTAGTAAATATTGCAACGAGAAGTATCAATAAGACATTTTCATATGTCGTCCCAACCCATTTAGATTATGTTGGCGCAGGTTGGCGTGTTGTAGTTCCTTTTGGCAATCGTAAATTAGAAGGTTTTATTATTGATGTGACTGAGGGGCAATACCCTAGCCAGGATGATTTAAAACCTATTTTAGATATATTGGACAATGATATATGGTTTGATGAAAATATGATGAACACCGCTAAGTGGATCAGTGAATATTATGTATGTAATTTAGTTGATGCAATGCGGTTATTTATTCCAGGAAAATCAGGCGTTAAGAGTGTGACAACTTATCGTGTGGCTGATGATATTGATGTTGATAAGGTTCTTGCCAGTTTGGGCGTAAAATCCATAGAAGCTTGTCAGGTTTTTATGTATATCAATCAACATCCTTCCGTTAACTCAGCTAAACTTGAAAAACAGTTTGGTGCGTCAGTTTTAAAAATAGTGCGTTATTTGGTGCGTAAACATGTCGTTATAGGAGAAGCTGTTATGAAAAAAACAGCCTCTCATCGCTACAAGAATCTTATACGTTTAGCCACGAATCAGCAAGTCGATCATGCTTTTATTGAACAATATAAACGCAAACCAGCACAAGCTCGTTTACTAACTTATTTAATGGCTCATGATCAACTTGCATATGATGAATTTAAAAACAACAATATGAGTTATGATGCGGCTCGAAAATTGATAGAAGAAAAAGTTCTGGTTCTGGAAAAGGTTCAGGTTATACGTGATAGCTATGCTGATGTACGTGGGGCAAGAACTCAGGTATCATTAACAATAGAGCAACAACAGGTTTTGGCGTCAATTAAACCTAAAATGCAAGCTAAAGAATATCACTCTTTTTTACTCCATGGTATTACGGGGAGTGGTAAAACACAGGTATATATTGAAGCAGTAGCGCTGGCTAGACAAAATCATCGTCAGGCCATTGTTCTGGTTCCGGAAATCGCCTTGACGAGCCAAATTGTTTCTCGATTTAAAGCTCGATTCGGTGATGATGTCGTTGTGATGCATAGTAAATTATCTACAGGTGAACGGTATGATGCATGGCAACGTCTGCGCACTAAACAAGCGGGGATTGTGATTGGTGCACGTTCAGCGGTGTTTGCTCCCCTTCCTGATCTAGGAATCATTATTATGGATGAAGAACATGAGTTTACCTATAAACAGGAAGAAGCACCTCGTTATCATACGAGGCAAGTGGCTCTTAGGCGAGCTCAATTAGCAAATGGAGTTGTGATTATGGGAAGTGCAACTCCAGCAGTTGAAACTTATTATGAAGCACTGCATGAGAAGCATACTTTGTTATCCATGTCCAAACGTATTGCTGGAGCCTTGTTGCCTGAGGTGACTATTGTTGATATGCGAGAAGAGCTTCGCCAGAAACGGCGTAGTGTGATTTCACTGCCATTACAGGAATTGTTAGCTGAGACGATTAGTTCTGGCGAGCAGGCTATTATTTTACTCAACCGTCGAGGTTATGCTACTTTTGTCATGTGTCGTGAATGTGGGCATATTGTAAAGTGTAAGCATTGTGATATCTCTCTTGTTTATCATGCGGTCGGCAATACATTACGTTGTCATTATTGTCAGTCTGTAGAGTCTACGCCAACGACTTGTCCAGCATGCAGTAGCCCCTATATTCGTTTTTTTGGAACTGGTACACAAAAGTTAGAAGAAAATTTGGAGAAAATGTTTCCAAGTATACGTACGATCAGGATGGATCAAGATACAACTGGTGGTAAAATGGCCTATGATCGTATTTTAGATGGATTTGCTAAAGGTGAATATGATGTTTTGCTTGGTACGCAAATGGTGGCAAAAGGTCATGATGTTAAAAATGTCACTGCAGTTGGCATTATCGCTGCAGATAGTATATTGAATTTGCCGGATTTTAGAGCCGCAGAGCGTGTTTTTTCCTTGCTAACGCAAGCAGCTGGTCGTGCAGGACGCGGCGATAAACCTGGGAAAGTCGTAGTTCAGACCTATAATCCTGAGCACTATGCAGTACAAGCAGGAGCCGCACATGATTATCAGGCTTTTTACGATGTAGAAATTGGTTATCGTCAAGGACTTGGTTATCCTCCTTATGGGCAAATTCTTAAGTTAACCATGCAAGCAGATCAAGAGAGCAAGGCGCGGAGTCAAGCAGAGATGATTATCAATGAATTGAAATCCATGTTAGATCAAGAGAAGAATATTGAGGTCATAGGACCTTTTCCTGCACCAGTTGCTAAGATCAAAGATGTTTTTCGCATGAATATCGTAATAAAAACAGTTGATCTGATTCATGTTAAGTCAGCCATTGTTGCCATGGGGTTGACGGTGCGTACAGATGTAGTGATTGATGTGGAGCCAATTAGTATTATGTAGAGATTTTGTTTAAGTTAAGCATGGATTTTTACATGTTTTTGTGATAGAATTTGGCATGATTTATAATTTTTTTTTGGAGGGCTATGATGACAGTTCTGGAAATAAGAAAAGCTGGTGATACGATCTTAAAAGATACAGCCCAGCCAGTAATAAAAATCGATAAAAAAATTAGAAAACTTCTTGACGATATGGTTGAAACCATGGAGAAGGCTGATGGCGTAGGGTTAGCTGCACCACAAGTTGGGGTGTCATTACGCGTGATTGTTCTTGATGTAGGTGATGGACTTATTGAATTAATCAATCCAGTGATTACTGCTAGTTCTGGTTGTGAGCTAGGTACTGAAGGTTGTTTGAGCATTCCTGGAGTATTTGGCGAAGTCGAGAGATTTGCTGAAGTCACAGTGGAAGGATTAAATCGTTTTGGTAAAAAAGTTAAAATTACAGGAACTGGTTTGCTGAGCCGAGCTTTGCAACATGAGATTGATCATCTTGAAGGTGTATTATTTATTGAAAAATCAAAAACCATTCATAAGGGGCCATGATGATGTCAAAGTTACGTATCGTATTTATGGGGACGCCAGATTTTGCCGTCCCATGTTTAGATCAATTGGTTGCTGAAGGCCATCACGTTGTTGCAGTGGTTACTCAACCTGACCGTCCTAAAGGTCGGGGACAAAAACTGGCCCAGTCACCAGTTAAGGAAGCTGCACTTGCTTATGGTTTTCCTGTCCTGCAGCCGAATAAGGTAAGAGAAATAGAGTTTCAAATGGAGTTATCGCTGCTAAAACCTGATTTGATTGTCGTTGTGGCATTTGGACAGTTGTTGCCAAAAGTGATGTTAGATCTACCACCTCTAGGTTGTATTAATGTACATGCCTCCTTATTACCTTATTATCGTGGAGCAGCACCGATTCATTGGTCGGTCATTAACGGCGAAAAGCTGACTGGTGTAACAACCATGTATATGGATGTAGGCATGGATACTGGTGATATGATTCTAAAGGATGAAGTACCTATCCAAGAAAATGAAACAACAGGCATGATTCATGATAAACTAAAAGAAAGTGGTGCGGCGCTGCTTGGCAAAACACTACAGCTCATTGTAGACGGCAAGGCACCACGTATTGAGCAAAATCACGAACAGGCTACCTATGCATCAATGTTACATCGGGAAGTGGAAGCGATTGATTGGAATCGTTCTGCTATTGATATTCATAATTTAGTACGCGGCCTTAATCCTTGGCCTGGGGCTTATTGTTCCTATCAAGATAAGAATTTAAAAACCTGGCAGACGCGGGTTTGTCAAAGTGAAGAACTAACGAGTTTGCCAGGTCGAGTAGCAAAAATCACGGCTGATGGTTTTGTGATCGAAACAGGGGACGGTATGCTCGAAGTGTTAGAAGTTCAACCTGCTAGTAAACGTCGGATGAGTGGAAAAGATTTTGTATGCGGTTATGGTATTGTGATTGGCGATATATTGAAATAGAGGGTGAATAGTAATGATTGAGGTGATGGTTCGTCCGAAGAAAAGACTGTTTCTAGCATTAATACTTGCTAGTTTGTGTTTAGCCAGCCTTTCCACTTATGGATTGTGGATGGTGAGTTTTCCAGGACTCGCAAATATTAGTGAATATTTGCCGGTGATTCTTGGAATGTTATTGGCACTGGTCCTATTGTTCATTGGAGTTGGAATTGGTGGTATTATTTTGACGATTTTAGGATTTTCAACCTTAGCTTTTTTTCAAGGACCTGCATGGTCGGCCATTAATTTGTTATTCCCTCTTGCCATCCAAATTGGTAAACTTTTTGATGTAGAAAAAGAACGAGTCGAGCGTTCATTCATTGAAGTAAGCAATCATTTAATGCACACTAAAGGAACAAAGGTTAAACCTGAGAAGTTATTAATTCTAACTCCTCATTGTATTCAGCAAGAGTTATGCCAATATAAAGTGACTCATGATATCTCCAATTGTCGCAAGTGTGGTGCGTGTCAGGTGGGAGATTTATTAACGATCTCTGAAAAATATGGTGTGCATGTGGCAATTGTTACAGGTGGGACACTAGCGCGTAAAGTGATTAAAACCTTAAGACCTCATGCTGTACTTGCGATTGCTTGTGAACGAGACCTGACAAGCGGTATTCAAGATGTTTTTCCTCTGCCTGTTATTGGTGTTTTAAATGAACGTCCTAATGGTCCATGTTGCAATACTAGAATTGATGTTGCACGAGTGGAAGAAGCCGTACAAGATTTTATTTCTTAAAAATGAAAAAACCTTTAGAAAGTAACCTGTGTACGATGTAACTTATATATATGATAGAGAAGGTGTTTTTTTGGATGCACGAGAAGTCGCTCTGAAAATTATTAATGATGTAACTCAGAATCAAGCCTATGCGAATATCGCACTTGCTAGAGAAATAAATCGGCAAAAACTGTCTGAACAAGATCGACGTTTCATTACAGAATTAGTTTATGGAACCATTAAGGCGGGGGCTACTTTAGATTGGATGATCGGTCACTATATTAATAGACCCGTAGATAAAATAGCACCTGTTATTTTGAATATTTTACGTATGGGTATGTATCAGATGTTCTTTTTGTCTAAGGTACCTGTGTCTGCAGCGTGTAATCAAGCTGTAGAATTGACGAAAAAATATGGACATATTGGTACTGTTAAATTTGTGAACGCTGTTTTACGAAATGCTGGTCGGACTCCTGAAAAAATAGTATATCCAGATAAAGAAAAGAATATGGCGCGATTCTTAGCTTTAACTTATTTTCATCCTGAGTGGTTAGTAAAGCGTTGGTTAAAACGATTGGGAGCTGAGGCAACAGAAGATTTATGCCGAATTAATAATTTGACGCCTCCTCTTTGCTTACGTACCAATACTTTAAAAAATACTCGGGAAGAGCTATTACTCATTTTAGAGAGTGAAGGCGTAGTGGCTGAACCTTCAAGATGGACTCCTGAAGGAATCATTTGTCATAGCTCTCCAGCTCTTATTACCTTGAAATCATTACGTGAAGGATTATTTCAAATCCAAGATGAAAGTTCGATGTTAGTTGCTCATGTTCTTGATCCTCAGCCTGGTGAATTCATTATTGATACCTGTGCTGCACCAGGGGGGAAAAGCACTCATATTGGGGCATTGATGCAAAATAAAGGACGCATATTATCTGGTGATATTCATGAGCATAAGTTGGTTATTACGCGAGAAAACGCTGAACGTTTAGGGATCAACATTATTGAAGCTAAGGTTTTGGATGCGACAACCATTGGTAAACAATATTTTGCACAGGCTGATCGAGTACTTGTCGATGCCCCTTGTTCTGGTCTTGGCGTATTGCGGCGTAAGGCTGATTCACGCTGGCGCAAAGAAGAATCTATGTTACAAGAACTCCCAAAACTGCAGAAGACAATTTTACATAGTGCTGCTGATTGTGTCAAAGTAGGCGGTGTGTTAGTCTATAGTACTTGTACAACAGAACCTGAAGAAAACCAAGCTGTTGTTGAAAGTTTCCTGAAGGAACGATCGGAGTTTATATTGGAAAAGACGGGGAATTTTTTACCTGTTACCGGTCATGATGCTGATATGGTTCAGTTGTGGCCTCATATTGATGAAGTAGATGGTTTCTTCATAGCACGATTAACGCGAGTGAGATAGGTGATAGGTATGAAAATTAATATTTTTGGTATGTTTGTTGAGGAAATAGGGGAAGCCATTGGGCCCTATGGTTTGCCTAAATTTCGTGCTGCACAAATTGCAAAATGGATTTATCAGCATGGTATTGATGATTTTGAAAATATGACTAATTTGTCGAAAGATCATCGTAAATTGCTCATGGAGCACTTTGTTATTCATAGAGTGTCAACCCAAGCTGTTCAGCAGTCTGCTGATGGTAAGACGAGTAAATATTTATTAAGATTTCATGATGGCATGGCTGTAGAAACGGTATTGATGAGGCAAACTTATGGAAATAGTGTCTGTGTATCCACGCAAGTTGGATGTGCGATGGGTTGCGTATTTTGTGCTTCAACCTTAAATGGCGTTACCAGAAATCTAACAGGTGGCGAAATTTTAGCTCAAGTTTTATATGTGAATCAACTGTTGCAGCAAGAAGAGCAACATGTAAATACCATTGTAATTATGGGAGCTGGAGAACCTCTCGCAAATTATGAAAATGTATTAAAATTTATACGTTTATGTCATGCAGATTATTGCTTAAATCTAAGTTATCGCAGTATTACTATATCGACATCTGGCTTGGTACCGGAAATTGATCAATTAGCGAATGAAGGTTTACCAGTCACTTTGTCTATTTCATTACATGCGCCTAATAACGAAATTCGTTCACAGCTGATGCCGATTAATAATCGTTATCCACTTGTTGAAGTGCTAGCGGCAGCCAACCGTTATGCACAGCAAACAGGGCGGCAAGTTACATATGAATATGTACTCATCGCCGATGTCAATGACCAAGCTCATCATGCTAAACAATTGGCAGGACTCATGAGAGGGCGATTGGCAAATGTGAATTTAATTCCTGTTAATTCCGTACTTGAGCGGGGATTATTGCGTCCAAGCAATAAACAGGTGCAATTATTTGAACAAATTCTTCTTGAACGAAAAATCAATGTGACAGTGCGACGTGAAATGGGTACAGATATATTGGCTGCTTGCGGGCAGTTGCGGCACAAAAATTTAACAGAAGCAAAAGTGATAGAAGCAAGTGATCTTTAGCAAGAAAAATTGATGTTTATCCATAGAGTCTAAGATGGGGTGGCAAGTGCCACCCCATCTTAGACTCTATTAATTTTCTTCTCCAGCGCCGACTAAGGGTAATACTTTATCTACACGAAAGGATACTAAATATAGATTTTCATCCGTTTTACACCCATCTTTCTTACAGTGACGGCGTAAAGAAAACAACAATTCTGTATTTTTTTCCTCTTTTTCTTTAGTAAGATAGATCCGTTTACCAGTCATTGTACCAGCTTCAATAAATAAGAAACAAGCATGTGGATTCACTTCAATATTTTTATGAGTTTTACGTTCACGCATAATAAAAGAGAGCAGACCGTCCTCTATCGTGTGGGGAGTGCCATAGACAGCAGCATTGACGACTCCATCATCATCAGCAGTCGATAATACGCCAGTACCTTTTACAGATGCAAAATATTCTTTAAAGTTCATAATTAGTCCTCCTATAATGATTTGTTATGATGTTTATATTCCTGATTATTTTTACTAAAACCTTCTTCACCAAATAGAAATTAAAAATATATTTAATAAATAAAATTTGGGATTATTTAGAGTTGATTATTATAGCATATTAATCCTGTATTTTGACTATGCTGGGAATATAACGTATAATATAATATATTAATTTATTGGTGAGGTAATGGCCGTGAAGTTTGTACGAAGTTTGGAAAATATATTTGAGAAATATATTGAAGGTTTTTTTAATAATAAATTTTCGAGTGGTTTACAACCTGTAGAGATTGCCAAACAGTTGGTTCGGCAAATGGATGATGAGCGAACTGTTGGTATTTCCCAAATTTATGTACCAAACTCTTATATGGTTTACTTAAATAAGGCTGATTATGAGCGCATTGGATCTTATAGTCAGTCTATTTGCAAAGAACTTTCTATTTATTTAGTTGAGCAAGCGAAAAGTCGAAAATACACTATGAGTGGCATACCATTTGTAGAAATTTATCAGGATGATAGTGTTGGTAAGGGGAAATTTCGCATTCTGAGTACCTTTAGCGAACCTCTTATTGAGGAAACTGATGGCTTAGGTATTCAAGTAGACTGCCAGGAAGTATCTGATACTCGTATTTTTGATAAAATTGACTGTGATTTTCTCAAGAAGGCTGATCTAGTTGGGATATTAATGGTGGTAGAAGGGCCAGATATGGGGCTGGAAGTTAATATGGGGATTCACCGTATTAATATTGGTCGACGTGCGAGCAATGAATTACCTTTGACAGATATGAATACTTCTCGTTTGCAAGCTTATGTAGTATATGAAGAAAATCATCATGTAATTTATGATGCCAAAAGTCTAAATGGTACATATGTCAATAGCCATCGTATTATGCGTAAGGAGTTAGAGGTCGGTGATCGCATCAAAATAGGTAATACAGTTATTTTGTATGAGGTGAATTAAATTGCCTAATAAAGCATTGGTCTTTAATTTAATTGGTATTGTGTTGCAATATAGTTTACTGATTTTAATTTATTATTTTTTATTTAGAGTCATTAATCTTATCGTGAAAGATGTAAGAACACCAGAAAATCGTACTTCTGTAAAGCCTAAAAGCAGTACTCGAACACATGATGATAGAGGTAAGCTAGTAGTGATTGATCGTGGCCAGGTTCAATTAGAAAGGGATCAATTTATTATGGGCGGTACACTATCGATTGGGCGCAGTGAGCATAATGAAATTTTTGTTGATGATGCCTTTGTGTCCTATGAACATGCTATTATTAATAAAAATAAGCAGGGATATTGGCTGACGGATCTGAATAGTACAAATAAAACCTATTTAAATAATCAGCCTGTGAATATAGAAACTTTGTTAAAAAATGGTGATTTAATTAAAATTGGAGCGGTAACATTTCGCTTCGAGGGGTGAGGGATATTGTGCTGGTACATGTAATGTCTGATATTGGACTAGTTAGAGCAACGAATGAAGATAGTTATATTTGTGAACCACCGCATTTATTTGTTGTGGCTGACGGAATGGGAGGACATTTGGCTGGTGAGATTGCTAGTAAACTAGCAGTTACGACCATCAGTCGTTATATCAAAGAAAATGATGGTAAATTCAAGGATGAAGAACTGCTTAGACAGGCTATGACTCAAGCTAATACATCAGTTTATCAATTATCACTTTCTAAAGAAGAATTTAATGGCATGGGTACGACTGTAACAGCAGTTTATATGGAAAATAATAAGATTTTTTGGGGACATGTTGGCGATAGTCGTATTTATTTATTGCGCAATGGAGAGTTTAGTCAAATCACAAATGATCATTCTTTAGTTTGGGAGTTAGTGCAAAGCGGTAATATAACAAAAGAAGAAGCAAAAATTCATCCCAAGAGAAATATGCTGACTCGTGCAGTTGG
The DNA here is from genome assembly GCF_042610375.1 of Pelosinus sp. sgz500959. Taxonomy (NCBI): domain Bacteria; kingdom Bacillati; phylum Bacillota; class Negativicutes; order Selenomonadales; family Sporomusaceae; genus Pelosinus; species Pelosinus sp. sgz500959. Next base: position 111,275 of record NZ_JBGJZL010000002.1, read on the forward strand.
TACAAGTTGTCTGATTAAGATCGACACAGGTGTTATTGCACTCGAATCAGAAGATATTATTCTAATGTGCACTGATGGTCTAACCAATATGGTAAGTCATCAGGATATTTATAACCTACTTAAAAATAGTCAAGATGATTTAGAATGTATCACCAATCAGCTAGTTGTTAATGCTAAAAATGCTGGTGGTTCAGATAATATTACAGTGATTTTACTTAAAAATGGGGATGCGTAAAAGATGACTAGCATACGGCACTCTGAGCGTAGATTGCTCTTAATTGCTGGTGTAATTATGTTAAATGGTATCTTAGCAGTTAGTTTCACACAAGGTAGTCTTGATTATGGTGTTATTGGTGCTACTTGCGGGCTGATGCTTGGTTTTATGTTAGTGAATGCGGTGCTGTATAAAGCTGGACATGGTGGTGATCCTATCTTTTTACCCTTAGCGGCATTACTAACGGGAATTGGATTAACTATGATTCTTCGACTTAAACCCGATTTGTTCCTATTACAGGCGATGTGGGTGGGAATTGGGCTACTCATTTTTTTAGCATCAACATTTATTTCTCGAAGACTAGAAGAAGTGGCTAAATTCAAATATGTATGTGGTTTTATTGGTGTTGGTTTATTATTAATTGCTATTTTGTTTGGGGTAGATATTGGTGGGCATAAAAGTTGGGTTATTATTGGTCCCATTCGATTTCAACCGTCGGAATTTGCCAAGATGTTTATTGTCTTGTTTTTAGCAGCGTATTTAAGTGAACGACGTGAATTACTGACCTTGGCCACTCGGCATTATGGACCTTTGGTATTGCCTCATCCTAGATTTATTGCTCCTCTTATTGCAGTATGGGGTATTGCGATGATGATGTTTATCTTGCAGCGCGATATGGGAGCAGCTTTATTATATTTCGGGATTGCGATTATCATGACTTATATGGTAAGTGGGCGGTTTAGTTATGTAATTATTGGTTTATTGTTGTTTTTAATTGGTTCAGTTGTGTGTTATAAATTATACTCTCACATTCAAACACGGGTAGATATATGGCTTAATCCATGGGTTGATCCGAATGGTGGAGCCTATCAAATTGTACAATCTTTGTTTGCTTTTGGTTCAGGCGGAATTATAGGCAGTGGTCTTACCTATGGTTTTCCGAATATGATTCCTGAAGTTCATACAGATTTTATTTTTGCAGCGATTGGAGAAGAAATGGGACTGGTTGGAGCAGGTGGGATTATTATTTTATATATCATTATGGTGTATCGTGCTTTTCGCGTAGCCTTATTATCAACAATGTCATTCAGCATGCTCGTAGCTGGAGGGTTAGCAGTCTCTATGGGGTTACAGATTTTTTTGATTATTGGCGGGGTAACTAAATTTTTTCCCTTAACAGGCATTACATTGCCTTTCATCAGCTATGGTGGTAGTTCCATTGTTGCTAATTTCATTTTACTAGGTATGCTATTTTCCATATCGGAAGTGAGATCATATCATGCGAAATGACATAGGAGAGATTAGAAAAAATATTCAGAACGTAACCTTCGCTTTACTCGGCCTACTGGCGATTTTATTTATCTATTTATCCTATATACAAGTTGTTGAACAGGATTTTTTGGTCACTCATCCATTGAATCGTCGTAATGCTGCTGGAAATCGTAATCTTCAGTATGGTATGATTCTTGATAAAAATGGCGAAAAATTAGCTTACAGTGAGAAAAAAGGGAATAGTTTTACACGCACATATCCATATGCAGCCATTACAGCTCCTTTGGTGGGGTATGATAGCGCTAAATATGGTAAAGCGGGCCTTGAAAGTACATATAACAGTTATTTGACGGGAATGAATAATCAACTCCGTCATTTAGGTGCTATCAGTCACTTGTGGTCAAATCAGACTGGTAATAATGTAGTACTGACCTTAGATGCTAAACTGCAGGAAGCAGCTTATCGAGCACTCGGTGAGCATCGAGGAGCAGTTGTCGTTATGTCGCCCCGGACGGGTGCTATCTTAGCGATGGTGAGTAAACCTAGCTTTAATCCCAACATATTGGAACAAAAATGGGAAAGTATTTCAACTGCTGATAATAGTCCTCTGCTTAACCGTGCTGTTCAAGGTTTGTATCCACCAGGATCAATTATAAAGGTGATGATGGCCGATGCAGCATTATCAGAAAAAATTACGGATATGAATAAGACAATTCGTTGTGAAGGTATATTACAGGTGCCTCCCGACTATGTTTTGGAAGAGAGTGGTCATAAAGCACATGGTAATCTTAATTTAGAAGAAGCCTTAACTGTTTCCTGCAATGTAACATTTGGTACTTTGGCATTGGAGTTAGGTGGCAAGAGGATGGCTAAGACTTTTGATCGATATGGTTTTAAACGTCCGATTGGACCTGATTTACAAGAAGTTCAATCTCACTTGCCTGATTTTAATTCACTTGGCAACGGCGATTTGGCCCAAACAGGCATTGGTCAAGGCAGTTTATTAGTGACCCCATTACGGATGGCGATGCTTGTGAGTACATTCGCTAATAAAGGAATTATTATGAAACCATATATTGTTGATAAAATAACTGACTCTGATGGTAATTCCATAAAAGAATTTATGCCTGAAGAGTGGTTGACTCCAACAACTTCTCAATTAGCTAGTGCAATTAATAAAATGATGGTAACAGTCGTAAATGAAGGTACAGGTAGTGGAGCTCACTTGTCGGGGGTAAAGGTGGCGGGTAAGACCGGCACGGCAGAGAATCCTCATGGTGATTCTCATGCCTGGTTTATTGGATTTGCACCAGCTGATAATCCAGAGGTTGTTATAGCGGTTATTGTTGAAAATGCTGGTGCAGGTGGTAGTATAGCAGCACCCATTGCGGGACAAATTTTAGCAAAGGCATTACATTAAAGGGGGGGTGATCGTTTACATGATTAATCGAACACTTGATAAGAGATACACTATTTTGGAACATATTGGCGGCGGAGGTATGGCTGACGTTTATCGAGCACATGATAAATTGTTAGAACGTTCTGTTGCTGTAAAAGTTTTGCGTTCACAATTTGCAAATGATGAACAATTCGTTGCTCGTTTTCGTCGTGAAGCTCAAGCGGCAGCCCGGTTATCTCATCATAATATTGTAAATATGTATGATGTTGGTCAAGATGGAGATGTACATTATATTGTCATGGAATATATATCTGGTGAGACTCTTAAGGAACGTATTTTGCGAGAGCCATTGCCAATCGAGAATGCAGTACGGATCGCTGCCGATATTGCGGAAGCATTAGAACATGCGCATCAAAATAATTTGGTACATTGTGATATAAAACCCCATAATATTCTGATGACCCGTGCTGGGCGTATTAAAGTGACTGATTTTGGTATAGCGAGAGCTGTTAGTTCAGCAACACTACACCATACGGGTACCATCATTGGATCCGTACATTATTTTTCACCAGAGCAAGCTAAAGGGAGCGCAGTAGGCGCTAAATCTGATATTTATTCATTAGGTGTTGTATTATATGAAATGTTAACAGGTGTATTGCCTTTTAATGGTGAAACGCCAATTAGTATTGCATTGCAACATTTACAAGAAGAGCCACGTCCCATGCGAGAAATCAAGCCAGATATTCCACCATTATTAGAAGCTATTGTTCTTAAAGCAATGGCTAAAGACGTTGCTCATCGCTTTAATGATATTAGTGAAATGATTGCTGATTTAAAGTCAGTACAAAATTACCTTCGTGATGACAATACTCATTTGTTGTCTCGAAGTGATTTTCCAACTCAAATATTGCCACGTCTTGATGAAAGTGTCATTAACTCAACCGCTAAACCAACTGTTTCAGAACAAAGTAATAACCAATTATCTAAAAGTTATAAACCAAAAGGTTGGGTATGGGGGTTATTAGTACTTTTACTCGTTGGTTTTATAATAGGAGCATTTTTCTCTTTTGGTAAATTTTGGAGCAATAATGAAGTTGCCGTTAGCAGTGTAGTCGGTAAGCAAGTTGAAGTTGCTCGCAATATTTTAGCAAATCAAAATTTAAGGGTAAGTGAATCGGAAATATTTAGTGATAAAGTACCAGCAGGCTATATTATTTCTCAATATCCTGAGGCTGGCAGCGTTGTAAAAGAACAACGGATGATTGTTCTTGTTGTGAGTAAAGGTGGTGAGGTTGCCATCGTACCTGACCTTAAAGGATTAAATCGTCGAGATGCAGAACTTAAAATTAAAAATGCGGGACTTGTTGTTGGTCGAGTTGATGAACAATTTAATACAGATGTACCTGCTGATACCATTATTGCGCAGCAGCCTCGCCCACCGGTACAAGTCAATAAGAATACAGCTGTTGATCTTGTGATTAGTAAAGGCGCTGCTCCGCGTAAAATTTCTTTGCCTGATTTTAGAGGTACACCATTAAGTACAGTGGGTACACAACTTGAAAGTTTAAAATTAAAACAAGGCAAAGTAACTGAGGAAGCCAATAGTAAATATTCACCAGGGACGATTATCGGACAAAATCCAGTAGCTGCTACAGAGGCATCAGAAGGTTTAGCTATAGATTTTACTGTCGCAAAAGCCGAAGTGAATACTGCAAAACGAGTCGCACTCGCTATCACCGTGCCTGAAGGAGCTGCTCGCCAAGCTGTGCAGATTATCGTGACAGACACGAATGGACGACGTGTTGTTTATGAGAATGTGCATAAACCTGGAGAAAAGATTGAAAAGGTGGTTGAAGGTAACGGGCAAGTTAGAGTACAAGTCTATAGTAATGGAATCTTATTACAAGAACAAACAATATAGCAGGAGGTACAAATGCTAAATGGAGTAATCATAAGAGCATATAATAGTTTTTATTATGTACAAACTGCTGACAATGTGGTTTCATGTAAATTGCGTGGACGTTTCAAAAAGGAACGATTTTCACTATTAGTGGGAGATCAAGTAGAGTATGAGATGGCAGGTGCTGGTAAAGGCATCATTGAAAATATTTTGCCGCGGCGTAGTATGCTCAGAAGGCCCATGATTGCCAATATTGATCAAGTGATTCTTACCTTTGCCGCGGTGAATCCTAATATCAATCGAATTTTGGTAGATCGTTTTCTCGTTTTGGCGGAAATGTCAGAATTAGAAATCATTCTTTGCATTAATAAAATTGATCTTGCAGATAGTCAAGAGTTAGAAGAGATTGTTACTCACTATCGTGGAATTGGTTATCAAGTTCTTACCGTATCAGCAAAAGCCGATTTAGGCATCAATGAATTACGTAGTAAGTTGTATGGTAAAATTAGTGTGTTTGCTGGTCCATCTGGAGCCGGCAAATCTACGCTACTAAACAATATTGAACGAGGCCTAACCTTAGTAACGGGTGAATTGAGTGAAAAAATTGGTCGAGGTAAGCATACGACCCGTTTTGCAGAGTTATTACCCTTGTCTGGAGGCGGTTTTGTTGTTGACACACCTGGTTTTAGTTTTACTGAGTTCAATGACATGAAACCAACGGAATTAATGCATTGTTTTCCTGAGATATCAGACCGCGTGTCTGAATGTAAATTTAGCACTTGCATTCATTCGAGAGAGCCTCGATGTGCGGTCAAACAAGCCGTAGCAGATGGAAAGATTGATGAACAACGATATCAATCCTACCTTGAGATCTTAGGAGAAATTACTGAAAATAAAAAGGGGTTTTAACTATCATGATAAAAATTGCACCATCAATTCTTTCTGCTGATTTTTCTAAATTAGCAGATGAAATCAAGCGAGTAGAAATTGCCGGAGCTGATATATTACATATTGACGTAATGGATGGTCATTTTGTACCTAATCTAACCTTTGGCCCGCCTGTTGTCGCATCAATTCGCAAAGTAACAACGATGATGTTTGATGTACATCTTATGGTAAATAATCCTCAAGATTTTATTGATTCCTTTGCTAAGGCAGGGGCAGATCTTATTACAATTCATGTTGAGACGGCACCACATTTACATCGTCTCATACAAAATATTAAAGAACATGGATTAAAAGCCGCCGTATCTCTTAATCCTTCCACGTCCCTATCTACGATTGAAGAAGTGCTCGGTGAAGTTGATATGGTGTTATTAATGACTGTCAATCCAGGTTTTGGTGGTCAGAAATTTATTCCAGAGATGCTTGATAAAATTGCTCGATTACGAAAGATGATTACTGAACGTAATTTGTCAGTTGATATTCAAGTCGATGGTGGGATAAATGCAGCAACTGCACGACAAGTGATTGCTGCTGGTGCCAATATTTTGGTTGCAGGATCAGCCGTTTATCAAGCCCCAGATATTGAACAAGCCATTCGGGATATTCGAGGGACTTGATTATTTTAAAAAATACTGGTAATATATATACATAACTAAATAAGTGAGCCTTTGGGGCAAGGTGAAAAAGAGTAATCTTTTAATTCCTTACCGGCGGTGACTAGCCCGCGAGCCGTATGGCTGATCCGGTGAAATTCCGGAGCCGACAGTATAGTCTGGATGGAAAAAGGTTTATATTAAAGTGTGTTTGTGAAAACGCAACCTTAATATAAAGAGTTTGTTGTTGAAACAAGTTCTTTCATAAGGTTTAATATTGATAACTATTTTCCTATATTCTACAAGGCTGTTAAAAAAGTGTAAAAACTTTTTCAACAGCTTATTTTTTTGGAGGATTCAGTTATGGATGAGCAGTATATGAGGCAAGCGCTGGTCATAGCCCAGTATGCCATTGGCCGTACGAGTCCGAATCCCATGGTTGGTGCTGTGATCGTTCGTAATGGACGAGTTGTTGGTCAAGGTTGGCATAAGAAGGCAGGTACGCCACATGCTGAAATTAATGCACTGCAGCAAGCTGGAGAATTAGCTCGAGATGCTACTATGTATGTGACCTTAGAACCTTGTTCCCATCATGGAAGAACAGGGCCATGTGCCGATGCCGTAATTGCCGCAGGCATCAAAAAAGTCATTGTTGCTATGAATGACCCCAATCCTCTTGTTGCAGGGCAAGGTATCAACAAGTTACGTGAAGCAGGTATTGAGGTCATAGAAGGAGTACTCGCAGCTGAAGCTGCTAAGCTTAATGAAATTTTTATTAAGTGGATTTCAACAAAGTTACCTTTTATCGCTTTAAAAAGTGGGATGTCACTTGATGGTAAAATCGCTGCTCATACTGGACATTCCCAGTGGATTACAGGGCCTAAGTCTCGCGAACGTGTGCAGCAACTAAGAGATTGTTATGATGCCATTTTAGTTGGAATTGGTACAGTACTTGCGGATAACCCGCGTTTAACAACTCGCCTTTCATATGAGGGGAAAAATCCAATTCGAATTATTATTGATAGTATGGCACGGACTCCTCTTGATGCACATGTGGTGATTGATGGATTGGCTCCAACAATTATTGTAGTGACTCCCAAGGCCCCAATTGATAGAGTAAATGCTTTGCGTGAATGCGGTGTTGAAGTACTATCTATTGAATCTAAGGAAGCTGGTGTCAACTTACGTCAAACTTTCAAAACCTTAGCTGCGCGTGAGATTACAAGTATTCTCGTTGAAGGTGGCGCAAGAATTAATGGATCAGTCATGGAAGAGCATCTTGTGGATAAAATCTATTGGTTTATTGCCCCTAAAATTATAGGCGGTCATGGTGCCTTAGGTCCTGTCGGGGGACAAGGTGTAACTGACGTAAATCATGCTCATTTGTTTGAAGATATGACGATTGAGCCTATCGGGCAAGATATATTAATTAGCGCTTATATGTGCAACCGGGAGGGACGAGATGTTTACCGGACTTGTGGAAGAATTAGGTAAAATAAAAGCCATTACCCATGGAGCCAAATCTGTACGCATAACGGTATTAGCAAGCACGGTACTAAGTGATGTGCAGCTTGGTGATAGTATCGCTGTTAATGGAACATGTTTGACTGTTGTAGAATTTTCTACAACATGGTTCACAGCAGATGTTATGCCAGAGACGGTAAAGAGCACTGTACTTGCAACTTTAAAAATTGGTGATACAGTCAATCTTGAACGAACACTGCGTGTAGGAGACCGCTTTGGTGGGCATATTGTTAGTGGACATATTGATGGCGTTGGTACGATTAGTGCCAAAGAATTAAATGATATCGCAATGATTGTTACAATCAAAGCAGGTTCTGAAGTAATGAAATACATAGTAAAAAAGGGATCAATTGCCATTGATGGAATTAGCTTGACTGTTGTTGAATATGATCAAGATTGGTTTACTGTATCTTTGATCCCTCATAGTGCTGGTCGCACGACACTTGGATTTAAAAAAATTGGCGACAGTGTAAATCTAGAGGGCGATGTGATTGGAAAATATGTAGAAAAATTACTAGGTTTACAATCCAATCAGCCACATAACGCAAAGAGTAAAATTGAGATGAGTTTCTTACAACAGCATGGTTTTACGCTATAACATGATCTTAAAAAATTTGTGGAGGTATTATAATGAAATTTAATACAATTGATGAAGCGATTGAAGATATAAAAAATGGTAAAATGATTGTTGTTGTTGATGATGAAGATCGTGAAAATGAAGGCGATTTACTAATGGCTGCTGACAAAGTAACTCCTGAAGCCATTAATTTTATGGCTACTCATGGACGTGGATTGATTTGTATGCCGATTATTGGATCAAGACTTGATGAACTTGGAATTGGTGCCATGGTGTGTGATAATACAGATAATCATTGTACAGCTTTTACAGTGTCCGTTGATGCTCATACGACCACAACAGGGATTTCTGCCCCGGAACGGGCCGAAACAGTTCTTGCCATGCTTGATCCCAATTCTCGACCTGAACATTTTAGACGACCAGGCCATGTATTTCCACTCCGCTATGTGGAAGGCGGAGTTTTACGCCGGGCTGGACATACAGAAGCAGCAGTTGATTTACCTAAAATGGCTGGCTTATATCCTGCTGGTGTGATTTGTGAAATTATGAATGATGATGGTACTATGGCGCGGGTACCTGATCTGCAAGAATTTGTGAAAAAACATGATTTAAAATTGATTACCATTGCAGATTTAATCAGATACCGCAAAGCAACTGAACTTTTCATAAAACGTGGAGCTGAAACCACGATGCCAACTCAATATGGAAATTTTAAACTTGTTGCCTATGAAAGTAAACTTGATAATCAGTGTCATATCGCTTTGGTAAAGGGTGATATAGAGGGCAAAAAAAATGTTTTAGTGCGTATACATTCTGAATGTTTAACAGGAGATGCATTTGGTTCACTTCGTTGTGATTGTGGGGAACAATTAGCTACTTCTTTAAAACGTATTGATCAAGAAGGTGAAGGCGTTCTGGTGTATATGCGACAGGAAGGAAGAGGCATTGGTCTTGCCAATAAAATGCTTGCTTATGCATTACAGGATCAAGGCAAAGATACTGTTGAAGCCAATGAACTGTTAGGATTTGCTCCTGATTTAAGAGATTATGGTATCGGAGCTCAAATATTAGTTGATTTAGGTTTGACTAGCATTCGCCTATTGACCAATAATCCTAAGAAGAGAGCTGGGCTTGAGGGTTATGGATTGACGATTTCTGAACGAGTCCCAGTAGAGGTTAAAGCCAATCGATTTAATCAACGCTACTTATCTGTAAAAAAAGCTAAAATGGGGCATTTGCTCAAACAAAATGGGGAGGAATAGATCATGGTAAAAGTTTTTGAAGGACAATTAGTTGCTGAGGGATTAAAAGTTGGTATTGTTGTAGCAAGGTTTAATGAATTTATTAATAGTAAATTGCTCGGTGGTGCATTAGATGGCTTAAAACGTCATGGTGTTAAAGAAGAAGATACTTCAATTGTTTGGGTACCTGGTGCTTTTGAAATTCCTCTCGTTGCCCAAAAAATGGCTGAGAGTAAAAAATATGATGCTGTAATTTGCTTAGGAACTGTCATTCGCGGCAGTACATCACATTATGATTATGTGTGTTCGGAAGTTTCTAAAGGGGTCGCTCAAGTTGGTATGCATACTGGTATTCCTACGATTTTTGGTGTACTGACTACGGAAAATATTGAACAAGCCATTGAACGTGCTGGTACTAAAGCTGGTAATAAAGGTTTTGAGTCTGCAGTGACTGCAATTGAAATGGCTAATTTATTAAAAAATATCTAAAAAAAATTTATTCTGTATTGTTAGTTTGCCAGTCATGAGATATAAAGTTATATCTCATGACTGGCGATTGACATTTGTTATATCTGTTTTAAAAGTAAAATATTTCCAGGAAATAATGGGGTGATGATATGAACATAGGTATTATCAGTGATACCCATGGCTGTGCAGAGACATGGGAAAAGGTTTATACAAGATATTTTATGGAGTGTGAATTAATCATTCATGCTGGTGATATACTATATCATGGTCCGCGCAATGATATTCCCTTAGAATATAATCCAAAAAAATTAGCTGAGTCCTTGAATTCTTGTAGTGTTCCGATCATCGTGGCTTCTGGTAATTGTGATGCTGATGTAGATGGTATGGTTCTTACGATGCCTATCCAATCACCCTATGCTTACATTATGATTGAGGGTATACCTATTGTTGTTAACCATGGACACACTCTTACTGAGCAGACTCAGCAGGAAATGGCAGCTAAGTTTAAAGCCGCTTTATTTATTACTGGGCATACTCATATCCCATCATTGGAAAAACGCAATGGTATTATTTATCTTAATCCAGGTTCGCCTGCTATGTCCAAGCGCCCAGATAAGCGCGGTACTATTGCTAGATTGATTGATCGTACTATTGAAGTATTAGATGTTGCCACAGGGCAATTACTCATGTCAGAGAGGTTATAGGAGGCTATATGCAAGATCATATTATAAAAGCGACAACAGCAGGTGGTGTAAGGGCTTTCGCTGTCGTTACTACAAATTTAGTCGAAGAAGCAAGACAACGTCATGATTGTTATCCAGTGGCAGCAGCTGGACTAGGACGCACGATGACGGCAGCATTACTGTTGGCTGCCAATCTTAAAACAGATGAGAGTATCACCGTTCGCATTGCTGGTGATGGTCCTCTTGGTGAAATTGTTGCAGATGCCCATGCCAGTGGAATTGTGCGAGGTTATGTGAGAAATCCACATATTGATTTACCATTGCGCAATGGTAAGCTTGATGTGGGGGCAGGAGTTGGTAATGGGCAGATTTTCGTAACTCGCTTTACTGGAATGAAGCAGCCTTTCACAGGAAGTTCAGAACTTGTCAGTGGAGAAATTGCTGAAGATGTGACTCAGTATTTATTTGTATCTGAGCAAACGCCCTCAAGTGTCGCACTTGGTGTGTTAGTTCAGCCAGATTTAACTGTTGGTGCAGCTGGCGGCTTTATGATACAAGCTTTGCCAGATGCTGATGATGAAGTATTAAGCCAGATTGAAAAGAATATAGCAATCCTGCCACCTGTATCTCAATTAATTCGTGAAGGTAAAGATGCGGCTGCTATTATCAATATGATTTTTGCAGGACTACCTGTCACTTTATATGAAGAATTTCCTGTCAGTTTTAAGTGTCCTTGTTCTCACGAACGGATTGAAAATGTGCTAGTGAGTCTTGGTGCTGAAGAAATTCATGATATCATTACTAGTGATGGACAAGCTGAGATTTGTTGTCATTTTTGTGGAGAAAAATATCAATTTGATCAAAGTGACCTTGAACATGTTCTTGCGATCATAACAGAAAAAAATAGTACAATGTAAAAAAGACTTGGCTTGTACCAAGTCTTCAGACACAGGCAGAAGCCTAAGTCATTAAAAAAAGACTGGGAAATTCCCCAGTCTTTTTGTTGTGCTGTAATTATAAATTATATTAACTTTTAATTAGATAGCACGTTGAATTTTGCCAGAGCGTAGGCAACGAGTACAAGTATTAACTCTTTTTACTTCACCGTTAACGATCGCTTTAACTCTTTGGATGTTTGGTTTCCAAGTACGTCTAGTTTTTAAATGAGAATGGCTGACATTATTGCCGCTACTTGGGGATTTACTGCAGATTTCACAAAGATTTGCCATGTATTCCACCTCCTTTGATGAAGGACGAGACATCCTTATTACAATAACAGTAGTATTTTAGCATAATTTCCTTAGTTAATGCAAGATCTATTTTTGAGATGCCTTGTATTTATGCGTTTTTCAACAAAAATAAGGAAAGCTAATGACTATGGCAGGAGTTTTAAATCTATATATTGAAATAAAATCATATAGATAGAGATGGGAGGCGTGAAGAGTGATTACAAAAAAAACGGCAATCATTGAGGTACTCCGGTCGCATCCATTAGCCCGAGATATTTTTGCAAAACATGGTATGGGATGTATAGGGTGCATGGGAGCAACGACTGAAACAATAGAAAACGGTGCTAAAATGCACGATATTGACTTAGAAGCATTATTAAAAGAATTAAATGAATCAGATTTAGGGAAATAGGCAAAATAAAATTGCCTATTTCCCTAAATCTATATCATTCAGTAATTTTTATTACTGAAAAATGTGAAGGTGATGGTTTGATCAATTTTTGGACAAGAAGTATTCAATATATTAAAGGCGTGGGGCCACACAAAGCAACTTTATTGAATAAGTTAGGCATATTTACAATTGGAGATTTACTCGAACACTATCCTCGCCGTTATGAGGATCGTAGTCAACTTAAGATGATAAATTCTCTCATTGATGGACAACTAGAAACTTTTAAGGCCAAAGTAGTTAACTTTGTGGAGACTAAGCCACGACGTGGTTTAAGCATTCTCAAAATGAGCGTTAGTGATGGCTCTGGGGTTGCTCAAGTCGTTTGGTTTAATCAGCCTCATATGAAAAAAAAGTATCAGACTGGCATGGAAGTGATTGTATCAGGTAAGATTAAGATTTTTTATCAAGTAGAAGTTCAAAATCCAGAAATTGAAGTCATAGATAGTTCAGAACCGATCGATACTGGACGAATTATCCCTGTTTATGCTGCAAGCGAAAATATTAATCAGCGTTTTTTACGGACAATGATTAATCAAGTATTGAATGACTATCAAGAGATTATAGAAATTTTACCTACGAACATTATTGATAAATTTTCCTTATTTAATCGTAGATTGGCTTTTGAAGCCATTCATTTTCCTCAAAGTATGGAGATTTTAGAACGAGCGAGACAAAGATTGGTATTTGAGGAATTATATTTATTGCAGTGTAGCCTATTGTTACTAAAAAAACAACATAGAAATCATCATATGGGAATAAAACATGGGCTCGATGCTTTGCTTTCAAGTCAAGCATATAAAAACTTACCTTTTAGATTGACTGATGATCAAGAAAAAGTATTATCTGAAGTAAAGTCAGATATGGAAGATATCACAACCATGCAGCGTTTGTTGCAAGGTGATGTTGGTTCTGGTAAAACGATTATAGCAGCCCTAGCGTTGATTAAGACTGTAGAAAATGGTTATCAGGGGGCTATGATGGTTCCAACTGAAATATTAGCTGAGCAGCATTATAAGACGCTATCAGAGCTATTTGCGCCCCTTGGCATTACAGTATGTATGCTTACAGGCAAATTGTCACGACGGCTTCGTGAAGATGTCTTATGTAAATTACGAGAGGGTTTGGTGGATGTCATCATAGGGACTCATGCTCTCATTCAAGAGGTTGTTGAATTTAAATATTTAGGATTGGTAGTGACTGATGAGCAACATCGGTTTGGTGTTCGCCAGCGAAGCATATTACAGGAAAAAGGCAATATGCCTGACGTATTGGTGATGACAGCAACGCCGATCCCTCGAACAATGGCACTTACTGTTTATGGAGATCTTGATGTATCTTCTATCCGACAATTGCCTCCTGGTCGTAAAGCCATCAGAACTTTTGTGCGTGGTAGTGATCGACGACATTTAGTGTACAAGTTTATTGTGGACGAAGTCAAAAATGGACGCCAAGCTTATGTGGTTTGTCCCTTGGTAGAAGAATCGGAAAAAATTGATGCTCAGTCAGCAGTCGAACTTTACGAGCAACTAATACAAACAGATTTAAAAGATATTCCCTGCGGCTTAGTCCACGGCAAAATGAAGGCAGTTGATAAAGAAACTGTAATGAATGGATTTTATAGTGGAGAAATAAAAGTATTGATCGCAACAACGGTGATTGAAGTCGGTGTAAATGTACCAAATGCCACTGTTATGGTGATTGAAGGGGCAGAACGATTTGGTTTAGCTCAATTGCATCAATTACGGGGACGTATTGGTCGAGGTGCTCATCAATCTTATTGTATTTTGCTCTCTGATAATCGAAATCCTGAGACTCAAGAAAGGCTTACGATTATGACAACAACCAATGATGGTTTCGTACTTGCTGAAGAAGATTTAAAATTACGTGGTCCTGGACAATTTTTTGGTACACGACAACACGGTCTTCCAGACCTTAAGATTGCAGATATCATTAGCGATATTAGTATTTTACTAGAGGCTAAACGTGCAGCGGAGCAAACCATTGCAAATGCTGATGATTGTGTGAGTATACGTTCTGTTTTAAGTCAACGGTTTGGTAAAGAAATAGGCATGATGTTTTCCAATTAATTTGTACGTAAAAAAAGGCGACCGCATGGTCGCCAAAGATGGGAGAGGAGAAAATTTACACTATAGTTATGCCACATTTATACTCTATTTATACCTATCATTATCACGCCTCTAGTTGCCTTTTAGTAATAAATTTAGTATAGTAGTAACATTGTTTGTGATCCAGATTTTTCCGTAGTGTGGAGGGGTATAATGGTTAAATTAGTAGGGTGGTTATTTATTATATTATCCTTTGGAATCTTGTATTTATGGCAACCTGAATTTTTTCAACATGCATATGGTATTATTGAACATGGCGATATCGTTGGTTTAGCAGACTATCTACGGAGTTTTGGTTCCTGGTCAATTCTTGTCACAATTCTATTGTTCATTGTTATGACCTTTACCATCGTCTTTCCCTTTATGATTTTATCGGGAGCCGCTGGTATTATGTATGGTCTGTTTTGGGGAGTCATCATTTCATGGACTGGTGAAGTGGTTGGGGCAGTTGTTATGTTCGTCTTTGCCCGTTATTTTTTCCGAACATTGATCGAAGGATGGATAAAGAAAAGTAGTTATTTAAAACAAGTCGATGATTATAGTGCCAAAAACGGATTTAAAGCCTTGCTTATTGCTCGACTATTGCCGTTAGCACCTTCGGGCATTATTACAGCTGTTGCAGCAATCAGTAGAATTAGTTTTAGAGACTTCTTTTTAGCTACTTTAATAGGTAAATTACCACCAGTCGTTATTAAAGTATTATTAGGTCATGATTTAGTATTCGCTGGGGAAAATATGACCCGTTTAATTATAATTGTGGTTGTAGTTATTCTTGTGTATATTGGATTGTGGTGGTATAGACGCTCTAAAAAAGAAAAATAGTTAAAATAATCAGTGATGGAAATAAGGAATGCCTTTGCAGGAATATTGTTATGGATATCGAATAAAAGATAATCATAACAATGAGAAGGAGGTTATACTATGCCTATCGTACAAATTGATTTAGTTGAAGGACGCAGTGTTGACCAAAAGCGCGCCTTAGTAAAAAAGGTGACTGAAGCAATATGTGAAACTGCAGCTTGCCCTGCGGAAGCTGTCACTATTATTCTTAGAGATGCACCTAAGCACGATATAGCTAAAGCTGGCGTGCTAATGTCCGATAAATAGAATTTGAGTCTATCTTTTTGAAAACACTAACAATTACTGATTGATTTTCTGAATAAAAACATCCTCATTGACTATAAATGAGGATGTTTTCTTCTTGTATATTGCCTAAATGATAGTTTTTGAAAATAAAAATGAAAAATTATTAAAAAATTACATAAAAAAGAGTGGATAAGGTCAGTTTAAGTATGTTATTATAGTTGAAATAACTTTTGCAAGTAGTATGAAAGGAGAAACGTTTATGTTTGAAAATAAGTTTATGCAAGAAGGTTTGACTTTTGATGATGTTTTGTTAGTTCCTTCTAAATCAGATGTTCTACCTAAAGATGTTGATGTAAGTACATATTTGACTAAAAATATCAAGCTCAATATCCCAATTATTAGTGCGGGTATGGATACTGTTACTGAAGGGCGTATGGCGATTGCCATGGCTCGGGAGGGTGGTATCGGAGTTATTCATAAAAATATGTCCATCGAGCGGCAAGCTGGTGAAATTGATAAAGTAAAACGTTCTGAACATGGGATAATTGTTGATCCTATTTTTTTATCCCCTGATAATAGTTTGCAAGATGCACAAAACTTGATGGAAAAATATCATATCTCAGGTGTTCCAGTAACTAAAAATAATAAATTAGTCGGTATTTTGACCAATCGCGATTTGCGTTTTGAAACGGATTTGACGCGTAAAATAGAAGACTGCATGACAACGGAGGATCTGATCACAGCGCCAGTTGGGACTTCTGTGGAAGATGCTAAAGCTCTCCTCCATAAACATAGAATTGAGAAATTACCACTGGTTGATAGCGATGGTAAGCTAAAAGGTCTCATTACGATTAAGGATATTGAAAAATCACAAAAATATCCTAATTCCGCAAAGGATCCTAAAGGTCGTTTATTAGTCGGTGCAGCTATTGGTGTAGGATCAGATATGATGGAACGGCTTGCTGCGATCGTTGCTGCTAAAGCTGATGTCATTGTCGTTGATACTGCTCATGGCCATTCACAAGGTGTACTTGATGCTGTTAAAAAAATTAAAGCAGCCTATCCTGAAATTGATTTGATTGCTGGTAACGTAGCTACTGCAGAAGCTACCCGTGATTTGATTGAAGCAGGTGCAGATGCCATTAAAGTTGGTATTGGACCGGGTTCAATTTGTACAACTCGTATTGTTGCTGGTATTGGTGTACCGCAAATTACGGCTGTGTACGACTGTGCAAGGGTTGCACGAGAGTATAATATTCCGATTATTGCCGATGGCGGTATTAAATACTCTGGAGATATGGTAAAGGCTCTTGCTGCTGGTGCTAGTGTTGTAATGCTTGGTAATTTGTTTGCCGGAACAGAAGAAAGTCCAGGTGAAACTGTTATTTATCAAGGACGTAGCTATAAAGTATATAGAGGTATGGGATCGCTTGGCGCTATGGCTCAAGGTAGTAAAGATCGTTATTTCCAAGAAAATATGGACAAACTTGTTCCCGAAGGTATTGAAGGAAGAGTACCATATAAAGGAACACTTGCTGATACGGCCTTCCAATTGATCGGTGGTCTGCGTGCTGGTATGGGATATTGTGGTGTGCCTACGATTAAGGAATTAATCAATAATACTCGTTTTATTCGCATCACGGGAGCTGGTCTAAAAGAAAGCCATCCTCATGATATTAGCATTACGAAAGAATCACCTAACTACAGTTTTTAAACAAGAAAAATCAAAAACACCGTCACGCTTTTACCAAGCTGACGGTGTTTTTGAATTTATAATTTGAAAAGTAAAACCCTTTTCTTTATAAAATTTAATAATACGTGGTAATGCTTTTACTGTCTCAGAATGGCCTTTACCATCATGCATCAAGAGAATTGCATGGCTCCATAAAAAGGTATTCTTTTCTGTTTGTTGAATGATATTGTTTAAAAGTTGCTCTGCTTTTGCATGAGAGGCATCACCAGAGCTAATATTCCAACCCACTTCAATATAACCTTGTTGCTTTAAGATATTCCAATAGGCTTTAGTGAAGTTGCCGGCTGATCCGCCGGGAGCTCGGGAAATATGAGGGCGCACATTAATGATACTCTTAATGATATCGTCATTGTGATGTAGCTGTTCAATATAAGTATGCTCGGATTGATAGAGGTCACGATAAATATGATTGTATGAATGATTACCAATTGCATGTCCTTCATCATAAACACGTTTTAAAAGGTCGGGGTATTTTTTTACTTCTGTGCCCAGTACAAAAAAAGTAGCTTTAATATTATTTTCTTTAAGAATATCAAGTATTAGTGGAGTGTTTTCTAAATCGGGCCCATCATCAAAGGTAAGATAAATCACTTTATCACCATAATATGGTTCAGTGACCGGCAAAATAGTTGGCAAATTGCGTTCTTGTCGCTCTGAAAAGGTAAATTGATCATATTCAGGTTTATTGTTTGTGGTAGGTTCGGTCAGATTTGTATTAGGATTCGCGGTCTCCATTGGTGGCGGTTCTTTTTCTAGTGGCTGCGATGTGGGAATTATTTGTAGAGTGGAAAGAGTTTGTGTTGCAGGTATTGCTAATGTAATCAACGGTGCAGATACAAGAGCAATAAAACAGATGGCGCAAATCATACAAATACTTTTAAAAAAATTATTTTTTTTCGTCATACATTTCTCCTGTAGTTTAATGTTGCGATATAATGTAAAGAATAATTAAATATTCGACAGATAAGTATATATTCCTGCGTGTAAAGTTTATTATGCATTGGAATACTACATGAAAAAGGAGCGTGATAAAATGCGGTGTTGGCTAATCAATGGTATTATCCTTATCATTATTATAAGCTTATCGACTGGAATTGGTTACGCATCTTTTATACCACAGGTTGATGGTTTAGAAAACTTACATTTAGTTGCAGCAACACAAGTTTTTGATAGCAAAGGACAACTTTTGTCTAAATTATTTGAAGAAAATCGCATTGTTGTATCAATTACTAACATTTCACCCTATGTAGGACAGGCAATTATTGCGAATGAAGATAGTCGTTTTTATGATCATATTGGTATCGATCCTATTGGAATTATTCGTGCAATTGTTGTGAATATACGTGCTGGCGGTCTTGTTGAAGGTGGTAGCACATTAACGCAGCAACTCGCTAAAAATATGTTTCTAACACAAGAACGGACTTTTACACGTAAGATAAAAGAAGCATTTTTAGCCATTATGATTGAACGTAAATTTTCAAAACAAGAAATCTTACAAGCATATTTAAACCAGGTTTATTTTGGTGAAGGGGCATATGGAGTAGAGACTGGAGCACAGGTGTATTTTGGTAAACATGCGAGTGAACTAACTCTAGCCGAAAGTGCATTGCTTGCAGGTTTACCTCGCGGACCGAATATTTATTCCCCATATGTTGATAGTAAGGCGGCTTTAGAACGTAGATTGGCAGTACTTACAGGTATGGTGAAACATGGATATATTACACAAGAGCAAGCAGATAAGGCGCAACAACAGCCTATCTCTTTAGTTGGCAAGAAAAAACGGGCTGTACAAGCATCTTATTTTCTTGATTATATAGCGGCAGAACTTGTAGAGCGTTATGGTGCTAACCGTGTCTATAAAGGCGGTCTTAAAATCTATACAACAATCGATAGCAATGTTCAACAAGAGGCTGAAGGAGTACTTGGCCAATATCAAGGGGCCGTACTGGCTCTTGATCCACGCAATGGGTATATTAGGGCGATGGTAGGTGGGCGTAATTATGAAGAAAGCCAACTAAATCGTGCACTGGCTGAAGTACGTCAACCAGGTTCAGCATTTAAACCTTTTGTATATGCTGCGGCCCTTAATCAAGGATTGACAGCAAACGCGATGATCATTGATCAACCTGTCAATATTGGAGGATATGCTCCGCAAAATTATGATAAAAAATATCGTGGTCCCATTACTTTGAAAAAAGGTATTCGCTGGTCAGTTAATATTGCTGCTGTTAAATTAGGGCAACAAGTTGGTATTAACAACATACTTGAGTTAGCTAAAAGTATGGGAATTACTACATTAGTAGAACAAGACAATAATTTATCAACGGCTTTGGGGGGCTTAACACAAGGGGTAAATTTATTTGAGTTATCAACAGCTTATACAGCTTTTGCTAATGGGGGCATTATGTCAAAGCCAGTTGCCATTTTGAAAGTAGTTGATGAGAATGACCAGGTGCTTGAAGAAGCACATTTGACTCAACAATCTGTCCTGCGCGCTGATGTTGCCTATATTCTGACGAATATGATGCAAGGCGTGATTGAAGATGGTACAGGTACACCTGCGAATATTGGGCGCACAGCAGCTGGAAAAACGGGCACAACGGATGGATACGAAACGGCCTGGTTTATGGGTTATACGCCTGAATTACTCGTTGGTATTTATGTTGGAAATGACAATCGGACACCAGTGGAAATTTCAGGTACTCAAGTTGCTGGTATGTGGGGGACTATGATGTCAAAAGTATTGAGGGGGATCAAACCAGTGGAATTTTTGGTTCCTCCCAATATAGTGACGAATGTACCCATCTGTGCTGACTCAGGAAAATTAGCGACTCCTGGATGCCAAGACGTGGAATATAGTGCATTTATTAGAGGTACTCAACCGACAGTGACCGACACTCGCATCAGCCCCAAATTGCAGCCTGAGAAAAAAGCAGAAGTAGCACCCAAGAAAGATGAACAACCACGATGGTGGAAATTACCTATGCCACGATTGCCCAGTTTATAATATTATGATACAATATGTAAGAAACTTTTAAATGGTTGATTTTTTTAGTAGTAAGGAGACTATATGTATAGTGCGCAATAGAATCGAAGTTTTAAATGTAAAGGTTGACGTTGTGACGATGAAAGAGGCTGTAAGTCATGTAGAAGGATTTATTGCTCAGAAAAAACCTCATTTAGTCGTTACCCCTAATGCGGAAATGATCATGATGGCAAATCAAGATAAACATTTTGCGCAAATTATTAATGATGCCGATTTAGTCATACCTGATGGCGCAGGTGTGGTGTGGGCAGCTCGTTATAATGGCGATCCCATGCCGGAACGTGTTGCAGGTTATGATTTGGTTCAAAATTTGTTAGTTGAAGCTGCTAAGAAAAAATATCGCATTTATATGTTAGGTGGAGCACCTGGTATTGTTGATAAAGCCAAAGAAAATGCTGTAAAGCGTTATTCAGGTCTCCAAATTGTGGGGACTCGTCATGGATTTTTTACAAAACAAGAAGAACCAGAAATTATCAACAATATAATAAAATGTCAACCTGATATTTTATTAGTCGCTTTAGGTGTACCGAGACAAGAAAAATGGTTGGTAGAATTTATGGATCAAATTAAAGCGCCTGTAGCCATTGGCGTTGGCGGTACTTTTGATGTAATGGCTGGTGTCGTTCAACGAGCGCCCTTGTGGATGCAAAATTTGAATTTAGAATGGTTATATCGTTTGTTATCTGAGCCGAAGCGTGCCATTCGAATGTTGGCTTTACCACGATTTGTTTTGAAAGTAATGGCAAATAAAAAAAGATGATTAGCAAAATATAATGGTTTGTTAAGAAGAGGTGAATTCATGGTTAAAGCGCCTATCGCTAAAGAAGGATATATATATATTGCTGTTCTAGCATTGATTACTATTGTAGTTTATGCAACGATTGACCCGTATTGGAGTATTGTCCCTGGAGTCTTCATGGGGTTTATTTCCTTCTTCTTTCGTAATCCTAAACGAGAAATACCGACTGATGATTCCTTAATTGTATCGCCTGCTGATGGTAAGGTGATGAGTGTCTGTGAAGTTTATGATGAGCAATTTTTAAATGAAGTTGGTATTAAGGTAACGATTTTTTTATCAGTTTTTGATGTACACATTAATCGGAGTCCTATTGCTGGGGAAATTAAATTTCAACAATATACTTGTGGACGTTTTCGTCCAGCTTATAAAGAATCTGTAGGTTGTGAAAATGAACGTCATTCCATTGGCATAGAAAATGAAAATATGCGTGTATTAGTAACACAAATCGCTGGTCTTTTGGCTAGACGCATTGTTTCGTGGGTGACCCTTGGCAATGTATTAGAAAAAGGCGAACGATATGGTCTTATTAAATTTGCCTCCTGTACGGAAATTATCGTACCTAAAACGGTTGAAATATTAGTTAAAAAGGGTGATCGCGTTACAGGTGGTGATACTGTTATAGGGAGGGTATTAGGATGAAAAGTATCATTCCAAATGCTTTAACGGCTTTAAATCTGATTTTGGGTGTTGGTGCCATTATTTCTACATTCAATGGACAATTTTATGAAGCAGCATTATTTATTGTTGCAGCCATGATTAGTGATGGACTTGATGGTAGGGTGGCGCGGTATTTAAATGCAAGTAGTGAATTTGGTAAGGAATTGGATTCCTTATGTGATCTAGTATCTTTTGGTGTGGCGCCAGCCATATTAGCCTATGCGTTTTTGTTAAAAGATTTACCTGGAATTTTTGGATATCTTGTGGCGGCTTTTTTTGCAACCTGTGGTGCATTACGTTTAGCTCGCTTCAATGTAAATACTGGTGTTGTGAAAGGTTATTTTATGGGGTTACCTATTCCAGCAGGTGGTTGTGTCGTCGCAACATTTATTATGCTTGGTATTAAACCATCTGGCTTATTATTTCCAATCATGGTAACTTTGTGCGGATACCTAATGGTCAGTACGATTAAATATCCTGATTTTAAAGGACAAGGTGAAAAAATTAGAATCATTCCTGCTGTGATTACCATACTTTTAGCTGGTTATATATTGTTTACCATGAAAGATGCGATCTTATTTGTACCATTTTTTGCTTATGCCTTATTTGGTATATTGAATACGATCTTTGGATTATTTGATTATAAATCAGCTACTTCATAAAATGGTTTGCAAGGAACCCCTTGTTTACGCTAAGAAGTGGTTGTCCTTAACTGTAATTGAGAAAGTCATATACTTTCTCAATTACATAAAAAAATAATAGTATCCGCATACTTGGATACTTATTTTTTTGAAGTGATGTAAAAATAAACGAACACAAATCCTTAAATGGTTTTTAGCAAATAAATTGTTGCTTGACAAGGGATATGTTTTAAAATTAGAATAGTATTTGTGTTTTAGTATAAAGTATAGTTAATATGCTTTAAAAATGGGATTTTAAAGGAGCAAAATCCATGAATTATATCTTTGATTATGTAATGATTCCATTACAACTTATTATTGTGTTTTTTACCTTATATTATTTTATCATTGCATTTTTTTGTTTTTGGCCTAAAAAAGAAACTAAAATAATGACGCCTAAAAGTACTTTCGCCATCATTATTGCTGCTCATAATGAAGAACAAGTCATTAAACATTTGGTAGAAAATATTCAAGTCTTAAAATATCCGCGTGAATTATATGATATTTTCGTCGTTGCAGATAATTGTAAAGATAATACTGCTAAAATCGCTCGATCGGCTGGAGCCATTGTTTATGAACGCTTCAATTTAGAAGAACGTGGTAAGGGCTATGCCATGGAGTGGATGTTTGCTAAGTTATTTAAATTACCGCGTAACTATGATGGAGTCATTATCTTTGATGCTGATAATTTAGTACATGAAAACTTTCTATTAGAAATGAATAGTCGATTATGTAAAGGGGAACAGGTTATACAAGGTTATCTTGATTCAAAAAATCCTGATGACACATGGATCTCTGGAACTTTTGCTATTTCGTTTTGGGTAGTTAATCATATTTGGCATTTAGCTAAGTATAATATTGGTTTGTCCAGTGTACTTGGTGGAACAGGTATGTGTATCTCCACTGCAGTGTTACGTAAGTTTGGTTGGGGAGCGACTTGTTTGACGGAAGATATGGAATTCACAATGAAGGTCTTATTAGAAGGCATACCAACGACTTGGGCTCATGATGCAATTGTGTATGATGAAAAACCACTAACTTTTACACAAGCTTGGCATCAACGTAAACGTTGGGCACAAGGTCACTTTGACATTGCCGGAAGATATATTCCACGAATGTTAATTGAAGGAATTAAACAACGGGATCTTAGAATTTTAGATGGAGTTTTTCATTTATTACAACCCTATTTTCTAATTATATCCACATTATTTGTATTATCGAGTTCTGTATATACAATTATTCCTTTCTATACAAATATTATTAACAAAATTTTACCTGTTGAAGTGATGACTGCCATAGGGATTGGACAATATTTATTTCCAGTCATTATCTTAGCGAAAATTGGTGTAAGTCGCAAAACTTGGTTCTATTCAATTTTTTACCCCTTATTCGTTTATAGTTGGATTCCAATTACAATATTAGGTTTTCTACACCGCAATGAACGTGAATGGAGTCATACTGTGCATACACGGAGCATAAGTTATAAAGATGTATTGCTATCTCAGAATAATGAATTCTCAAAAGAGGATTTTTTAACGAAACAAGCTGTAAAATAAGAGATGAGTTAAACACTCATCTCTTATTTTACAAAATCAGAAAAATTATTTTAGGTGCTGGTATTGTACCAGAATATGAAGGAGGATAAATATATGTTTGAATTAACAATTAGTGTTAACTTTGAAGCAGCTCATTATATTAATAATTACCCAGGAAAATGCAGCCGTCTGCATGGACATAACTGGAAGGTTGAGGTCAATATTTATGGGAATAAGCTAGGTGAATTGGGAATGTTAGTTGATTTTCGTGATTTAAAAGCAACAGTTAATAAAATTATGGTCAATTTAGATCATTATTGTTTGAATGAGATTGAACCTTTTTGTAAAATTAATCCTACGGCAGAAAATATTGCAAAATATATATACGATCAACTCGGTGAAACTGGAGAATTTGATCAAGACGTAAAGTTGCGTTCGGTAAGAATATGGGAATCCCCTAATTCAGCAGCAACCTATAGTCAGGAGGCTTAATTGTGGGCAAAACAGTAAATGTTGTTGAAGTCTTTTCCTCGATTCAAGGTGAAGGACAATATGTTGGCTATCGACAGATTTTTGTGAGACTCGTTGGCTGCAATCTTGAATGTGAATTTTGCGATACACCGGATTCCAGACAAGGCATGGCATCGGGACAAATCGAGATCACCCCAGGAAAGCGTGACTTTAAAATCATTTCTAACCCTATTCCCATCTCTCAGCTAGCAGCATATATCAATCAATTATTAATTTTACCACATCATTCAGTGAGCTTAACTGGTGGTGAACCCTTATGCCAAACCCAGGCCATTGAAGAATTAGCACCTCTTATTCATGGTATGATTCATTTAGAGACAAATGGTACATTACCAACAGAATTAGCAAAAGTTTTACCATATATTGATATGATTAGCATGGATATTAAATTACCAAGTACGAGTGGGCAAGAGTTGTGGCAAAAACATGAAGAATTTTTACGTTTGGCAAATACCCGTAGGGTTTTTGTCAAAATTGTTGTTACTAATAAAACGAGTACTGAAGAGTTTCAGCAGGCAATTGAATTAATTGCAACTGTCAATCCTGAGATTCCTTTGATTATACAACCAGTGACTCCGATTAATCATTGCGGGGGTGTGAGTCCTGATCAGGTATTAGTATGGCAAGAACAGGCGCTTACCTTGCTCACTGATGTACGGGTTATTCCCCAAACCCATAAATTTATGGGTCAATTATAATGCGTTTGGAGGGATTTGTTTGCGTATTTTATTGACGAATGATGATGGTATTGGTGCAGCTGGTATTCAGGCACTTTGGCATGAGCTTTCAAAGATTGCTATGGTCGTCGTAGTCGCACCTGATGTTGAACGGAGTGCGACAAGTCAAGCAATTACAGTGCACAGTCCAATACGAGTTGATCAATATGTTTTTGATAATCCCAATATATCAGGCTGGCGCATTGGTGGTACTCCTGCTGATTGCGTCAAGCTTGCCCTGGAAACATTAATGCCAGAATTACCAGATGTTGTTGTTTCGGGGATCAATCATGGACCTAATCTAGGGACTGATGTTCTCTACTCAGGTACAGTTAGTGCGGCTATTGAAGGTGCATTACATGGTATACCGGCCATTGCTGTTTCATTAGATAGTGGAGAAAAGTCTGATTTTCAGGCTGCGGCTGAATTTACGGCGACGCTCGTAGAAAATATAAGAAATCGATCATTACCACTTAATACTTTACTCAATGTAAATGTACCGGCACTCCCTACCGCCCAATTAAATGGTGTAGCTATTACTAAGCTGGGCGTCAGGGAATATGAAAATATTTTTGAACGCAGGCTTGATCCGCGAGGGAGGATGTATTATTGGATGGGTGGTAATATACTAGATAATGAAAATGATGACGATAGTGATATTGTCGCTGTAAAAATGGCCAAAATTTCAGTAACCCCCATTCATTTTGATCTTACAAATTATAGTGCCATGGATGTAATGAAAACTTGGAAGTTATAAGAACGATAAGTTGTGTAATAAATTTGATGACTATATTTTGTGGGCATATTTATCTACAATCTGCATAGATTTACAATAGCAATAATCATACCTAACTTCAGGGAGGGAACGTTGTGTCGAAACGTATTGATCGGACGCGTTTACATACTAAACCACCCAAGGTATCGGGAACAGCTATGTTAATCATTAAAGGAGTAGTCGTTAGTTTTACTTTTTCATTAGCTTGTGTATTATTTTTAACAATGATCAGCATGATGACAGAAAATGCATACGTAGATAATTATATCCAATACATTATGGTTGGTGTGACAATGCTTAGTATTTTTAGTGGCAGTGTTTATGCTGCCCATCATGCTGCAGCAAAAGGAATGCTCATTGGTATAGCGATTGGTATTATTTATGTATTATTTTCCGTGGGCATTGGTATGGAGCTAAACCAAGGAACTGTTTCGGTATTTGTATTGGCGAATAAATTCGTAGCTGGTATTGCAGTTGGCATACTAGGTAGCTTAGTCGGTGTAAATTTATAATATCTTGTGTCATTGGTCATATACATAGTTAAGAAAATAGACTTTCTCGGTTTCTAGTAAAAAGACTGAGGCTTCTACTTGTGTTTGAGGACTTGGCATGAGCTAAGTCTTTTCTTGCTTTATGATATAATACTAGATGGAACCATCTATTTATCCCTTACCGTTGTTATAAAAAGTATATCTTATTATATTGGGTAAAATATAGTACAATAAAAAAATGAGATGATATTGTTTTTTGATGTCGTAAACTAGATCGTATAGCAGGTGATAAAATGATAAAGATTGGAATTATTGGTGGTACAGGCGTGTATGATCCAAAAATCTTAGATCATGTACACCAGGTTGAAACAATGACTCCTTATGGTGCAGTATCTTATAAAGTAGGAGATTTTGAGGGGAAAAGTATTGCTTTTATCCCGCGTCATGGTAGCAAGCATTCAATTGCTCCTCATTTGATTAATTACCGCGCCAATATTTGGGCTATGAAAAAAATAGGCGTGCGTCGAATTTTGGCTACTGCTGCAGTTGGTTCCTTACATTTACCTATGAAATTAGGCGATTTTGTATTAGTGGATCAGTTTATTGATTTTACTAAGAATCGAATTAGTACTTTTCATGAAGGTGGAAAAAGAGGAGTCGTACATGTTGATTTAACTAATCCATATTGCGATTCGCTGCGAGACAAACTATTGACAGTTGGTAAGGATATTGGACTTGAGATTCATGGCCGAGGAACATATATTTGTACCGAGGGCCCTCGTTTTGAGACCCCAGCTGAAATTGCGATGTTTGCAAAATTTGGTGGTCATTTGGTTGGTATGACCAATGTGCCAGAAGTGGTTTTAGCACGTGAAGCTGAAATTTGTTATGGGACGATTGCAATGGTGACTAACTTTGCAGCAGGAGTTTCCCCGAATCCTTTAACATATGGTGAAGTGATTAAAATCATGAATCAAAATACTGAAAATCTGAAGATGCTGCTCATGAATACAATAAAAAATATTGATATTGAGGCTGATTGTAATTGTCAGCACGCTTTGGCTGAATATGGTGGTTTTAAAATTTAAAAGGTGGTGATGATTGTTGATACCGTCTATTCAATGGAAAGATAATTACCTATTCTTGTTAAATCAGACTTTATTACCCAACCAAGTACAATATATTGAATGTCATGATTATCGCATTGTTGCAGAGGCTATTAAACGACTAGAAGTGCGAGGAGCACCGGCAATTGGAGTAGCTGCTGCTTTTGGTATTGTACTTGGAGCACGAGAATTTTCCAACAGTCAATACTTCTGGACAAGTCTGCTTAAGGTAGCTGAGGAACTCGGACAAACTAGACCGACAGCTGTTAATTTATTTTGGGCTATTGAGCGAATGATGGCTGTAGCAAGTCGATATGATCAAAATAGTGAGATTGTTGATGTTGTGTCAGCTCTAGAACAAGAGGCTGTTGCCATTGCTGATGAAGATGTAGCGATCAATTCTAAAATAGCGCATTATGGTGCAGAATTATTTACGACACCAGTTTCAGTATTGACACATTGTAATGCTGGAGCATTAGCTACGGCAGGTGTTGGAACGGCTTTAGGAGTTATTCGACAAGCTTTCGATGATGGAAACATAACGAAAGTATTTGCCGATGAAACTAGACCCTTATTACAAGGAGCTCGTTTGACAGCTTGGGAATTAGTACAAGATCATATTCCAGTGACTCTTATTACTGATAATATGGCTGGCTGGGTTATGAAGAAAAATATGGTACAAGCTGTTATTGTTGGAGCTGATCGGATTACGCTAAATGGGGATGTTGCCAATAAAATTGGTACCTATAGTGTGGCAGTCCTAGCGAAAGAACATAATATTCCTTTTTATGTCGCAGCACCTGTATCCACTTTTGATTTTACGATGGAAAGTGGTTTTGACATTCCAATCGAAGAGCGGGATGCATCTGAGGTTGCTCATTTTGCTGGTATGCGTACTGCTCCTGAAGGTGTAGATGTTTTTAATCCAGCATTCGATGTAACTCCGAATTCTTTAGTTACAGGTATTATAACAGAGTATGGTGTATTACGCGGGCCTTATCGTGAGGCAATTACAGAATTACAACAAAAAATAAAGGGAGTATGATAATATGGAATCAATGATTAGAGATATAAAACTAGCCCCTCAAGGACATGAAAAAATTAATTGGGTTAAAAATTTTATGCCTGTTCTTAACATATTAAATGATGATTTGTCAAAAACTAAGCCATTACGTGGTAAAAATATTGTGGTCACGATGCATTTAGAAGCTAAAACAGCTTATTTGGCTTTAGTACTCAAAAATGCTGGTGCAAATGTTGCTGTGACAGGCAGTAATCCTCTATCCACTCAAGATGATGTTGCAGCGGCGTTAGCTGAGCAAGGTGTTAAAGTTTTTGCTTGGTATAATACAACAGAAGCTGAGTATGAACAATTCTTACATAAAGCACTTGATACAAAACCTGATATCATTGTTGATGATGGTGGCGATTTAGTGTCACTTTTACATGGTGAACGGAGTGAATTACTTCCCAATATCCTAGGTGGTTCAGAAGAAACAACAACAGGTGTTATCAGACTTCGTGGATTGGCTGCGGAAGGAAATTTAAAGTTTCCGATGATCGCAGTAAATGATGCCTATTGTAAATATCTATTTGATAATCGTTATGGTACAGGACAATCAACATGGGACGGTATTATGCGTACAACAAATCTTACAGTAGCTGGTAAGGTCGTTGTTGTAGCTGGTTACGGTTGGTGTGGTAAAGGTGTAGCGATGCGCGCTAAAGGATTGGGTGCTAATGTTATTATTACAGAAGTTGATCCAATCAAGGCGATTGAAGCTGTGTTTGATGGTTTCCGAGTGATGACGATGGAAGATGCAGCAAAAGAAGGAGATATTTTCGTAACACTAACGGGTTGTAAGCATGTAATTTGTCGTGAACATATGGCAGTGATGAAAACAGGGGCTGTCCTTGCTAATGCTGGTCATTTTGATCTTGAAATTAATAAAGAAGATTTAAATGAAATGGCAATTTCAAAGCAAATTGTACGCAAAAATATTGAAGAATTTGTAATGAATGATGGCCGAAAAATCTATTTGTTAGCTGAAGGTCGTTTAGTGAATTTAGCTGCTGGTGATGGTCATCCGACAGAAATCATGGATTTATCTTTTGCTATGCAAGCTTTAGCTGTACTGCATATTTTAGAACATCATAAAGAAATGGAAAATCAAGTTTTTAACTTCCCTGAAGAAGTGAGTACAAAAGTAGCATTGTTGAAACTTACGGCAATGGGACTTAAAATTGATTCATTAACTGCTGAGCAGAAGAAATATTTAATGCAAGCATAAGGTATCTTCAAAAAATAACGAGTCATTCTCTGGTCTATTTATGCGATGTTTCATCACGATAACTTTTACATAGCTCAATATGTACAAGTTATCGTGATTACTTAGCGTCAAATATCCTCAGAAGCTTTGACTTTATTTTCTTTCAGATGCCAAGCATTAAGGAGTGAGTTTGAATTGGATCATACTGAAAAAATTAAAGCTGAAATTTTAGCAGTTGGTTGTAGCATGCTTGATAAGGGGTTAATTGCTGGGACATGGGGTAATATTAGTGCACGGATACCAGGTACTCAGTTTATCGCGGTTACACCATCGGGAAGAGGATATCGTGAATTAACGATTGATGATGTGGTCGTTGTTGATGAAATGGGTACAGTGATTGAAGGAGGATTAAAGCCCTCTTCAGAATTGCCTTTACATATAGAGATTTATCAAGCACGCTTTGATGTACAGGCAATTGTACATACACATAGTGTTTTTGCCAGTGCTTGTGCCGTTGCACATAAGGGGATACCGCCTATTATTGAAGACTTAGTTCAACTAGTCGGTGGTGGTGTTGATGTGGCTGCTTATGCTTTGCCAGGGACTGAAAGATTAGCGAAAAATGTTGTAGCGGCGTTAAGTATAAAAAATGCAGTCTTAATGGCTAATCATGGTGTTGTTGGATGTGGTCAATCCCTCACCGAAGCAATGATGGCCTGTGAATTAGTAGAAAAAGCAGCTCAAATTTTGATTTATGCAAATCAACTTGGAGGAGCTCAAGTACTAAGTGATGAGGACGTTGAGGTTATGCATAAATTTTATGTTGAATATTATCGCCAGCGTCAGCAGGGGAGGAAAATATAGTGGGAAAAATTTTATTAAAAAATGCAGAAGTCTTGGGCAGCAATGGTGAAGTGACTTTAGCTGATGTTGCAATCGATGACACGATCATAGTTCAGGTGGGAGATATTTCAACGGATTGGCATGCTGATCAGATCATTGACTGCACCAATCTATTAGCAGTTCCTGGTTTTGTTAATACTCATACTCATGCTGCCATGTCTCTTTTTCGCGGTTATGCTGATGACATGCAACTGATGGATTGGCTAGAAAAAAAAATTTGGCCAGCAGAAGCTAATCTAGTTGCTGAAGATGTTTACTGGGGTACGTTACTCGCGAATGCTGAAATGATAAAATCAGGAACGACTACTTTTTCGGATATGTATTTTCATATGCCTCAGGTTGCTCAAGCTGTTGCTGACAGTGGTATGAGAGCTGTGCTTGCGAGAGGCATGGCTGGTGTAGCTCCTAATGCAAATCAAGCTTTAATTGAAAGTGAAGCTTTTTTTAATGATTATCACAACTCTGCTGATGGGTGTATTACTGTGATGCTTGGGCCTCATGCTCCCTACACATGTCCGCCAGAATATTTAAAACGTGTTGTTACGCTATCTCAGCGTTTGGGTGCAGAAATTCATATTCATTTAGCAGAGACGATTGGTGAAGTTGAAGAATGTCAGAAAAAATACAGTAAATCGCCGATTGCTCTTATGAAAGAACTCGGTGTACTTGATTGTGGAGTGCTAGCGGCTCATTGTGTTCATCTATCAAGTGAAGACATTGAGATTATGAAAGAAGCCAACGTCCGAGTTGCTCATAATCCAGGCAGTAATATGAAACTTGCCAGTGGTATTGCACCTGTTGCTCAAATGCTGTCTGCAGGCTTATGTGTTGGTCTTGGAACAGATGGTACTGCGAGCAATAATAATTTGGATATGTTAGAAGAAATTCGTTTAGCTGCTATGTTACATAAAGTACAGGCTCTTGATCCACTCCTTATCCCTGCAAAAACGGCAATCAATATGGGGACAAGTTATGGTGCTCAGGCATTAGGCTTAGGAATGGTTACAGGCACGATTGCTCCTGGTTTTAAAGCCGATATTACATTATTTAATATGCATGCTCCCCATTGGTATCCACGTCATGACCGTTTATCTTTGTTGGCATATTCTGCAAGTGGTTCGGATGTACATACTGTCTTAATTAATGGTAAAGTAATACTTGATAATAAGCGATTAACAACAATTGATGAAGAGCAAGTCATGTACGAAGCTAATAAACGTGGTTTGCGCCTTGTTAAATAAGTAAGTCTGATAGTCTGTTTTTAATACTCGCTGCTTAGAAGTGTTAGTTCAATATTTTTTTATTAAAAATTAAAAGGAATTAAGTCGAAAAAGCGCGAATATATCTAGTGATATTATTTATTAAGATCAATTTTTATTTTTGAAGGAGTGTTTATCTTTATGTTAGAAACAAAAGTTCCAGTAGGTATTTCAGCTCGCCACGTACATGTATCACAAGCAGATTTAGATATTTTGTACGGGGAAGGATATCAACTGACTGTCAAAAAAGACTTGTTACAGCAGGGGCAATTTGCTTCCAATGAACTTGTTGATTTGGTTACTGAAAAATCAACATTTCCAAATGTTCGCATTCTAGGACCAGTTCGTAAAGAAACACAAGTAGAAATTTCCCTTAGTGATGCTATGAAATTAAAATTAAATGCTCCAGTTCGTGATTCTGGAGATATCAAAGGATCTCCAGGTGCGACTTTAGTTGGACCTAAAGGTAAAGTAGAGATCAAAGAAGGCGTGATTGCTGCTGGTCGTCACATTCATATGAGCTTAACTGATGCTGATGCATTTGGTGTTAAAGATAAAGACATTGTTAAAGTACGGTGTGGTGGCGAACGTGGATTAGTTTTTGAAAATGTATTAATTCGCGTTCATGAAAGTTTCCGCCTAGAAATGCATATTGACACTGACGAAGCGAATGCGGCTATGTGCAAAAATAGTGGTATGGTAGAAGTTATAAAATAATTAACATTTAAGACTTAGAAAGGATAATATTTTCTTAATTCTAAGTCATGACAATGAAGGCTTGGTACAAGCAAGTCTTTTTAATATCAGTGATTGAGTGATGTGATTCACCAAGCTTATGGCTTGATGGATCACATCATTTTTTTGCGCAATCAGAAAGGATAACATTTTCTAGGGTTTCAAGTAAGAACGACTAAGGCTTCTGCCTGTGTCTGAGGGCTTGGCACAAACCAAGTCTTTTCTTATACTAGTAGCACAATTTATACTTAACGATTCATAACATATAGTGATGGAGTTGCGAGGTGATAGCGTGTTTGCAAAGATCGATAGGCGCAAGCTAACAAATTATCCCTATAAAGTTGGAGTTGCATTAAGTGGTGGAGGAATTAGAGGTACTGCACATATAGGGGTATTAAAGGTATTGGCTGAGAATCATATTCCGATTGATTTGATTAGTGGAACGAGTGCTGGTGCGATTGTTGCTGCTATGTATGCTTGTGGGTATACTCCGCTGCAAATGCAAATAATGATACAAAAACTCAAAATTAATGAATTTATTGATTTAAATATTACAGTGGGTGATCTTTTAAAACATGGCATGAAATGGCTATACAGCGGCATGTTTCGCTTTTGGTCTGTTCTGCCAAGTGGATTGATTAAGGGTGATAAAATTGAACAATACTTCTATAGTTTATGGCAAGAAAAAACTGTTAGAGATACATTGATTCCTGTAGCTATTACTGCAGTTGACTTAAACTCAGCAGATACAATTTTTTTTACTAGTCCAGTATTTAATAATCGCACAATCTTAAATGCCCGCTATTATCACAATACATCTCTAACCGACGCAGTACGTGCAAGTATCTCAATACCAGGAATTTTTTTTCCCAAAAAATATCGCAGCATGACATTAGTTGATGGTGCTGTAAAAAATAATTTGCCAACAGATATTTTACGTCATATGGGAGCTGATATTGTCATTGGAGTCGATCTAGGTTATGATGGTCAGGCTAATTATGATATTAAAACTGTAGGAGAAATATTAATACAATGCATTGAAATTATGAGCCGAGAAGTTACACTGCTCAAATCAGAGCAATGCGCTGATATTATCATCCGTCCGAATACGTTGGATATTAATTTTAAAGATTTAAAACAAGCAATTGTATGCATTGGGCGTGGAGAACAAGCAACACAAGAAAAACTTGCTGATATTAGAAATATGATGGAATCAAAAGGATTCAAATGAATTTGTGTGACTTAAAGAATAAGTTTGCCTAAATGACAAGGTTATGCTTAATTTACTGTGTGGCGAACTTATACTTTAATTTTTGAATGTTGCGTTCATAGTTCGGTAATGTCGTAATTGATTAATAATATCTTTCATAAATAAAAAATCCTAATTGCTTTATATCTAGCAGTTAGGATTTTCTCGGTTTAAATTAAAGTAATACAGGAAGTAGTCGTTTGAGGCTTAGAATGCTATATATTCGTTAACTAAGAATTAGATATAACTCTTTTAAAGATTATAAAACCTAAATTGCAATAAGAAGTTGAACTAGTTGTGCCAAGAGGTTTAATTTTGTTTTAAACTGGGAAGTAAGCTATGCAGCATAAATCTGATCAAGGTACTCTTTAAAAATTTCTGCAGGCGTACTGTAGCCTAGAATTTTTCTAGGAAGATGATTGCACCAATCCACGATAAAAGCGATCTCATCCATGCTGTAGTCAGCAATTGGATGCCCTTTTGGAAAAAATCGCCTGAGAAGCCTATTGTGTCTCTCATTTCTTCCTCTTTCAAACGAAGAGTACGGATGTGTGAAATACACTTTAGTTTCTGTGGATTTTTCCAATAGGCTTAAATCAGCAAATTCTTGACCATTGTCACTGGTAATTGTTTTGAATACATCGGCAAAGTGCTCGCCATATTCTTGTTTGACATCAGCGATTGCAGCCATCACTGCAGGTGCTGTCTTCCCTGCTATTATCCTAGTGAGATACTGGCGTGTTTTACGTTCTGATAATGTCAATAATATCGCATCTTCCTTAGCTTTCTTACCAATTACCGTATCGATTTCCCAGTGACCAAACTCTTCCCGATCTTCAATATCGTTTGCTCTTTCTGTAATGCTTTTCCCCAGTTTTCTCTTGTTTTTTCGTACTCGGGTAGATTTTGTATTTCTTTTTAGTTTTTGTGGCAAATCTACATAGTTATACAATGTTTTAGTACAGACTCTCTCATGACGACTGAACCGATTCTGTGCGATGGATTCTCCAACGCAAGCATCGATCGACCAATTGTGTGAACGCATTTTCTGAATTACGTAATCAATGAACTTCGTTGCTTAAAAACGCTTAAATTTGCGAATACTGTGTTGATAGTTTCTTTGCCCGGCATCAGCAAAATAGACGGAAACAAGGGTAATAGAGAATGAAAGAAAGGCAAAGGCAGGCTAAAAACTGCTACAATAAAAATGTACAAGCATTTGTGACTGGCAATTATATGCCCAACCCCCAAAAGAATAGTGATGAAGTTGTTGTATGATTTCTAGTTTTATTTCATTCCAGCATCTTACTCGAAAACTATAGTCATAATTCGAATATATCATAGGTATTTGAAAATATGGATTTATTGTAATGACACTCAATAGCGGATTTGTATCATTTTTTCTTGACATTATAAATATTGTTTTATAAAATAATACTGACCTCGGTCAATAAAATATTTATAGTATATACACGTATGGGAGGAAATTTTTATGGTACAAGCTAACATAGAATGTATCGTTACATTAGAGGTTGCCAAAAGAGAAGAATTGGCAAGTTTAAAAAAAGACATGCAAACAGCATTTACCGCAGCGGTGATTGAAACTTTTGGTTCTGACTTAGATGGACCAATTCCTTCTGATAAAGATATCGAAGAATCTTTCCATGCTACAGGGGCTGTTATTTATCATATTCTTGCAAATGGGAAAAAGGTAGGCGGTGTTGTACTTACTATTGATGAAATAACACAAAATAATTCATTAGACTTGTTTTTTATTTCTGTAAATGAACACAGTCGTGGTATTGGTTTAAAAGCTTGGCAGGCGATTGAAGAAAAATACCCTAAAACCAAAGTTTGGGAAACGTATACGCCGTATTTTGAAAAACGTAATATTCATTTTTATGTAAATAAATGTGGCTTTCAAATTGTAGAATACTTCAATAAACATCACTTAGATTGTCATAAATCAATTAACGGAGAGGTACCAATAAAAGAAGATTTCTTTCGGTTTAAAAAGATCATTATGTAAGTGATTGTAGTCAGTAGAGTTGTGAGCTATTACTAGGATGAATGAAAGTATAGCGTTTTTCTTATAAGTTTTATCTAGTTAGGAGGCACGGTTTATTATGAGAATTAGAAAAGATCCCAAAGTCCGGCAAGAAGAGCTCATTGATGCGGCCTTAGATTTATTTAGTTCTATTGGTTATAAAAAAACAATGATTGTTGACATAGTGAAGAAGGCTGGTGTAGCCAAAGGAACCTTCTTTTATTATTTTCCAACGAAGGAAGCTGTTTTAGAAGCCATCTGCACGCGCTGGGCAACTGAAATGGCCACATCGTACTTATTAAAAAGTCAACAGGATATGGCAATAAAAAAACTGCAAATCTTCATTTTGCAGTTAGCACTTCCCAGCCAAGTTGATGTTATTATTGATAGGCTCTGGAATGAGAAAGAATTTGATTTAGTTTATACAATTTGGCAAAAACAGGTTGAAAACGTCTTTAACCCTCTTCTAAATGATATTATTCAGAAGGGAAATCAAGAGGGGACCATGCATGTGAATTGTATAAAGGAAACCGTTGCTTTTTTCTGGAGTACAGTAGAATGCTTATTAGATATTGCGTATCTAAAAGAATCAACAGAAATATTGTTAACCAAAATAAAAATTGCTGAATCGATACTGGAACGAATTTTGGGAATCGAAGAGGGGAGGCTCCAATTATCCATTTGCTAAGTTTAAGTTGCGTAGAAAATGCGCATCTTTTTTTACTAACCAACTGACCTGGGTCATAATGCAATTATAGTGATCCTAAAGGGTTAGGATCACTGGAGCAATCATGTATAACTCGTACTGATAGGGAGCAGTACATAAAAAATTTTTTTTATAGAAAGGAAGAGTTTATGAACCTGAAAAAAACACTGATTTTGTGGAGTATGGCCCTTAGTTTTTGCGGCATGCCCCATTTAAGCTACGCCCAACCGATACAATTGACGATCGTAGACAGTATCCAGCTTGCTCTTACACATAGTCCAACAATCAAAGCGGCCGAAGCGGAAACAGCTAAAGCAGAGTGGTTGCTCAAAGAAAATCATTCAAATTATTTGCCTATTATCAGCGTCAATCATATTCAAACCCAGAATTACCCAGGAACTGTTGATTCGCCATCCACTTCTCGCTCTTCATTTATTGAAGCAAAAACGACCTTATACAGTGGTGGGCTCAATGAAGGTCTCACTGCTCAGGCTAAGGAACTTTATACAGGTGCGCAGTATAATCTTGCGCATACCAAACAACAAGTGATCGCCAATACCTATCTGGCCTATTATAATGTTTTGCAAGCTGAAAAAAACGTGGGGCTCGCTGCTGAGGCGGTTCAGCGTTTGACACAACATTTGGCCACCGTTGAGGCACAATACGCTGAAGGGATTGTGATAAAAAGTGATGTGCTACGGACTGAAGTCGAGTTGGCTCAGGCCAAGCAAAACCACAATAAAGCTCAAAATGCTTGCAGACTGGCGAACAATCATTTTATGACCTTACTTGGACTTTCTGCTGATAAAGATATCACGTTAGTAGATACTGGTACGGTATCTGCCTATGAGGGGCCTATTGATCAGGCGATTCAAACCGCATTAGTGAAACGATCAGAACTAAAACAAGCCTATCAGGAAAAAAAAGCCGCCTCTCAGGGCATGCAAATAGCCCAAAGTGGTCAATTGCCCACGGTAAACTTGTCGATCAAAAAAGACTGGCAAAACCAGAGGGCCTCCACCAATCCTTGGTCTGCTCAGGTAGCCATATCATTCAACGTATTTGACGGTAGTAAAACCAAGGCAAAAATCAAACAAGCTGAATGGGAAACCGCACAGAAACATGAACTTCTACAGCAAAAAACAGAGCAAGTCACCTTAGAAACTAGAGAAGCCTATTTTAATATGCAAAACGCCCGCGCTGCTCTCGACATTGCCTCTCAGGTTGTCGCCAAAGCCGAAGAAGATTACACGATTGCTCAGGTGCGTTACCAGGCCGGTATTGGCATTAATTTGGATGTCATCGACTCACAGGGGGCGCTGACATCAGCTAAACTCAATTACATTAACGCTTGCTATGACTACAATAAGTATATTATACAGTTAGCGCAAGCTATGGGCACTATTACGGAGGTTGATATCCATGCAAAACAAGAAACCACACGTTAGAAAATTGATGATATTATTGATTTTGACATTGTTCATTGGTACTGCTAGCTGGCGAATCTACAATGCTCAGCAGCAGGCTAGCTTGGCCATTGATCCTTTAGCAGTCACTACCGTAGCAGTGAGGGAAACGCCAAAAGCAAACACACTTAAATTGACAGGTACAGTAGAAGGTCTAACATCTGCGAATATCAGCAGTCGTCTTGCCGGGAAAATTCATCAGATACTCGTTGAAGACGGTCAGGCCATTTCCCAAGGAGCAATACTTATGACACTAGATACCGTAGAACTAGGAAATGCGGAACGGATTGCTCAAAATAATGTCCGGCAAACAGAGGCCAATTATAATACCGCTCAGGTTGACTATCAGCGCTATTATAATCTGTATGGGAAAAACGCCGTTACCAAACAGCAGCTAGAGAGTGTACAGACCCGAATGATTACCAGTCGTATCGAAGTCGATAATGCCTATGCAAATCTGAATAATGCGCAGAAGCAAATCGCTGACGGTAGCATCGTAAGCCCAGTAACTGGTGTGGTTGCTAATAAAGCGGTCACCATCGGTCAGGTTGTCTCACCTGGCACAACTCTTCTTACGGTAGAACAAATTGACCAAGTCTATGTTGTGGTAAATATTGAACAAAAAGACATTGCTACAGCAAAACTGGGAGCTACCGTAACCGTTGTGGTAGACTCTTATCCTGGCCAGTCATTTACCGGAACGGTAACGGTTATTAATCCAGTAGCCGGCAACGAAAGTCGTATGTTCCGGGTGAAAATCAAAGTGGATAATTCTGAACAGTTATTAAAACCAGGCATGTTTGCCAAAGCAACCTTGACAGCGGGTGAACCACAATCCGTATTGGCCATACCGCGAAATGCTATGATGAGCCAAAAGGGCTTACATTATGTTTATGTTGCAGAAATGGGTCAAGCAAAAAAAATACTGGTAGAAACTGGTGAGCTAATTGGCGATCTGATTGAGGTGAAAGCAGGACTCAAGGTCGGTATGGCTGTGGTGATCGACAACCTGGATAAAATTAAAGATGGTGATGCCTTACTACGGGAAGGGAGTATAGACCGATGAGCTTACCAGAAATTAGCATCAAGCGTCCAGTCTTTGCTACTGTTACCCTTCTCGCTCTTATTCTACTGGGAATTGTTAGCTACTTTCGCATGAACGTGGACGAAATGCCGGATACAACTCTTCCTTACGTATCAGTCAATATTACCTATGAAGGTGCACAGCCAGAACAAATTGATGCGCAGATCACCCAAAAAGTAGAAGAAGCCGTTGGCGAATCCAAAGGGGTAAAACATATCCGGTCTACCTCCCGTGAAGGCGAAGCGGAGATTGGTATTGAATTTAATTTGGATATTGATCCAGCCATGGCAACGCAGGATGTTAGGGACAAAATCAGCGCCATTCGTAGCGAACTGCCTGACAACATGAAAGAGCCAGTCATCGCTCGCTATGATATGAAGGCGGCTCCAGTTGTTGCGATTGCTTTTACTAGCGAAACTGTCAATCGCCGTGAATTAAGTGTTTTCGTAGATGACGTGATGAAACCTCGGTTGCAAAAAATTGCTGGCGTTGGTCAGTTGAAAATAACGGGTCTTCAGAAACGCGAGATTCAGTTGTTGTTAGATCAGGACAAAATGACTGCTTTTAGTTTTTCCATACCAGAAATTACTCAACGCTTACAGCAAGAAAATCAGGATATTCCCGCTGGTAAGCTTATGGCAACCAACCAAAACTTGTTGGTACGCACTGCAGGTAATTTCAAAGATCCTCAGGATTTTCTCTCTGTCGTAATCGGCATGAGAAATGGTGTGCCAGTATATTACGGACAAATAGGCACTGTCAAAGATGGGATCAAGGAAATGGAGGCAATTGCCCGTTACGATAACCAACCGGCCATTGGTCTTGAAATCGGTAAACAATCTGGTGCCAATGCTGTAAAGGTAGCCACACAAGTAAAAGCTGAACTGGAAAAAATTCAGCAGAGCTTGCCGAAGGGGATTGCTATGCATGTGGTTCGTGACGATGCCCAACGTGTAGAAGATTCGATTCATGAAGTGTGGTTCGATCTCATTATTGGCGGTTTTTTTGCCGTTGTGATTGTATTGTGGTTTCTTGGTGACTGGCGCAGTACCATCATTAGCGCCATAGCGATTCCTGCTTCGATTGTGTCCACATTTTTCTTTATGAAATTGGCCAATTTTTCGGTCAATAGCATGTCTCTCATGGGGTTGTCTCTATCAGTCGGTCTCTTGATTGACGACGCCATTGTCGTCATTGAAAATATTATCCGGCACCGACAAATGGGTAAGTCAGCTAGTCAGGCTGCTGCGGAAGGAACCAAAGAAATCTCCTTGGCGGTTATGGCGACTACCTTTACGGTGGTAGCTGTATTTTTCCCCGTAGGCTTTATGTCTGGTTCAGTTGGACAGTTTTTCAAAGAATTTGGATTGTCCATTGCCTTTGCCGTATTAGTATCTCTCTTCATTTCCTTTACTTTGACACCGATGATGGCGGCCTTGTATCTGCCGAATGAGCAGCAGCAGGCGCCAAGTCGTCTGAGGCAGTGGTGGTTAAAGTGGAACGGTTGGTTTGATCATCTTGCTGATGCTTATGCTGCGCTACTCAATACACTGCTTCATCAGCACCGCAAAAAAGTACTAGCGGGAGCCTTCGCCTTGTTTATGCTGAGTATGATGCTATTTCCATATCTAGGTTCTTCTTTTATTCCTACCACTGACAAGGCTCAGTTTACTGTCAAGATAAAAATGCAAGCGGGTGCAACGGTGGAGTCCTTGGATAATAGCGCACAAAAGATGGTCGAAGAACTCCAGTTGTTTCCTGAAATACAGCATATTTACAGCACTTCGGTTAGCGAAGAACAAACATTGTTTGTTACACTGGTGCAAAAAAAAGAACGACAGCGTAGTCAGGCTAACGTTATTAGTGAAGTGCGCCAAAAACTCAACAGCCTCTCTGGTGTTCGGGTCGATATAGAGCAAGGCGACGGTAAACCCGTTGCGGTTTCGATAACAGGTGATTCCGTAGAAAGGTTAGGGGAAATCGCCAATGAACTACAGAAAAGAATGGAAAACATACCTGGTGTGCAAGACATTGTTAGCAGTCACCGCCCTGGTACACCCAATCTAAATATTAGCATCAAAACAGAGCGGGCTAATGATTTGACCGTTTCCGCTGCTACCATTGGCAATAGCCTGCAAACATTGTTGGCTGGAACGATCATCGGTAAATACAGCGATCTTGACGAGCGTGTCGATATTCGTGCACGCCTGACAGCCATGGATCGTAGCCAACCAGACAGCCTGAATAGGATCTATGTGCCCAGCGAAAAAATAAAAGCTGATGGGCAAAAAATGCTCATCCCCCTGTCACAGGTAGCTGAGTGGCAATATATAACAAGCCCAGCAGAAATTAATCGTTATGATCGGCAAAAAGAAATCCGTCTGACTGCCAATTTAGAGAAAACGACCCTCGGTGACTTTAATAATCAGTTTTATCCTAGCATACAAGACATGCCTATACCTGTCGGTTATCAGATCGGTGCTGTCGGTGAATCGGATGATATGGATGAATCCTTCTCCAGTATGAGTATTGCTCTAGCTCTTGCAGTTTCCTTCATCTTCATGATATTGGCAGCGCAGTTTGAAAGCTACAGTGAACCTTTTGCCATCATGCTCTCCTTACCTTTAGCCATCATTGGTGCTCTGCTTGGATTATTCTTGGCAGGTAGCGATCTCAGTCTGATTTCATCAATTGGTATTATGATGCTCATGGGGTTGGCTACTAAAAATGCCATTCTTTTAATCGACTTTGCCAAACAACGAATGCAAGATCATATCTCTTGTAATGAGGCTTTGGTAGAGGCAGCTCGCATCCGTTTGCGGCCTATACTAATGACTAGCGTTGCA
This sequence comes from Pelosinus sp. sgz500959, assembly GCF_042610375.1. Taxonomy (NCBI): domain Bacteria; kingdom Bacillati; phylum Bacillota; class Negativicutes; order Selenomonadales; family Sporomusaceae; genus Pelosinus; species Pelosinus sp. sgz500959. The sequence continues at coordinate 153,637 of NZ_JBGJZL010000002.1, forward strand.
ATGATTTTTGGGATGCTCCCCATTGCATTGGGATTTGGCCCCGGTTCGGAAGCGCGTGCTCCCATGGCGCATGCTATCGTCGGTGGTTTGATTACTTCAACATTACTTACTTTGCTGGTTGTACCTGTCGTTTATTCTCTAATTCATGACTGGAAAATTCGTAAAATTTCCTTGATAAATGAAAATTTAACAAGGGAGTAGCATATTTTGATAGTCGTATCTAGCTAAATTTTTACGCTGGGGGGCGCAACTCATTTGCCCTGAAGGGATTTTTCCCGACGGCCGCGCGACATTCTTTCGGTGATTTTTGCAATGTACTGATATTAAAAATATGATGGAATCAAAAGGATTCAAATGAATTGATAGTAAAAAGAATAAAATTAATAAAGAAGAAAACCCTACAAAATTGTCATATTTTGCAGGGTTTTCTGCAATTAGTGGTAAATATAATAGTATAAGTGACAATTATATGTAAAAACTTTTGCGAACCAATTAAAGATGTCTTATTTATCACACCATGAAAATCAAATAATAGAACTTACTAAATTATTTTAATAAAGAGGTGTAATATGAGTAAAGTGAAATTTGCAATAGTTGGGTCTGGATCGATTGTTCCTATTCATGCTCAGGCAATCTCAAGTATACATGATGCTGATTTAGTTGCTATTTATGGGCGTTCTGTGGGGCGGGTGAAAGAATTTGCTGCTCAATATAATTGTGATTGGTATGATAATTATGAAGAAATGTTAAAACGAACTGATATTGATGTAGTATCAATATGTACTCCCAATGGAACGCATGCCGATTTGGGGATTGCAGCTGCAATAGCAGGTAAACATGTTGTTATCGAAAAACCAATTGATGTCACCTTAGAAAAGGCCGATGCCTTGATTGAAACTTGTCAAAAACAAGGAGTTAAGCTCGGGGTTATCTTTCAAAGACGTTATTGCGATGGTGTGATGGCTTTAAAGAAGTTAGTCGAAGAAGGGAAATTGGGGAAACTACTTTTTGGAGGATGTTATATTAAGTTATATCGCAGTCAAGAATATTACGATAGCGGGACATGGCGCGGTACATGGGAGATTGATGGTGGTGGTATCCTGATGAACCAAGGTATTCATTATATTGATATGTTGCAATTTCTAGTAGGACCAGTCGCAGAAGTCACAGGATATTGTGGAACTTTTGGTCATACAGGTCTTGAAGTTGAGGATACTGCTTCAGCTGCAGTTAAGTTTCAATCTGGTGCATTGGGAGTCATTGAAGGGACCACTTGTGCTTATCCAGGCCTGGTTTCTCGTGTTGATGTCTATGGGACAGAAGGAAGCGCAGTTATTGAAAATGATGTACTTACTTCTGTTCAACTAAAATCTGGTTATGAATATAAGGCAAACAGTAATTTGGAAAACGCAGGAGTCAGTAGTCCTGATATTTCTTTTGAAGATCATCGACGTCAATTTCAAGAAATCGTTACCGCTTTCCAAAATGATCGAGAATACTCAATTAATGGCTTAGAAGGACGGAAATCTTTGGAAATTATTTTAGCTATTTATAAAGCTGCATTTAATAACGATAAAGTAGTGTTACCTCTAACTGATAGTTTATTTTTAGAACAATTGAAAAGAACAGGTGGATTTAATTCTGGGAGTTGATGGTTTAAAGATCTTTTGACATTTTTTTGAATAGTTATAGCTAAGAAGTTATCTACATGAAAGCGAGATAGGATATGAATTGGATCAATTTGATAACAAAATATACTCCTTATAATGAACAAGAAAAAAAAGATAAAGAAATTATATTATCATGTATTACTATGTTTGATGATGTTTTAAGCAGAAATAATGCAATTACACACATCACGAGCTCTGCATTTGTCGTGAATAAAACTAAAGATAAAGTATTAGTCGTACACCATAATATCTATAATTCATGGTCATGGACAGGAGGTCATGCAGATGGAGAGGAAGATTTATTAGCTGTTGCAATAAAAGAATTAAAAGAAGAAACAGGAATAAAAAGTGTTCAGCCTATTAGTTCACAGATCTTTGCACTTGATATACTGCCTGTGTTAGGACATATAAAACAAGAAAAATATGTGTCTGCCCATCTACATTTATCAGTTGCTTTTTTGATTGAGGCTGATGAAAATGAAGTACTGATTGTTAAAGAGGATGAAAATAGTGATGTAAAATGGATTCCTATTGATGAAATGACTTTATATTCCAATGAGCCTCATATGCAGAAAGTCTATGCAAAAATAATTTCTAAGCTTAAGAAAAGGGAAAAAATGTAGAATCGTTAGGTAAAAGAATTAAGGATAAGATAATTGTCTCCTTGATATGGGAAACATGAGAAATCTTAGTAAGGAGACAATGGAATGAGTAATGAGATAGAATGTAAACCAGAGAGTAACAAGAAGAATCTATCTAGTGAGATTACAACGAGTCAACTCTTTCGTGCATGGCTATACATTGGGTTTACGTCATTTGGTGGTGGCGCTGTTACTTCATATCTGATTCAAGAAACTTTTATTTATAAGCACAAATGGATAACTGAAGAAGACTATGCTCGTATCCTGGCAATGTGCCAAATCGTACCCGGTATCAATATACTTGCCACTACAATACTGATTGGTAAGCAGCTTAGAGGAGGAATGGGGATTGCTGTCTCACTGACGGGCCTTGTTTTACCTAGTGCGATCATCACTGTTGGGATGGCTGCGATCTATGCGAGCCTTAGTAATTTTTCACGAGTACAAGCTGCTTTACGTGCAGTATTTGCTGCTATTTTTGGTATTTCTATTGCTACTAATTGGCGCAACGTAAAACCGATTCTTGAGAGTAATCTTAGACGAGGATCATTCTCATTATTGACGATGCTGAGTATTATGATCGGTAGTGGAATAAGTTATGTGTTTTTTCAACCACCAGTGAGTGTTTTATATCTTGTAGGTGGGTTATGTGGAGCACTTACTTATTGGTATGCGGCTAAGAATATTCGGAGGGATTAGTCAATGGATTGGGTTATGTTTTTTTTGATTGTATTTAAGGCGGTATTGTTTTCGACGGGTGGTTTTGGTCCTTTACCCAGTCTGCATACAGAGCTAATTGCCCATGGTTGGGCGACTGAAAAACAATTTGCCGAAGCCCTGGCAGTTGGACAAATTACTCCAGGCCCTAATGGGCTTTGGGTAATTAGTTTATGTTATTTAATTGCTGGTTTACCAGGAGCAATCCTTGCATGTATTGCCTTACTTTTGCCACCACTGTTAATTTTGATTGTGGAACGTGCTCATGCATCGATTGCCAACCACCCTGCAACTCAGGGGTTACTTGATGGTGTTGTACTTGTAATTGTTAGTTTTAGCATCGTTGTCTTAGCGGGAATTTTTCGGAGCAATGGGATTGATATTGACACGATGATCATCGCGATCATCAGTATTGTTCTTGCCATATCAAGACGGGTATCGACTAATGTAATACTTATATCGGCTGCTTTGGTTGGTTTACTATGGGGTTAAACGATATAGATAAAATCAAGAAGATTGATATAGTGCTAGAAAAGATAACTTTCGTAATTTTTAATGAGTGTAGAGTAAGTTATCGATTGTATTACAAATGACGATGGATTTATCATTTACGTTCAGATTTTATATTAGAAAAGAGGAGCTTTTATGAAAAAATATTTTATGTTTTTAAATTATCTTTTTTATTCGAATCGAGACTTAGGTTTACTTATTTTTCGTTTAGGCATAGGTTGTATGTTTATGTGGCACGGTTTCCCCAAAGTATTTGGTGGAGAACATAAATGGATTGAGATTGGACAAGCAATGGGCACATTAGGGATTCACTTTGCTCCTGCATTTTGGGGCTTACTGTCAGGTTGTACAGAATTAATCGGAGGTTTTCTTTTTATTTTGGGTTTATTTTATCGCCCCACTTGTTTTTTACTGATTGGTAATATGAGTATGGCATTTGTAAGTCAAATGCTAGAGGGCAAAGGTTTATTAAAAGCTGCACAATCAGTAGAGGATGGATTTAGTTTCATTGGGGCTTTGTTTGTTGGACCAGGAAAATATAGTTTGGACTACTATTTAGGATTAGTAGCACTTGATGACACCGATACGACGATATTAAAAAGACATAATAGAGTACGATCATTGTATTAAAAGGATCAGGTATACTTTACTTTTAAAAAAGGCTCACTAAGCAATATATGGATTGCTTAGTGAGCCTTTACTCATCGTTAAAATTTTTATGATGATATTTTAGTATCATTGCTCTGTTGGTGAGAGCGTTATTGGCTTATTATAATCAATTCGATTAAAATTTACTTTTGTGTAAATTTAACTCCCATTTCAAAAGCTTTTTTACAATCATTGGGAAATTCTTCTGTGCGGCGTTGTGCTTTTTTCTCTGGATCAAATGCTGTTACAACATACTTGGAATAATCATCAAATTGATAAGTATCGGTAACAAAAAGTGATTCTGCTGATCCGAAAGTTCTTTCCAGCATCATTTCTGTAATCTTAAGATGACGTTCGTATCCCATGTCATCCATTCGGCTATCGCTCACATTCATTGTATAAATAAAACCTGTCTGTATTTTCTTTTTGAAAAGACTGGAATAATGCTCATCGTACACTAGGTATTGAAATATCAATCGTTCTAGAAATGATCTCATTTCACCAGTAGCAGCTCCTAAGTAAATGGGAGAACCAAAAATAATTGCATCAGCTTCTTCTATCTTTTTGAGGATTGGTGTTAAGTCATCTTGATATGCGCATTTTCCATAACTTTTTCCGTTTTTTAATTTACAGGCAAAGCAGCTTACACATCCTTTATAATTAAGATCATAAAGATGAATGATCTCGGTCTCTGCCCCTTGTGAAGCTGCTCCTTCAAGTGCATGCTGTAGTAAAATCCCAGTATTCCAATTTTTCCGAGGACTACCGTTAAATGCTAAAACCTTCATAAATAATACCTCCACTATGTACTTGATTTTTCTTTATTAATTGTATATGATTTTATAGAAAAAGATAGTATGCACTTTTATGATAGATACTATCCAGAAGGAGAGTATTTATTATAAAATCTTATCTTCTAAAGGGTATTTTTATTTATAACGAGTGAAGACTATTGACAAGAATAACTTGATGAACTAAAATTATTTCGAGAGTTATCGAAGTATAAAATAATTAATTGGAGTAAAAAATGGATACAAAAAAAATGGCAAAAATATTTAAAGCTCTTTCCAATGAAAATCGATTAGAATTATATTTAAAGATTGCTGAAGCACATGAAGCCGGTTTTAAAACTGGTGGTGAATGTTGTGTTGCAGATATTATTGCTTGTTTAAATATTGGTGCACCGACTATTTCACATCATATCAAAGAACTAGTGAACGCAGATTTGATCACCACTGAAAAAAGAGGTAAATTTTTAATATGTAGAGTGAATCAACAATTGGTTGCTGAAGTAAGCGAAATATTATCCCTGCAGCATAAATAGTATTTCCAATTTCTATTCTAAATTTAAATTATAAAAAATTTAGTTGTTCATTTTTTGCTAGATAATTCGATTCTTGTAAAACTATATAATCATATAAATCTGATTTTGGAGAAATGTTCATTATTTGATAAAATGGTGAGAAGGATAAATGCGAGGTAATAACGTATGAAAATACTCATTGGTATTCTTGGAGGGATCATTTTAGTTGCCTTTTTTCTTTTAAAATATCACCCTGTATTTGGCGGGAAAGCATCTAAGGAGCAAATTAATAGTTTTCGACAATCCCCCAATTATAAACATAATCGGTTTGTCAATGAAATTCTTACCGTAATGCATATGGATGCAAAAACACTAGTGACCACATTAAGAGACTTTATAAAAGGCAATCCACAAGGGAGACCTAGCGGATCCATCCCTATGAAGTCCTTATATACTGATGATTCACAAGATGAGGAACAAACAAAAGTTACATGGTTTGGTCATTCGACTGTATTACTTGAGATAGAAGGAAAAAAATTGTTATTAGATCCTATGTTTAGTCAGAGTCCTTCCCCTTTTCCTCTCTTTGGCGCTAAGCGTTATAGCACAACATTACCGATGGCGCTAGAAGATTTGCCCTTCATCGATATTGTTCTTTTGTCTCATGATCATTATGACCATTTAGATTATCCTTCCATCATGAGACTAAAAGATAAAGTTGGTCAGTTTTATGTCCCCCTTGGTGTTGAGAATCATCTGGAGAGATGGGGTATTAATCCTGAAAAAATAAAAAAACATGATTGGTGGAATGAATCTGAATTTTTAGGACTAAGATTGATCGCCACGCCAACACGGCATTTTTCTGGAAGAGGTTTATTCGATCGAAATGCAACCTTATGGTGCTCATGGGTGATTATTGGAAAGCAGTCCAAGATCTATTTTAGCGGCGATGGCGGGTATGGCCCCCATTTTAAAAAAATAGGTGATACCTATGGTCCTTTTGATTTAACCTTAATGGAGTGCGGTCAATATAATGAGCGTTGGTCTGCGATTCACATGCTACCAGAAGAATCGGTACACGCTCATTTTGATGTGAAGGGAAACATCATGATCCCTATCCATTGGGCAGCTTTTTCCTTAGCTCTTCATGATTGGACAGACCCTATTGAAAGAGTAACAAAGAGGGCGAAAGAAAGAAACATCTCTATTTCTACACCGAAAATTGGAGAGTCTGTTGTGGTTGGTGGGAGTGAGTATCCCAGTTCTATTTGGTGGAGATGAATAATCTCAAATTTATTTCCTGTAACCCTTGTGCTATTCATGAAAAAGGCCTCTTATTTGTAGTGATTTTATCCTACAAATAAGAGGTCTTTTTTCGTTAATTTATTTCGTAATTAGAAAATATAACACTTTTTCGATTACAAGTAAGAGTAACCAAGACTTTGGTCTGGACTGGGGGTTGAAGTCAATTTTTTTTCTTAAAGGGTGGATTAGTCAGTGATTATGTAATAAGGTAAGCAACAAATCATGTTATGAAACTTAAAAACAACTTGAGGAATTTTCATTTTCAAGCAATAAAAATAATAAGATGATAATTACGATAACCACAACACAATGATTACCACCATGCTTATCATGCCCATTGCTACAGCCACAACCCATTTGAAGACCTCCTTTTATGGATGAAATAGTGAGGTTTATCATTTCTTTAGTTTATGATAAAAGTGTAAATTTGCCACTGACTTTTTGAGCTAATATCTTTGGCATGAAATATTTCATTTTTTTTCTGTATGTCACCTAAGCTACTTTGATGGAATAATATGCACTAGAGGGGAAAAAGCAGATGAGGAGGAGAAGACATGAAGATCCCCAAAGGAAAAGGATTTGATCTAGTATGTGGCTTAGTCATAACGGTTGTTTTGGATGATTTTACAAGCCTAACTGGAACATTTTTAGGCGAAATACAAGAAAAATGTCACCATCGAAGATGTGATGAATTTCATGAGTTTATATTGATCCAATTAACATGTCCTGTTTGTAAAAAAGATGGACCTAAAATTGCGGAAGGGACATTTTGCGCAATCAATGTAGATAAAATTCAATTTATCTTTCCTGGTATGAAATGCCCTGATAAAAAAGAAGATGATAAGTGTCATGAGAAAAGTGCTGATACCAAAGAAAATGAGCAGTGTGATGAAAATAAAGAACATGATTCGTGGGATGATAATAAGTGGTAAAATTTAAAATGTAGAGTGTTTTTATGATTTCTAGGATTAGAATATAGTGTATATAATAGGATGCATGTGTAACAATTAATATTTATGTTGCGTAGAATATAACATAATAAAAAGGAGGTAAAAGAATGGAAGGATCTTGGGATGAAAAGTGTCAGGATAAAAAGCATAATGATCAATGTATTATCAATATTTTCTGCAACTGTAATGATGGTAAGAAACAAGATGGAAAGTGTCAAGTCAAGTTGCATGAGAATAATGATGATAAGTGGTGTAATAAAGAACATGATGGTAAATGCATCATCAACATTTTTTGTAGTTGCAATGATGATAAGAAGAAGGATTGCCAATGTGATGAAGAAAGTAAGTGGTAGAAAGTCCTTCAGCACATTTCGCTTTTATATTTTATAGGGCAATTGAGAAGGAGGTGTTATAGTGGAAGAAAAGGTTGATAGAAGTCAAACTCATGTGCATGAATTTGAAGGAAGTACCTTTATTGCAGAAGAAGAGGAAGAACCTCATAATCATCGGTTTGCTGGGGTAACAAGTGAAGTAATACCATGTGGAGATAGCCATGTACACGAACTATTAACCAATACAGACTTTTTTGCGGATCATCATCACGAAGTCGGGATTCGAACGGGTCCTGCAATTTCTGTAAGTACTCATAAACACGTTCATTTCGTACGTGGTAAAACCACTGTAAATGATGAACATTATCATAAATTTATATTTGCCACTCAAATTGAAGACCCTCTCGTATGGGATGACTAATGGCATAGAATAGTAAGCTAGATTGAGATGAAAATCGAAAGAACTCCAATGAGGGCTATACTTTAAAAGTTAGCCCTCATTGGATTCAAAGAGACGGCATTTTAAAAAAAATTCTCCAAATCTAACTACATAAAACGATCATATCGTATAACATATAAATGACTGAGATTTTTGCCTGAATCTAAGATTTGGCATAAGCCTTGGTCTTTTCTAATAGCGAAAAAAATGAACATCTCGAAGCGTACCATCTATTACGATCTCAAAAGGATTGATGTGCAGAGGTTGTCTATTTTATAGGAATAAAGCAATACTACTAAAAATAGAGAGAAGCATGATATTGACTATGATAAGTCGCTATGTTAATATATAAGCAACAAAATAAATTGATCCTGCAAGGGGAGTAGCTGTACAGCATTTGTCGTCAACACGGATTTTTCCCGGCGATGCTGGCAATGAGATATTGCAAGCAAGACCTTGTCACATATTCTATAATATGGGGCAAGGTCTGTTTGTCTTATAATTTATCTTGTACATTTAAAATTTAAGGAGGTTTTTCATCATGAATAATTTAAAGACAACCTTGTTATTGGCTGCACTAACAGGTATATTAATGGCAATTGGCGGTCTATTTGGTGGTAGATCTGGTGTAGGTTTTATGCTCATTGTTTCCTTGGCCATGAATCTAGGTAGTTATTGGTTTAGTGATAAGCTGATTCTCAACATGTATGATGCCCGAGAAATCAACGCTGATCAAGGACCTGATTTGTTTAAAATGGTTTCAAATTTAGCTCATCGAGCCAATCTGCCCATGCCTAGAATTTATATCATCGATAGCGATGTACCCAATGCTTTTGCAACAGGACGCAGTCCTCATTATGGCGTAGTCGCTGTTACGACAGGTATTATGAACACTCTCAGTCATGATGAATTGGCGGGGGTTGTTGCTCATGAACTAGCTCATATTAAAAATCGTGATACGCTCATCAGTACGATTGTCGCTTCGATTGCCGGTGTGATTACTTGGGTGGCTCAGATGGCTCAATGGTCCGCATTTTTTGGTATGGGTAATCAAAATGATGATGAAGAAGGTGGCAGTAACATTGTGGGCACACTATTCATGATTATTTTAGCGCCACTGGCAGCAACTTTGATTCAACTTGGAATTTCTCGTTCACGAGAATACTTAGCAGATCAAACGGGTGGTATCATTTCAAATAATCCTTTAGCTTTAGCCAGCGCCTTAGAAAAAATCGATTATTATGCGAAGCATCAAGTGTTACCATCCTCTACACCGTCTACTTCTCATTTATTTATTATTAACCCATTAAGTGGTACTGGTACTTGGCTGATGAGCTTATTTAGCACTCATCCGACAACAGTTGATCGTGTAGCACGCCTTAGACAACAAGCTAATCAAAGATAATATGATCAAATCAGAATAGAGATAAAATAGGGTGGCAGATATAGTGCTTCAAAACACTGTATCTGTCTCCTTATTTTATGAATGAATATTTCTTATTTTTATTAGAGGGAAAATTCTAAAAATATAGAATTGTTTATATATTGAAGGGCAGGGAGGGATATTAAATGAAAAAAATATTCTCATTACGCATAAATATTGGGACAAGGCTTTTTCTAACATCAATGCTCATTGTGATCGCTTTTACGGGCCTCAACATTTATACGTATCTTACGATAAACTCCATGCAAGAGCAGTATAAACAGTTATTAAATGATACAACACTAGCAATCGAAACAGTAAAGAGTATTCATACAGAGATATGGACACAAAATGCAGAAGCCCGTGCTTATATTATCAGCCAAAAAACAACCTACAAGGGTAATTATGAAAATTCAAAGAAACGTACAAAAGATTTATTTGAGAAACTGGAGAATAACTTAGCGATACAACTTCCACAAGAATTATATCATTTACAATCAGCAACAGCAGATTTTGAGAAAACCTTGGAGATTGGCATGGGAATCAGCAACATGTCTGGGGTTAATGAAACACTAAAATTTTTAGATTCTTCTAATGACGAAATTAATAAAGCGGGCATAGAGTCAGAAAAATTTGTAGAGTCTGTGAAAATAGAAACAGATATGAAGATTGAAAATGTTTCCATGTATGTGGAAAGAATGAAGAATATATCTCTTTGTCTCAATATTATCATGTTTTTATTAACAGCTATATCTGCTCTTGTGATTGCCCGGAAGATTTCCCAGCCTTTAAATCGTATCGTGAAAGTCGCACAAGGGATTGCTGATGGTGATTTACGAAAGAAAACCTTAACCCACTTTCCTAATAATGAAATCGGTGATTTATCTCATGCTGTCAATCTTATGATCGATGATTTAAGGGAAATTATCATGCAAGTAACAAAAGCTTCTGAACAAATCTCATCTACCAGTGATGAATTAAGTGCAACTACGGAGCAATCGACTCAATTGGCATTACATGTTGCTAGTGCTGTCACCGAAGTCACTGCAGGATCGACTAGCCAAGCCCATGAGATAAAAAATACAGCTGCAATCATAAATAATATGGTGGATGCTGTTCACCATATTGCATCGACATCTAGTGCGGTTTCAGTCAAATCCCAAAATGCTTTTCAGGTCGCTAATGCGGGCGAAATGGTTACTAATGAAGCCATTCGACAAATGGAAACCATTAATCAATCAGTTAGTCATTCGGCTGAAGTTGTTGATAAATTAAGTAGTAGTTCACGTCAAATTAGTGAGATTATTCATGTAATCAGCGAAATCGCACAGCAAACCAACTTATTGGCACTCAATGCTGCTATAGAGGCTGCTCGAGCTGGTGAGCAAGGGCGCGGATTTGCTGTTGTTGCCTCTGAAGTTCGCAAACTAGCAGAGCAATCCCATGTTGCTGCTGATAAAATTTCGAAGATTATCAAAGAAGTACAACAGGAGACGAATGCTGTTATCCGCACTATGAATATTGGCACACAAGAGACAGCGAAAGGGATTGCGATCATTAGTCAAACTGGCAAAACTTTTAAAAATATTGTTAGTGTAGTAGAAGAATTAGAAGAACAAATACAAATCATAAGTGGAGCAACTGAAGAACTTTCCGCATCGGGAGGACAAATTGTTACTTCTGTCGATAACATAAAACAAGTGGCAATTCAAAATGCTACCAATACTCAAACAATCTCAGCCTCTGCTGAAGAACAGTCTGCATCTATGCACGAAATTGCTCTTTCTTCAGATACCCTTTCGTCTATGTCGCAAAACTTACAAGTTCTGATTAGTAAATTTAAATTATAAAAAATAAAATAGGTCTCTAATAAAAAAATTGCCTTGATGATTCACTTCATCTAAGGCAATTTTTTTATTGAAGTTAGAAAGAGAAAAATGGTGCAAACAATTTCGATTACCAATAATGAATGAGTAACCCAAGAACTAAAAATAGCCCAAAAAGAGTATTTGTCTGCGCTGTGGCAACCATCGCAGGAGCAAGAGATTCTGGTGTAACATTGCTCTGAAAACCTCTTGAAGCTTGGATGGCTTTGGGGATACTGATAAAAGAGAGAAGGGACCAAAGGGGTAATAGATTGCTTGTTACCAAGAATATGATCCAGAGATAAGAAAAGATAAACATTGCAATTAAACAATAAGTGGCTTTCTTTCTTTTCAAAAGGATGGCCAGCGTTTGTCGGCCATGTCTTTTATCGTCCTCTAAATCACGAAGGTTATTGGACATTAAAATGGCGCCAATTAATACAGAAGTAGATATAGATCCCATAATAGAGATCGTGGTAACAGCGCCAGTCTGAAGAAAAGAGGAAATCACAATAATGACAAGACCCATGCAAATACCTGCTACGAGCTCACCAAAAGGTGTTGCTGAAATGGGAAACGGACCACCAGAATAAAAATAGCCCACGGCAGCGCAGCTAAGACCAATCGGCAGTAAATACCAACTACTCTCTTGGCAAAGATACAGACCTAGTAAGATAGCCGTGGCTGTGAGAGATTGTGCAATCCTTAATATTTTTTGGGGAGCAACGCCGTATCGAACAATAGCCCCTCCGATTCCCACAGAGTGTTCGTGGTCCAAACCACGTTTGTAATCATAATATTCATTAAATATGTTTGTAGCAATTTGAATGAGAATACTCGCTAAGAGCATAAGAAGAAATAAATCCAGACGAAAATACTGAGAAGGCAGTGCTAGAACTGTCCCGATCGCTACAGGGATGAAAGAAGCTGTTAAGGTGTGTGGGCGAAGTAACTTCCACCAGATACTGAAATTGTGACCTAACAGTGTGGAAATGGTTTGTAGAGGTTGTCTAACATGTTGCTGTGTCTGCATTATATGACACCTTCTTCCATTTTTCGTTGTTTATGTATATATAATTCCATATAACTCAGAAAAATCCTTCATATCTGTCAGAATAGTCTTGTTTATTATAAATGAAAGATGAATTCTCATCAGAAAGCATGAGTTCATCTCAATAGAAAAATTCTCTATGATGACAAATTTTGATAAAATACATTCATAAGAGATCTTTTTCTTTATGATGAGAAGGGGAGTCGATTAAGACTGGCGAATATATGAGTATGTCCACAGCTGGCATTAAGTACAGCAGACGGCTACTCTTTTACCCTATTTTAGATCAATAAAGGAGTGATTAGGCTATGGATTTTATTGAGCAGATGAAACAAAAGGCTAAGGCGGATAAAAAGCGAATCGTTTTACCAGAGGCTTTGGATCTGCGCGTTATTCAGGCGGCTAGCACGGCTTTACAGGAAGGAATTTCTGAGATTATTTTAATTGGAAATCAGGCAGAAATTTTGCGAACTGCAGGTGATCTTGATTTAACAGGGGCAATCATCATTGATAGTGAAACAGCAGAAAAACGTACAGAATACAGCGCGGCTTTTTATGAACTGCGCAAAGCTAAAGGAACGACACTTAAGCAAGCGGAAGAGTTAATGAAAGATCCAGTTTATTTTGGTATGATGATGTTACAGCAAGGGGATGCCGATGGATTGATCTCTGGTGCGGTACATTCTACAGCTGATACACTACGGCCAGCTTTGCAAATCGTTAAAGCTGCTCGTGATGCAAAGCTAGTTTCGACATTTTTTATTATGGATGTCCCAGATTGTGACTATGGTCATCATGGCGTTTTATTATTTTCTGATTGTGCTTTAAATGAAAACCCCGACGCTGAGCAGCTTTCAGAAATTGCAGTCGCATCAGCGCGGACAATGCAGCGGCTTTTAGGGATTGACCCAATCGTAGCTATGTTATCATATTCCACTTTTGGCAGCGCAAAAAGTACGCTTACGGAAAAAGTAGTACAGGCTGCTCGGTTGGCAAAAGAAAAAGCTCCTGATGTACTCATTGATGGAGAAATGCAACTTGATGCGGCTCTGGTACAAAGAGTTGCAGACTTAAAGGCACCTAATAGTCATGTTGCTGGAAAAGCAAATGTATTAATATTCCCTGATCTGAATGCCGGAAATATTGGTTATAAGCTAACTGAACGTATGGCTAAAGCAAAAGCGTATGGTCCTATTACTCAGGGGCTGGCGAAACCAATTAATGATTTATCGAGAGGATGTAAGGCTGAAGATATTGTCGGCGTCATTGCCATTACAGCAGTACAAGCACAAGGACAGTGATGCCCAAATAAGCTAAACATTAGAAGGTAGAGCTTTTTACTAATCAGAAAGTATAACACTTTCTAGGGGTACATGTAAGGGCAACTAAGACTTTGGTCTGCGCTGAGGCTTGACCAAAGTCAAGTTTTCTTTATCGATAATCTGACTATTACTTCTGTTAATAGTCAGATTATTTAATTGTGCAGGGAATTGTAAAAAAAATGTTGAATACATGATATTGTAAGAAAAAGCAAGATCATTTTAAGAAGATAATGTCTTACCTCAATACATAGAGGGCAGAATGATAATAAATTAATTTTCAACTTGGGAAAGAGGAGCAAGAATGAATAAAGCATCCATTTATGGATTGACATTTGATCAACTAGTAGCATGGCTTATGGAATACGGACATAAAAAATCTCGAGCATTACAAGTGTGGCATTGGCTGTATCGGAAACGAATCAGAGACTTCGCGGAAATGATCGACGTCAACCAAGAATGTATTCAATTATTGGCTGATCATTTTGTCATCCAAACATTACAGGAATATTTACGCCAAGAATCTACAGATGGAACCATTAAGTTTTTATTTAAGCTTACAGATGGAAATTTGATTGAAACTGTATTGATGAGACATAAATTTGGTTTGTCCGTTTGTGTTACAACTCAAGTAGGTTGTAATATTGGCTGTAGTTTTTGTGCTAGCGGACTATTAACGAAAAAACGTGATTTATCGAGTGGTGAAATTGTAGAACAAATTATGAAAGTCCAGCATTATTTAGATAATAAGGCCGAAGATGAAATCGTAAGCCACGTTGTGGTGATGGGGATCGGAGAACCTTTTGATAATTTTAAAAATCTAGTGAACTTTTTACTCGTTATTAAAGATCATAAAGGGCTAGCCATTGCAGCAAGACGCATTACTGTATCGACTAGCGGTCTTGTTGATAAAATTTATCAGTTCACGGACATGCAGTTGCAAGTGAACTTGGCCATCTCTTTACATGGAGCAAAGGACGAAATTCGTACACGGATCATGAAAATAAATTGTGCTTTTCCAATCGAAGAATTAATGCAGGCCGTTGATTATTACCTAGAGAAAACTAATCGTAGGATCACACTGGAATATATTCTACTCAAAGATGTGAATGATCGTAAGGAAGATGCCATTGACCTTGCTCATCTCATTAGCAACAAAAAACACCGCGTTAATGTGAATTTAATTCCATATAATCCAGTGGATGAACATAGCCAATATCAAAGAAGTGAGCACCAGTCCATGCTAGCTTTCTATGATACACTCAAAAAAGAAGGTATTAATTGTAGCATTCGTCTCGAACATGGCACAGATATTGATGCAGCTTGTGGACAGCTACGAAGTAAACAAATCAAAGAATCTAAAGAGGATTAAATCGAACAGGATAAAGGATATTCAAACCTAATTTGAAAAATTAAAGAATAGGAAGGAGAGACTGGTTTCGTGGTTAGATAATGTAAAACTGCCACTCGTAGAAACTGGAAACAATATGATTGAACAAAAAAAAGCCATGATCTGTCTCTTTCTAACGGCCCTTCTATGGAGTGCAGGTGGTGTATTAATAAAACTAGTAGATTGGCATCCCATGGCGATTTCTGGTGGACGTAGTTTGATTGCAGCGATTGTAATTTGGATTGCTTTTAGGAAAGAAAGCCTTTCTTTTTCAAGACCGCAGTGGATCGGTGCCATCGCTTATTGCAGTTGTGTCAGCTGCTTTGTTGTAGCGACTAAAATGACGACTGCAGCTAATGCGATTTTACTACAGTACACGGCTCCTGTATTTGTAGCTTTGTTAGGTACTTGGTTCCTCAATGAAAAAGCCACTCGCCGTGATTGGTTAACTATTTTTATAGTCCTTGGTGGCATGGTTTTTTTCTTTATTGATAAAGTGGGCGCTGGTAATATGCTAGGTAATCTGATTGCCGTTTTGTCTGGTGTTAGTTTCGCTCTATTTATCGTCTGTATGCGTATGCAAAAAGATGCTTCACCCTATGGAACAGTACTCATTGGCAATGTATTGACTTTTGGGATTAGCCTCTTCTTTTGGTCGAATACTTCATTTGATCATAGAAATTTGCTTGGTATCTTGTCACTAGGACTTTTTCAGTTAGGGATGGCTTATGTATTATATTCTTATGGGATACGCCATGTTCCAGCGCTTAAAGCCACTCTGATTACCTCAGTTGAGCCCATTTTAAATCCTGTCTGGGTCTTTTTATTGATTGGTGAACAACCAGGATTTTATTCTATGATTGGTGGTTTGATTGTCTTAGGAGCTATCCTGCTCCGTTACTGGACTGGAGACTCTGTAACCAATCAAGTCAAAACATAATATATCCCTTACGTTCCTTGGTCTGTGAGTTATTAATTTGTAATATAATGATTAAAAACAAGGGGATGAAATCATGAATATGACGGATAACACGATCTTGATTACAGGGGGCGCATCAGGTATTGGTTTAGCATTAGCAGAGCGATTTCTTCAAAGAGGCAATGAAGTCATTATTTGTGGACGTAGAGAGGATAAATTGCAGGAGGCAAAAGAAAAATTCCCGCAATTGCACATTCGGGTTTGTGATGTAGCGAAAGAATGCGATCGAAAATCATTGGTTGTGTGGGCACTACATGAATTTCCTAAATTAAATATTTTAGTGAACAATGCAGGTATTCAACAAAGGGTTAATCTTTTGGAAGCAACTGCTGACTGGAATTACTATCATCAAGAAATTTCAGCAAATCAAGAAGCGCCGATTCATCTTTCGATGCTGCTCATTCCCCATCTAATGAGAAAAAAAGAAGCTGTCATTGTTAATGTAACTTCAGGCCTAGCATTTGTTCCTCCTGCCTGGGTGCCAATATATGGTGCAACAAAAGCAGCCATGCATTCATTTACGGTGAGTCTAAGGCTGCAAGTCGAGAAAAGTAATATTAATGTTGTTGAAGTTCTTCCTCCAGCAGTGAATACTGATTTGGGCGGAGTTGGGCTACATACCTTTGGTGAGCCTTTAGATGAATTTGCGGATGCTGTATTTGAAGGTTTTGAAAATGGTGATTTGGAAATTGGATATCGGTCTAGTGAGAAAGTCATTCGAGCATCGAGAGACGAAATTGATGAAATTGTAATGCGCAATTGGGAACGTTTACAAATACCCAAAATTTGAAGAGAATTTTAAATAGAAGGACGGGAACTTTGTTGGTGGAATCGATATCCTGCCTGAAATAAAGTTCCTGTTTTCTATTTTTCATAACTGTGGTACTCGATTTTATCCTATATATAGTAATAGTAATTGGAAATTTTTAAATAAATGGATTAGGTGAAAGTTATGTTGATATTGGATAATAACAGTCGTCAGCCTTTACATAATAAAATCTATCATCAGATTAAAAATCAAATATTGTCAGGAAAATTACCTCCAATGACGAAACTTTTATCAATTAAAAATTTAGCTAATGAATTATCTGTAAGCCGTAATACGGTGGAATATGCCTATCAACAGTTATATGCAGAAGGGTATATTACTAGCAAGCCTAGAAGTGGTTACTATGTATCAGTAATGGACCCAGAATTTTTTGCGTCATCCCTGAGACATACAGGCACATCCTTAGAAAAAAATTCTGACAAAGAAAAAGCCTATTCTTTTGATTTTCATCCTGCTTGTCTTTCAGCAGAAAGTTTCCCTGTTAATCTATGGCGTAAATTGTACACAGAGTGTTTAAAGGAAGATTATAAACAGCTTGCTTTTTATGGCTCTCAGCAAGGTGATCTAGCATTACGTCATGAGATTCAAAAATATCTGGCCCATTCTCGTGGTGTTTCTTGTGCTCCAGAACAAATTGTCATTTGTTCTGGTCTCCAAGATAGCCTCTCTCTTATAGCACCTATCTTGAGAGAACATCATTCCATACTTGCAGTGGAAGATCCTGGACATTTTATTCCGAAATCTGTTTTTCAAAACTATTCTTTTTCTCTTGTTCCTATACCAGTCAATCAAGACGGTATTGATTTAGAGTATTTAAATAGTACCACAAGTACTGTTGTATATGTTACTCCTTCTCATCAATTTCCATTAGGTTGCGTCATGCCTGTCGCAAATCGACTCAAGTTAATTGAGTGGGCAGAAAAAGTTGGAGGAGTGATTATTGAAGATGACTATGATAGTGAACTAAGGTATTACGGTAAACCTATTCCTGCATTGCAAGGATTACATTCTCGAGGAAATATCGTATATATGGGTACCTTTTCTAAGGTATTATCTCCTGCTCTTCGAGTTAGCTATATGGTATTACCTTATCAGCTTCTGACCACATATCATAAAATATTTAAGGATTATTCCACTAATGTTTCTTTCTTAGAGCAAAGAACACTCAATAAGTTGATGGAACTGGGATATTGGGAACGACATTTGCGTAAAATGCGAACCATTTATAAAAAAAAGCATGATGCACTGATTCAATCCATCCATCATCATTTTGGTTCTCAAGTTAATATAATTGGGGAAGGGGCGGGACTTCACATAGTTTTAGAGTTAGTTGGCAATTCTCTTACGGAAGAGGAACTGATGAGTCGTGCCCGTAGTAGCGCTGTCCGATTACTTCCTCTCTCTATGACTTATCTACATCATCGTGGTAAACATTCGCAAATCATGCTTGGATTTGGTAGTATGAATAATCTTGAAATTGATCAAGGAATTCAACGATTATATCAAGCTTGGTATTTTTAACTGTTTAATAGGGCTGATAATGAAAATTTTAGTGATAAATAATAACATTTGTATTGGAGAGTCACGAAAATGACAAAAATAGCCGTCATAAAAACTAATTCTTATGAAGGACAAGTTGTGCAGCAAGCTATGGCAGAATTACTTGATGAATTAGGCGGTATGTCTCAGTTTGTTAAGCCTGGTGAAAAAGTATTAATTAAACCCAATATGTTAGAAGGTTTACCTCCCGAAAAAGCAGTAACGACCCATTCGTAAATCCTTCAGGCCATCATTCGACAACTGAAGCTGCCAAGGATATTTACAGCCAACTATAGGAGGAAAAAACTCATGAAACGAATTGGTATTGTTGGTCCGGAAAGTTCAGTAACACGCATCCTGAAAGTGGCCAATCATAATTCCTATAATGTTGAATTTATCGGTTTTGCCTATCGTGAAGATGAACGTGAAATAGAAACTATATTACAGCAAAATCGCTCGGAGGTGCAGGGATGGCTTTTTTCTGGACCGGTTACCTATGCTCTTGCCGAGAAATATCTTGAAGCACACGATACGGTAGCCTATGTGCAATCCATGGGCGTAGGGGTATATCTTTGCTGTTTAAAAATAGCGTATGAGCATAATATTATTATGAAGCGGATATCCATTGACTACGTTGAAAATAGTGTGGATGATTTGAATATTGAGCATTTGTTACAAGATGTTGGAATTCCTACCGAAGAGATGTTTGTTAAGCTGTATGACAGAAACTATATACCGGAAGATATCGTTCATTTTCATCTTGACTTATGGCAAGGAGGAAAAGTCGATGCCGTGATTACGGCATTGAGCAGTGTTTTGAATGCATTGCAAAAAAAAGGGGTTCCGGTATATCACTTTACCCTTGCGGAACAAGAAATTTTTCAAGCGTTACTAATCATAACAGAGAAGGTCAATTCTGCTTATTTCAAAAGCTCGCAGATGTGCACTATTATCATAAAAATCCATAATTATGAACAAATTGTCGACAAAATGAATTCTTCATACGATGTGAAACTGTTAGAATTAAAACTGAAAGAAGTACTTTTAGGGTTTTGTAAAGTTCTTGATGGATGTGTTATCGAAGAGGGGATGGGAGTATATAAAATCATTTCTTCCCGTGGCGTAGTACAAAAAGAAATTAATCGTTTGCGCGATACATTGGAAAATCTCGAAGTAAAATTACGTTTTGAAGAAGCAATTACTGCGGGGATCGGATTTGGAAATACCCTGCACATTGCCGAAGTGAATGCGTACCGGGCACTGAGAAACACAACAGAATCAAAAAGTTCCTCAATCATTATCGTCCGAGATGATGGTAAAATCATTGAAGATGCCGGTCAAGAAGACGAAACTACTTATTATTTTTCTTCTCACAATGTTGAATTGCTGGGACAACTTAAAAAAGCCAAGATCGGAATTAAAACCTATCTAAAGATTAAAAATGCCTTTCAGCGATTAGGAGGAGGGGCTTTATCAATCACCTTATTAGCGGCGCAACTGTCTGTTACGGAGCGTCATGTTAGTCGCATTATTAATGCCCTTGACTCGGTAGGATTGATCGAATATGTAGGTGAAGAAAATGTTGTTGGCAGAGGGCGACCAGGAAAATTGTATCGTTTAGTAATACAAAATAAAGATATATAATAAAAAAATAGTACTTAAAGAAAAGATGGCTTTAGTTTTCTAAAAAATTGGAAAAAATGTATGCATTTAGCTTGACTTTTTTTGAAGTACTATTTTAAAATTGAGCCTATAGGGGTTTCTTGACATTATTTTCAGACCACTTCTAAATATAGTCTGAAATATATTTTAACGTAAAAGCTCATTGTATTGAGAGAAATCTCAGAGCCTACAGTTGTCAAAATCACTATCGCGTAGAAGAGTAAAACAAATACTCCGTGAGAAGAGGTGTAAGTAATGCTTTATGAACAGACTTAATTACGTTGCATAATAGTAAGGACCAGAAGTAAATTTGTTAGGGAGTGATTCAATGAATATTATAAAAAATTGGAAACTACACATCTTAGCGCTCTTGGTTGTTGTTGTATCAGAAAAGATTGGAATGTTAAAGTTTGGTCTAATTATCCTATTGCCGTTGTTACATGCTATGATATTTGGCGGAGTCATCAGCTATCCTAAATTTAATATTTTATCAAAAAAACAAATGGAAGTAGCCTCAGCTATTTTGCCAATGTCGATGATGTTATTAATTGTTAAAATTTCACTGGATATTGGACCGAATATCGATATGTTATTTAATTCTAAAGGGGCATTGCTATTGCAAGAAGTAGGGCATTTCTTTGGAACCGTGCTACTGGGCTTACCAATTGCTGTACTATTAAATATGGGCCGAGAAGCTGTCGGTGCGTCTTATTCCATCGCTCGAGAACCTAATATCGCGATTATCGCAGAAAAGTATGGACTGGATTCGCCGGAGGGTCGTGGTGTAATGGCGGTATACATTTGTGGGACACTGTTTGGTGCGGTATGGATGGCTGTGCTAAGTAGTATCACAGCTAAACTGGACATTTTTCATCCGTTTGCATTAGCTATGGGATCCGGAGTAGGCAGTGGAAGTATGATGGCAGCTTCGGTTGGTTCAATCATTGCCTTTTACCCTGAACTAGAACAGCAAATCCGGGCCTATGCCGGAGCGGCTAACATAATGTCGACTCTACTAGGGATTTATGTCTGTTTATTTGTCTCGTTACCGCTAGCTAATAATTTCTATAAAATATTAACTAAGTTCCGCAGCAAAAAGGAGGACATTCATCATGAACAAGCTTAAGGATATGTTGATTATCTTAGCTCTTACTGGGGTGTTTGTAGTAATTGCTAATGTGATTGGCTATAAAGGTGATGTATATGATTCACTCATTGGTACTGTAATTATGATTGCCATTGCTCTTGTGGGAATGATGTTAAGTCAGTTTCCAGGATTAAATAAAATGCCGATGGTATTTTGGATCTCTGTTATTGGTGTGATTTGTTCACTGCCTGCTGTTCCTGGCAGCCAGTGGATTGTAGCTTCTACTAAGAAAGTGCAATTTCTTGCCATTACTACACCCATCTTGGCCTATGCAGGTTTATCTTTAGGTAAGGATATCGAGATGTTTAAAAAAATCTCATGGAGAGTCATTCCTGTAGCATTAGCAGTAATTACCGGTACTTTTATTTTTGCTAGTGCGATTGCACAAGTTGTTTTAAAAATGGAAGGCGTAATTTGATTTTATAATTAGGGTGGTGTGATAGTGATGAATAAAGAAGAATTAAAGAAAAAAGTCTGCCAGGTCATTGAGTCAAAACGAGAACGTATTATTGCAATCGGAGAGTCTATTTATCGTGAACCAGAGCTAGGGTTTAAGGAAACCAAGACTGCAGCGAAAGTAGAAAAATTATTCCGTGAAATGGATATTACTTATGATAAAGGATTGGCGATTACCGGTGTGAAAGGCCGAATTAAAGGAAAACAATCAAACCGTACTGTTGCTGTTTTAGGAGAACTTGATGCGGTAATCTGTGCGGCACATCAAGCGGCAGATCCTCTGACTGGGGCTGCGCATTGCTGTGGCCATAATGCGCAAATTGCAGTAGTTATGGCTGTCGGTATGGCACTGCTTGAGTCTGGTGCTATGGAGTTTCTTGCCGGTGATGTGGTATTGTTTGCTGTTCCAGCTGAAGAATATGTTGAAATTACCTATCGGAATAAATTACGTGAAGAGGGAAAAATCGAGTATTTGGGCGGGAAGCAAGAATTAATTCGTTTGGGCGCTTTTGATGATATCGATATGGCGCTACAAATTCATTTAACAACCAATCATACCGGTGCTAACGTTGTTCGTCTTGGTAGCACCAGCAATGGATTTATTGGAAAAATGGTTCACTATGAAGGAAAAGCTGCTCATGCTGCCATGGCACCTGCCGAAGGCGTTAATGCATTAAATGCAGCAATGCTCGGCATTATGGGCGTGCATGCCCAACGCGAAACATTCCGTGAAGAAGATTATGTACGTTTTCATCCGATTATCACCCAGGGTGGCGATTTAGTAAATGTAGTACCGGATGATGTGCGTATGGAAAGTTATGTACGCGCAGCCACTCTAAATGCTTTAAAAGAGAGCAATATAAAAATCGATCGTGCACTTCGAGCAGGAGCCGATGCCGTGGGTGCTAAAGTAGCTATTCAAAGTTTACCTGGCTATTTGCCAATGAATAATAATCAAAATATTAATCAAGTGTTTAAAAGTAATGCAGAAGTGTTGTATGGTAAAGAGCGGGTAATAAATGGAACTCATGAAGCAGGCAGCACTGATACAGGAGATCTCTCGCATATTATGCCGACCATTCATCCGTGGCTCGAGGCTGTTACAGGAGCACTGCATAGTAAAGAGTATTCGGTGGCCGATGTTGATTGTGCTTATATAAAACCCGCACAAACCCTTGCCATGACGATTATTGACCTCTTATACGGTGAGGGCGAAATCGCTGAAAATATTTTAAGTGAATATACACCCTTGTTAAGTAAAGAACAGTATATTGAGTTCTTGAACTCTTTTAAACAAAATAGTTAGCAAAAAGAACAGATAGCGTTTGCGATCTGTTCTTTTTTATGACGAACTATAAACTAATGAATACCTAAAGAAAAAACGGTTTCGTATAATAAAAACGTAACTTTTACTTGCGCTGGTATTAATTTGGCAGGAGTTTTATGTTTAAGTGAGAATTTCTACAAGAATATTCATCTCTTAACAAAATCGTAAAATTGGATGTGACTTTTGCAAATATACTTATAATAAGAGAGGAACGAATAGCAAACATGGTGTATTGTTGCTTTTTCAATATTATAATAAAATTATTGGAGTATTATCAAAATGGTTAAAGTTGTTGTTGTTAAAGCTGATAGTTATAATGAACAAGTCGTTTATCAAGCCATACAAGAATTGCTTGAGGAACTCGGTGGAATCAAGCAATTTATTAAGCCTGGAGATAAAGTATTGATCAAACCTAATATGCTCGAAGGACTACCTCCTCAAAAAGCTGTAACTACCCATCCAGAAGTCATTAGGGCTTTAATTCGGGAAGTAAAAAAAGTAGGAGCTATTCCTTTTGTGGGAGATTCCCCGGGTATTAGTAGCACTTTGAAAGCTGCTGAAAAATGCGGAATTTTAGTAATCTGCCAAGAAGAAGAGGTAGAACTCGTATCTTTTTCTGAAAAAATGGATGTCATTTTTCCAGAAGGAAGAACCGTGAAAAAATTTGCATTGGCTTCTATTTATGGACAAGTTGACAAGGTGATTTCTGTCGCAAAAATGAAAACTCATTCGTTTATGGGCATTACAGGTGGCATAAAAAATTTATTTGGTCTCATTGTAGGAAAAGATAAAGCCCAGTTTCATCTTCGTATGAAAAAACGCAGTCATTTTGCAGGTATGTTAGTCGATTTAGCTCAAGTGGTAAGCCCCGTTCTTTATATTATCGATGGCATTGTTGGTATGGAAGGCAATGGGCCTAGAAATGGCATTGTTAAACAAGCAGGTTTGCTACTTGGCGGTAGCAATGGCTTTGCCGTAGACTTAATTATGGCAGAAATAATGGGCTATAAGAGTGAGAGTATGCCCGTAGCATCTCGCGCCTTATCCTTGGGCTTATCACCGAAATTGCAAGATATTGAAGTGATCGGTAACGGTTGCAAGACCCGATTACAGTTTATCAGCCCTCGTAATTTGGAATCTTTAGATCAACGGTTACCCATGCCTGTAGTTGATTTCTTTCAAAATCAATTAACAGCTAAACCTATGATCACCAGAGAATGTATAGCCTGTGGACGTTGTGCTGCCCATTGCCCTCCCAAAGCCATTAAGATGAATGATGATAAGGCTGTGATTGATTATAAAAAATGTATTCGATGTTATTGCTGTCAAGAGCTTTGTCCAGCGAATGCCGTAGAATTGAAAAAGGGACTGTTATTAAGAATTTTTAGAAAAGGCAATCATTAAAAAGGATCTTTTTCCATAATAAATGTTTCTTTTCTGCTGGAATAATAGACAGGAATTTTGTATGTTAATAGCAAATAGTATTGAATCATATGAAGTTCTAGGGGTAATTTAAGATCATTATGATAAAGAAAGGAAATAAATAAATGAGTGATGAGATTGCTCGCAATTCCAATGAGAAAGATGCTGTAACTTCTAGATTGCCTTTAGCTATCAAGAGTATAGCCGAACGATTTTCATTACAATTAATCTTTTCTTTACCCTTTATGGTTCAATTTCTCATAGCGGTAAGCTTGATTGCCTTCGTGCTTTTTCGTGGGGGACAAGAGGCTGTCAATTCCGTATTGAAAGAAATGCGTCAAGAAGTGTTAGAACGTGTACATGAACAATTAAGTCGGCATATGAAGGAACCCTCCCGTCTCAATCGACTGAATGCAGATGCATGGGAAGCTGGATTATTAAATTTATCCGAACCAATCGTACGTGAACGATATTTTGTAAATCATATTGAAGCTTTCCCAGATGTGGCGATGACATTTGTAGGTCTGTCTGATGGGACATTTTATGGAGCTCGTCGTAAAATATCTGGTGAAATCCAGATTGTACGTAATAATAAAGAAACGGGTGGAGATTCTTGGTATTATTCGATTTCGGAACAAGGTGATGCGCAAGAACGACAAGAAGTATTTAAGCGCTTCGACCCACGTACTCGTCCTTGGTATCAAACGGCTCAACTTGTAAGGGAGCCGACTTTCAGTGGAGTGTATCGACATTTTGTCTTTCTTGAACCTACGATTACTGCTGCCCATCCTATTTTTGATGCCCAAGGAAAGATCATCGGTGTTTTTGGAGTCGATTACCTTTTATCCTGGTTGGGGGATATGCTTAGAGGTATACCCGTTGGTGCTTCGGGACAGGTCTTTGTCACTGATGCTGATGGGTTTATTGTTGCTACATCAGCTCTTAAAGATCCCTTTGAGGAGCGAAATGGTAAAATCGAAAGAATTCGTGCAACGGAATCGACTAATCCAATATTACAGATGGCAGCTCGTTCTCTATTCGTCGATGGGCAGAATATCTCACAAGAAGTTAGTTTAGATGGCCATTCTTATTTGATTGATACACGATTATTTCAAGAAAATGGTATAAATTGGAGAATATATGTAGTACTTGCCAGTGAAGATTTTTTAGGTAAAATGGAAGAAGCAGTGCATCGTACTGCAGTGATTGCAATACTCGCTGTTATTATTGCTTTTTTTGTGACGATTTTCATGTCTGGGTGGGTCACGCGCCCTATTCTCAGACTGAATGCAGCTGCTCGTGAGCTTGCAGAAGGGAGATTGCAGCTAGTATCAGATACAGAAAGAAAGGATGAGTTGGGACAATTAACTCGTTCTTTTAATAATATGGCTCGGCAATTGATGGATTTAGTTACAAACTTAGAATTTAAGGTTGCGGAACGTACTAAAGAATTGGCGGAAAAAACCGATGAAGCTGAAAACGTTCGTAAAATGCTCTATGCAGAATTAGAAAAGGCAGGATTAGAACAAAGAGCAATGTTGCCAATCGGTATCGATAATTCATCATTACGTTTAAAAATCCTTTATGAGCCATGTATGTTGGTCAGTGGCGATTTTTGTAGTTATCTTTGGATGAAGGAAGAAACTGTCCTTTTTGGGTATCTAATTGATGTTTCAGGTCACGGTGTTTCAACAGCACTGCAAACGGCAGCGATGAATGTTATGATTCAGGAAACGTTGCATTCTAATCTTTCTTTATCTGAACGGATGACAGAACTTAATCATAGGGTAGCCGGCTATTTTAGGGATGATTTATTGGTTGCTGCTTTATGTTTTGAGCTTGATTTAGATCAAGGTGAGCTTCGTTATGTAACGGCGGGAATTACAGAATTTTTTGCTGACTCAAAGACCGCAAAGGGACGAATTAAGACACCAGGATTATTTCTAGGTGTCACGGAAGAACTGGAATTTGAGGAATATTCCTTGCCTTTCGTGCAAGGAGATCATTTTTCTTTTTATAGCGACGGAATTGCAGATCGACTGAATGAAGGAAGTGAAATTCCCCTAGGTACTACATTTGAGGAGCTAGTAGAAGCTATGAATCACATTGGGGCAGAGGGCGTCCGCCACGATGATGTCACTGTTATTTGCATTGAAGTAGGGGTTGTCAAACCCACTGCTGTTTGAGGGTTGTGTAATTTTAAATTTATGAGATAATGAAATAGTAAAAAAAGGAGGGACTATTTTGGGTATTTTTTCATGGATGTTTTCAAAAAATACAGAAAGTAATTCGCACATTCGTAAATGGATAACAACAGAACTTGAGAAGGTAGACACTGGGAATACTGATCTCTATGCTTTATTTGTAAAACTTATACAATCCAGTGTCCAGTGGGGGAAACCTTCTAACATGGAACCAAATGACCAGTATGTACAAGTGTCAAAGCAGTATCTAGGAGATTCTACTATTTTTGAAATTACTTGTTATACTTATTATCAACTCGAAAAATGGCTTATTAAAAACTATCCAGAACTTAAATCTGAAATTACTCTGGCACTTAGTAAATGGACCATCGAAAAATTTTATACCACACTTTATGTAGATGAACAAAGAGTGAATCAATTGTTTAAAGAACAGTTGGATCGCTATAAAGGTATTGCAGGTACAGAGAAGGAAGTTGAAGAACTGCATCTTGAGGCGGAGCAACGGATCTTAATGACTAAAGGTGATAAATTTGATAAAAAAGATCCGGTGCAAGATCTTGAAAAGTTCACTCTTGATTCTCAGTATATTAAACAAAGTCTAGCCAGCTATGAAGAGTTACATTTATCAACATTCATAGCAAGTGTACAGGATTATTGTACTAAAAATGCTAAAATACAGTTGAGTCCAAAACAGAATCAGGAACTACAACAAGGGCAGCAAGATTATCTGTTTGGAATGGCTTTATTAGCGCAGAAAGATTGGGTTAGAGCATGTGCAGCTTTTACAAAGGTATTATCGGCTAATCCTAAACATTATGATGCTTTAGTGCAACGGGGCTTACTATACGTCGGTTTACATCAAACTGTCGATGCATTGCAAGATTTCACAATGGCAATTCAGATAAAACCTAATGAATCTGCTGCCTATCTTCAGCGCGCGAAATGTTATCATAGAAAGTTTCGACGAAGAGAGAAAGCATTGGCTGATTATTCAATGGCAATTCACTTAGCAGCCAATGATGCGAGTGGGTATTTTGGGCGTGGTGAATTGTATGATGAAATGGATTTGCAAAATGAAAAACAAATTCTTGAGGATCAAGAGCATAGTCATATCTCTGAAGAGTTTTGGGCTGCAATACATGATTATAGTCAAGCCATTGCCCTCAATTCTGAGCATGATACGGCTTATCTTAACAGAGCATTACTCTATGCACGGAAAGCTCGTATAAATTTGAATGTAGATTTTATTGTAAAAGCCATTGCTGATTTCGAACAAGCCATAAGCTTAAATTGGGAGAATGGTTATTTATATAAGCAAAAGGATGAAATGGAAGAATTATTAGAGCAGATAACTCAAACGGAGGAACAAACCGGCTAACATGTTTAGAACTGATGGAGTGTGGAAAAAGGATTGATAAATGATGAGTAAGTTAAAGTGGGCTATATTAGGACCAGGTAAGATTGCAGAAGACTTTGCGCAAGCTATTATCACAGTGAATGGTAGCGTTTATGCAGTAGGATCAAGAAACCTTGAAAAGTCAAAGGCGTTTGCAACTCGCTATCAGATTGAAAAATTTTATGGTAATTACGAAGAAATGTTAGAAGATCATGAAATTGATATTGTATATATCTCCACTCCTCATTGCAATCATTACGAATATATTATGAAAAGCCTTCACAATAATAAACATGTATTTTGCGAAAAAGCAATCACTATAAACAGTCATCAGCTAAAAGAAATTGCTCAGTTAGCAATACAGAAAAATTTAATCGTTGCAGAGGCAATGACAATTTATCATATGCCATTATATAAAAAAATACGTCAAATTATTAATTCGGGGCAAATTGGAAAGCTTAAAATGATTCAGGTATCTTTTGGCAGCTGTAAAGAATATGATGTGAACAATCGTTTTTTCAGCAAAGACTTAGCGGGCGGGGCTCTTCTTGATATTGGAACGTACGCCTTATCATTTACACGATATTTTCTTTCGGGCCCGCCAACTGAAATTTTAACGACTATGAAAAAATTTGAAACTGGTGTCGATGAGCAGTCGGCCATTATACTAAAAAATTCAATGGATGAAATTGCAGTGATTTCCCTAACCATGAGGGCGAAAATGCCAAAGAGAGGCGTTATTGCAGGGGAATTAGGTTTTATCACGATTGATAACTTTCCAAGAGCATCTCAAGCTACGATCAACTATTTAGATGGTAAAGTAGAGATGATAGACGCTGGTGAAACCTCACAAGCATTACAATATGAAATACAAGATATGACTGATTATATTTTAGAAAAAAATGCAATGAATACATTAGAGTTATCGATTGATGTCATGGATATCATGGATGAAGTGAGAAGGCAATGGGGAATAAAATATCCTTTTGAATCATAAGAGGGGCTCTTCCTTTGTAATTTTGTAAAGGAAGAGCCCTTCTTAATTCTTTCTTTTAGTCCATTTTATATAATTGCATATCATGAGCAAAGATAATATAATAATCGGTGGAAGGATTGGGAATCCTTTTAAACAGCAATCGGAGGAATTCTAAGTGGTAAATTTTGAAAATGAAAATATGAAACCCATTTCAAAGCAGACCCCAAAATATTCATTGACCTATGGTGACGAAAAGACCAGTCATTTAGGGCTAGACGATATCTATCTCGAAATTGAAGAGCGCATATTGGAAGCGATTAAAGTGGGTGAGCCATTTGTATTTGATGGATCAAATGAGCGAGGAAACCTTTACTACTCTATCGAACGCCGAGAAAATGATTATCTGCTGAGTGTAAAAGAAATTACAGAAGATACAGCAGAGTTAATTAAAAAGACCTTAAAAAGTGTTCAAAAATTGGGTAATGACAAGATGGAAGAAATCATGGAACTCATGATGTTCGAAGATATCGATATTGACATAAAAAAAACAATGACCCTACCTCTGGAATCAAGCTATGAAACTTTGCTAGCAGAGCTCCAAGAGCTTAGAGAAGAAGCCAATGAGGTGCTTGTCGAGAATTTAGTTCGCCTGCAAGAAATTGTGAGGGAATATGAAAGTGATTTTTATTGAGGCTTTCAAGGTTTCTACCTTAGAGGTCTTTTTTCTTGATAAATAGTATAAATAAAGGAGTAGTTTTCATGAATATTGCATTTTTTTTGGTTCCTAAAAATGAAGTTGTTTATTTACCTATGAATTCTACGATGCGTCAAGCTCTTGAAAAAATGGAACATCATCGTTATACGGCTGTTCCTCTTGTTGATGAACATGGTAAATACGTTGGGACAATTACTGAAGGAGATTTACTATGGAAAATGAAAAATACACCTGGTTTAACTTTTATTGATACTGCACGGGTTATGATCAAAGACATTCCTTTACGGATGAATAATACTCCAGTACGGGTTAATGCGGAAATGGAGGACTTACTTTCATTAGCGATTGTTCAAAATTTTGTCCCAGTGGTAGATGATGGAGAAATCTTTATCGGCATCATTCGTCGTAGCGAAATTATTGAGTATTATGCGACGCAATGTAATTACTTAAAAAAATAATTTTAAAATAGAAATTATCCTAGCAGCTCAGTCGGCTTAATAATCGGTTGAGCTGCTTTTTATATGTAAAATTCAGAAAAATGTTGACAACTATAATGGAATATTAATACACTTATAAAAGAATAAAATTTCGGAATTTATAAAATTACATTGGTGGATGCAAAAAAATAGAATGGGGTAATGTGATGATAAAAAAATTTGAAGATATCATAAAAGTTGCTCAGGTTAAAGGACCTAAAACCATTGCTGTTGCAGTCGCCCAAGATTTAGACGTTTTACTTGCGATAAAAAATGCTAAAGAGTTAGGGATCGCTGATGGGTTATTAATAGGAAATGAAAAAGAAATTAGGCAGATTGCACAAGATCATCATATCGATATTGATGCTTTTACCATCTATGGAGAAAATGATCATACAGAAGCTTGCCGATTAGCAGTACAACTTGTTTCAATCGGGGAGGCTCAGATTCTGATGAAAGGGATGGTTGATACAGCCCTTATTCTTAAAGCCGCACTTGAAGATGGAATTGGACTTCGAACCGACAAAGTATTGTCTCATGTTGCTGTAGCCGATATCGATGGGTATGATCGATTATTTTACATTACAGATGGTGCAATGAATATTGCACCTGATCTCAAGACTAAAAAACAAATTATTGAGAATGGAGTGCAGGTTGCCAATGCTCTTGGTAATCATAATCCTAAAGTAGCTTGCATTTGTGCAATCGAAAAAGAAAATTCTAAAATGCAGGCTACCTTTGATGCGGCAGAACTTGTGAAAATGAATGAAAGCGGTGAATTAAATGGCTGCATTGTAGCAGGTCCTCTTGCACTGGATAATGCTATATCTATTGAAGCTGCTAAACATAAAGGAATTAAGAGTTTAGTAGCTGGTTATGCTGAGATATTGGTTATGCCTTCGATTGAAGCAGGAAATGTCCTTTATAAATCTATCGTATTTTTTGCACAAAGTAAGATTGCAGGGATTATTGTGGGAGCTAAAGTACCGATTGTATTAACCTCGAGAGCTGATTCTGACAGTACAAAACTAAATTCAATCGCCATTGGTGTATTGATGGCAAGTATTGATGAGGAGGATTTCAATGAAAAAAAACTTTAGAATACTCGCCATTAATCCTGGGTCAACATCAACTAAAATTGCAGTTTATGATAATGAGGAGTTAATAACTGAACAAGTGGCCAGATACTCTAATGAAGAGTTATCATCTTTTAAAAGTGTGATCAAACAATTTGAATTTAGAAAAAGTGGAATTCTTCAAATGTTAAAAGAAAAAGGTATTGAGATTGATAGTTTAGATGCCATAGTCGGGCGTGGTGGATTATTAAAGCCGATTGAAGGTGGCACCTATGCAGTCAATCAGAGGATGATTGAAACTTTGCAACGTGCAGAAAGAGGGGAGCATGCATCAAATTTAGGTGGTGTGATTGCAAAGGAGATTGCTGATCAATTAAACATCCCTTCTTATATTGTCGATCCTGTTGTTGTCGATGAACTTGCTGATCTTGCACGCATTTCGGGTTTACCTGGATATGATCGATCGAGCATATTTCATGCTTTAAATCAAAAAGCTGTTGCACGAAAGGTTTCAAAAGAATTAGGAAAAACCTATGAAGAAGCCAATTTAATCATTGCCCATATGGGCGGCGGTATAACAGTTGGAGTTCATCAAGGTGGCAAAGTGATTGATGTCAATGATGGGCTTTATGGAGAAGGACCATTTTCACCAGAGAGGGCAGGCGGAATCGCCACTGGTCATATGATTGAACTTTGTTTCTCAGGAAAGTATACTCTTAGTGAAGCTAAGAAGATTATTGCAGGTAAGGGCGGATTGGTAGGATACTTAGGCACAAATGATGGCAGAGAAGTGGGAAGGATGATCCAAGCTGGCGATCAGAAAGCCAAATTAATCTATGAAGCAATGGCTTATCAAATTGCAAAAGAAATAGCAGGTGATGCTGCCGTATTATATGGTAAGGTAGATGCCATTATTTTAACAGGCGGACTTGCCTATGATCAAACGCTAATAAAACTCATTGCTGATCGGGTAAAATTTATTGCCGATGTTAAGATCATTCCAGGCGAACATGAAATGATGGCTCTTGCAGAAGGTGCATTACGAGTACTTAAAGGTGAAGAACAGGAGAAAGAGTACAAGTAATATCACTTCATTCTATGAACAATGATTAAATTTAATAAATTTATTAACTAGCTGGTGTAAACTCTTTTTATTAGAGTCTGCACCAGCTATTCATATACTACCTTAAAAATCTTTTCTTATGTATGAAAAACTAAATATAAACTAAATATAATAATGAGATAATAAAAAAATAACAAAAATGAGAGTTCACAACTTTAAAATAAGGATTGGTATGTTGCAAAAGGAGGCATTATTTTGGCTGCAAAAATTATTCCATTTCCCATACAAAATGAACAACCTTTAGAAGAAATAGATCGATATATCCGAGATTATTTAGCTGAAATAGAAGCTGATAGGGATTTTATCGATTATATTAGTAATCGCATGAATTATTTTATAAAAAATTATGCTAACCAATATTTTGAGCCTACATTTGATCTAGTAGTTCCACCTAATATGTCTCGTGAACAAGCTGATGCTCTTTTATTATCGATCGAGATGGGGGTTGAACATACTGCCAAACAAGTGCAAGATATGGTAGGGAAAATCATACTTGAGAGGCTTCAACTTGAAGTTGAATTATATGAGAAACAGAAAAATATGAAGGTGCCCTTTATTTATTGAACAATTTTTCTCAAGTAACTATGTTAAAGAGGTTTTATGATTAAGAAGTACTATTTGTTTTTATAAGCAAATAGTACTTTTTTACTATATTTGTTTTGAATATTCGTACTAAAAATTAATACTGTGCAGGAATATAAAAGAAAGTATTGAATAATAAGGATAAGTGTAACGTTAAACAGTTTATGAAAGGGAACGATGTTGAATTGCTACACAAGATACACCAATGCAAAGGAGTGTAAGCTATGCCTATAAAAATCCCGAATAAATTGCCTGCTGTTGATATACTTGAAAAAGAAAATATTTTTGCAATAGATGATGATCGCGCTTATTCTCAAGATATACGCCCTCTACGAATCTTATTGTTAAATTTAATGCCTACGAAAATTGTCACAGAGACTCAATTACTTCGTTTACTAGGAAATTCACCGCTACAAGTAGAATTTGATTTTATATATACTGCAACTTATGAACCTAAAAATACACCACAAGAACATTTAGTTAAATTTTACGAAACTTTTGCGGATGTGAAAAATCGAAAATATGACGGTATGATTATTACTGGAGCTCCAGTTGAACAAATTCCTTTTGAGGAAGTTGACTACTGGAAAGAGTTGTGTGAAATTATGGATTGGAGTAAAACCAATGTATATTCGACCCTTCATATTTGCTGGGGGGCTCAAGCCGCTTTATATCATCATTATGGCATTCCGAAATATGATTTGCCGAAAAAAATGTTTGGTGTATTTCCTCACACTGTCAATATTAAAGAGAAAATGTTATTTCGTGGCTTTGATGATGTATTTTATGTCCCGCATTCTCGCCATACAGAAGTCAAGGGAGAAGATATTTGTAAAATCCCTCAATTATGTATCCTTTCTCAATCAGAAGAAGCGGGTATCTATGCTGTGACCGATAAAAAATACCGTCGTTTATTTATCACTGGTCACTCCGAATATGATCCTCTGACTCTCAAAGCCGAGTATGATCGTGATGTTGCTCAAGGTTTGCCAATTAATATTCCAGCTAATTATTATCCAAATGATGATCCTAAGCAAACGCCAGTGGTACGCTGGAGAAGTGCGGCGAATTTGCTGTTTGCCAATTGGCTAAATTACTATGTCTATCAAGGAACACCTTTTGATCTTGAAAATTTAACAGGTTCAAGTGACTTAAGTGGACTTTGGGGAGATGGAATTTAAAAATCAATAGCAATAAAAAAACGCGACTCGTAGCGAGTCGCGTTTGATGTTAGTGCAATTAGAAAGATTATATTTCCTTTATATAAAAATCAAATAGATTCCAATGATTCAATGATTGGCGAAACAAAGGAGATAGGTTTTTCAACAACGACTGTAGGTAAACCCATGTTATCAAGTAAAGCAATAAATGGTTTAGGGTCTAATTCTTCCACATTCACCATGTGCTTCACATCCCAGTCGCCACGTGCGACCAAAATAGCTGCTGCTACTGGTGGAACCCCTGCAGTATAGCTGATAGCTTGGGATTCGACTTCTTGGTAACACTCAGCATGATCGCATGTATTATAAATGAAAATTTCTCGCTTCTCATTGTCTTTGGTACCACTGATATAATTACCGATGCAAGTTTTGCCAGTATAGTTAGGGGCTAGAGAAGAAGGATCTGGCAATAGAGCCTTTAACACCTGAAGTGGTGAAATTTCTACACCATCAGAAATTGTTAAAGGTACTTCTGAGGTAAGACCAATATTAGACAAAACAGAAAACACATTCAAATAATGATCGCCAAAACCCATCCAGAAGCGAATAGAATTTGCGTCAATATTCTTTGATAAGGAATGTAATTCATCGTGTCCTGTCAAGTATACTGGACAACTTCCTACCACAGGGAAATCATAGTCTACTTTTATAGAATGTACATCTTGTAACACCCATTTTCGATCAACCCAAGTCCATACTTTTTTAAATTCACGGAAGTTAATTTCAGGATCGAAGTTGGTTGCGAAATATTTACCATGACTACCAGCGTTAACATCTAGAATGTCAATGGTATCAATCGTATCAAAATACTCTTTTTGAGCCAAAGCACACCAAGCATTGACTA
Source organism: Pelosinus sp. sgz500959 (assembly GCF_042610375.1). NCBI lineage: Bacteria > Bacillati > Bacillota > Negativicutes > Selenomonadales > Sporomusaceae > Pelosinus > Pelosinus sp. sgz500959. The sequence goes on from NZ_JBGJZL010000002.1 coordinate 189,173, forward strand.
CGCCAGGATCAAAACCAATTCCTAAAATAGCAGTAATTCCTTTTTCAGCGCAACGTTCTTTGCGTTTCCATTCGTAATTAGCATACCAAGGTGGGTTTTCACAAACCTTATCAGGCTCTTCGTGAATAGCGGTGTCCATATATACGGCACCAGCTTCGATACAAGCCTCGAGAACCGACATATTAATATAAGACTGCCCAACATTAATTACAATTTCAGATTGTGTATCCTTGATTAAGTCGACTAAGGACGGGACGTCCAAAGCATTCACTTGTCGTGAATAGATTTTTTTTGAAGAATCCTTCAAGTGATTTTTACGCATTACGCTTTCGATGATTTCATCGCATTTTTGCTGGGTACGGGACGCAATGCAAATATCACCCAAAACATCGTTATTCATAGCACATTTATGAGCAACAACATGGGCCACCCCGCCAGCACCGACAATTAAAACATTCTTTTTCATTTTATACCTCCCCAATTTTTTGCGGAATCAGAAAATAAAATAGATTCTTGATTCCAAGTAAGAATGACTTAGTTTTTTCTTGCAAATCTATTATGATAAACTGTTTAAAAAATCCGTATAACCGAATTCTCTTATGACCTCTACAGTATCATCCAATCTTCGTACGGCGATGGCCGGCATCTGCAGACCATTGAACCAATTTTTCTTGACCATTGTGTAACCAGCTGCATCCGCAAAGCGAACTTCACTGCCGATTTTTAGTTCATCTTTAAAATGGAAGGTTCCAAATACATCGCCCGCAAGACATGAACGTCCAGCTACCATGTATTGATGAGTATTTGAAGCTTCTTCTTCAACTTTCGCTGACAAGCGGTAAATCAATAAATCCAGCATATGACCTTCTACAGAGGCATCAACGATGGCAATATCCATTTCATTGTGTACGACATCAACAACCTTGGTTACTAGCTCAGCAGAGCCAGTAATGGCACTTTCGCCTGGTTCTAAATAGATTTGCACATCAAATTCTCTGGAAAAATCTGCTAATTTTTTGGCGAATTTTTCTACGGGATACCCTTCTTTCGTGAAGTATATACCTCCGCCAAGGCTGACCCATTGCAGCTTTTTGAGAATATCACCATAAGATTCACCAATCTGATCAAGTTGCGCAGCAAAAGCATCAAAATCATCATTTTCACAATTGTAATGAAACATGAGACCGCTAATGCGGGAAAGATGTTTTTCTAACCCAGCTTTATCGGCTACACCGAGTCGCGAATACTTGCGTGTTGGATCAGCTAAATCAAAGTGTGAATGACTGATACCTGGATTAACTCGCAAACCAATTTTTGCCGATTTTGCCTTGTCGTAATAGCGCTCTAATTGTGAAATTGAATTAAAGATAATTTTGTCGGCAAATTGAGTGACGGCCAGGATGTCTTCTTCGGAATAGCCTACACAATAGGCATGAGTTTCTTTGCCGAATTTTTCAAATCCTAGGCGTGCTTCAAAAAGGGAACTGGAAGTTGTACCATCCATATATTGCTGCATCAAGTCGAATACACACCAGGTGGAGAAACATTTAAGGGCTAGGACTGATTTTGCTCCAGAAAGTTGTTTGACCTGCTGAATTATCTGTAAGTTGCGCAGCAGTTTTTTTTCGTCAACGAGGTAATAAGGGGTCGTTATATTCATTTTATAAACTCCTACGATTTTTTACTGCATTTAATGATAACAAAAAAGATTCCATTTGTCGATAAAAGGTTGAAAATAAGCGTAATTTACCTCATTTTTATCTAAAAATCTTTTATAATGAAGAAAACAATTCTCTTTACTCAATAAAAAGTAATCATTCTTTACTGGAATTGTAAATTATATCCTAATGGTGATCAATTGAAATTGGTGATGATTTGATAGTAAAGGGCATTTTATAAAATGAAATTTTAAACTTTTGACTGTGATATTATCACAATTAAAAGTTATTTTTATGTGAACTATTCACAATGCATTTCCATTGACCGACCTTAAAAAGTCTGTTATTCTAGACAAAACACGAACAATTCCTGCAAACGATTGATAGTCAATGGAGACTGAAAAATCATGTGTATGTAATACATGATTTTTCAGTCTCTTTTTTATATAAGCAGGAAGTGTAAATTTATCGAATGGGAGGATCTTATGATGAAAGAATATGGCTTATTTATTGAAGGTAAATGGATTGTAACTGATGAAAAAATTGGTGTGCTAAATAAAGGAACGGGTAATGAGTGTGCTCTCATTTCTGTGGCTGGTGAAATAGAGGTCACAAAAGCCGTTGATGCTGCCGAAAGAGCTTTTAAGACGATAAAGATAGAGCCCTATCGACGTTATGAAATATTAATGAAGGTTAGTGAGCTTCTTATGAATAATCAAGAAAAAATGGCAGGTTTTCTGTCTGAAGAGGTAGGGAAACCCATTAAGGAAGCCATGTCAGAAGTCGTGCGAGCAAAGCAAACACTCATCCTTTCTGCTGAAGAAGCAAAACGGATGACTGGTGAGATGGTTCCTCTTTCAGGCGCGCCAGGATGCGGTGAGCGATTAGCTTTTACCATGCGGATGCCTGTGGGCGTTGTTTGCGCCATTACTCCTTTTAATTTCCCGCTGAATCTGGCTTGTCATAAAATTGGTCCTGCACTTGCTGCAGGAAACTCTGTAGTTTATAAACCAGCAACGGTGACTCCTTTATCTGCCGTATTATTGTGTGAACTTTTTGCAGAGGCAGGACTGCCTGATGGTTATTTGAATTTGTTGACAGGCTCTGGGGCAAAGTTAGGAAAACTGTTGACAGATGAACAACGAATTAATTTTTACAGTTTTACTGGTAGCCCAGCTGTAGGTAAAAGTTTGATGAAAAGTGCAGGTTTCCGTCGTGTAGCTCTCGAACTGGGATCAAATTCAGCAAATATCGTACATAATGATGCCGATATTAGGGCGACAGCAGAACTTTGCGTGAAGTATGCTTTTGCAAATGCTGGACAAGTTTGTATTTCTTGTCAACGGGTTTATGTTCACCGCAGTGTTTATCTTGCTTTTTGTGAACAAGCAGTAGCTTATACAGAAAAATTAGTTATGGGCAATCCTCTTGATCCTGCCACTGATATTGGACCGATGATTAGTGAGCAAGAGGCCATGCGAGCTGAACAATGGATCAATGAAGCCGTAGAGCGAGGAGGGAAGATTTTGGTCGGTGGAAAACGTCGCGGTGCTTGGGTTGAGCCTACGATTGTAACTGATGTACAACCTGATATGAAGATTGTATGTATGGAAGCATTTGCACCTATTTTTTCCATTATACCTTATGATACAATTGAAGAAGCCATCGAGATGGTTAACGATTCTGTTTATGGTTTGCAAGCTGGTGTATTTACCAATTCTATTGAAATTGCCCGCCTATGTGCCATAAAAATCGAAACTGGCGGCGTGATCATCAATGATGGTGCGACATTTAGGACCGATAATATGCCTTATGGTGGTATTAAAGAAAGTGGAATTGGCAGAGAAGGTCCCCAGTATACAGTCAAAGAAATGACGGAAGAGAAATTAATTGTTTTTAATTTCAAATAGGCGATAATAATTCAAACCGTGAGGAGAGTGCCAGTTATGATCAGTTGCCATGAAATTATCAATTTACCTTCCCTTCGTAAACTAACTATTGTGGCAGGAAGATCTGGTTTGGATCGATTGGTGCGTTGGGTACATTTTCTAGATTTGCCTGATGTTATCCCATGGGTGCAAGGTGGCGAACTTCTGATCATTACTGGTATCGGTTTGAATGGTGATATAAGTAAGCTTAACGATATTGTGCGAGGAATTATAAAGAAAAAGTTAGCTGGGCTGATTGTGAATATCGGTCCTTATATTAAGGAAGTCCCTCAGGAAGTGATTGCTCTAGCAGATCAAGCTGATTTCCCCATTTTTGAATTACCTTGGGAGGTAAAAATCATCGAAGTCACGAGGGAATTGTGCAGTCATATTGTCATGAAACAAACAGAAGAGCGATCAGTGAAAGATTTTCTGGAACAACTGTTACTTTTTCCTTTAGCAGATCCTGAGATCTTAATTCAGCGTGCTGCCTACTATGATTATGATCTGACGAAACCTCATCAAGTTGCCATTGTAAGTCCGACCTGTTTAAGTGAATTTTTAAAAGCGAAAAAGATTAAGGATGAGAAATCCTTAGTATCCTTTAAAATGCGTTTTGAACAAGTTGTCCGCCAAGTATTAACCAGACGTGGTCAAAAAATCCTCCACATGTTATGGGGAGATGATGTTGTATTACTTATGCCTTATGAGAACGAGCAGGCAGGAGTAAATCCTAATATTATTATTTTAGAGGAAGTTTTAGAAAAATTTTTAATTGATATTCCTGATTTAGCTGTGACTGCTGGTTTGGGCGGTCGATTTGAAAGCTTGCAGTCTGCTAGAAAGAGTTATCTGCAGGCGATTAAAGTCTTACGTTTTGCTGAGTTAAAGACAGCTTCGAAATCCATATACGCCTATGAACAGCTAGGTATATATAAGCTGCTATTTGAAATTGAGCCTGAAAAACTGGCGATGTATTATCAGGAAGTCATTGAACCTCTCAATGTATATGATTGTAAACATCACATGGATATGGTTTCGAGTTTGTTTGTCTATTTTGAGGAAAATTGTAATGCAGCCAAAACTGCCAAACGTCTATTTGTTCACCGTAACACCCTTGATTATCGATTGAAGAAAATTGAGGAAATTACGGGTCGAAGTTTAGATGACCCTTATGATCGGCTCACATTACAACTCGGGGTTATTGTTGGAAAACAATTGACAAGTGAAACCGGTGCTCATGAGTTGCGGAGATGAAAATTAATATATCACAAAATCATGTAAGATATTCTGTAACACCTTCACATAGACGCAAGAATGTAGATCTGATACTATTTAACTATAGAAAAAATCACTGATGTATTTAGCAACGGCGCTGAATGTATATCCTTGGAGGATATCTTCAGCGTTTTTATTTTTAATCATAATTGTTAAGGAGGGGTTTAGAATGAGCCAAATTGCAACTAAGGCAGAAAAGTTAATTCAGCGTAAGAATAATGCGGTTGCTAGGGGGATTGCTAATTCCACAGGAGTGTTTGTAGAAAAGGCAAGTGGGGCTGTCATTACAGATGTAGATGGTAAGGAATATTTAGATTTTTACGCGGGTGTAGGAGTGTTAAATGTTGGGCATTGTCCAGAACCCGTTGTCAAAGCGATACAAAAACAAGCAGATAAATTACTTCATTCATTTTTTGCCATTGGTATGTATGAACCTTATGTAGAATTAGCAGAAAAAATGAATGTTTTGATGCCAGGTTCGTCACCAAAAAAAACCATGTTTGCCAACAGTGGTGCAGAAGCCGTAGAAAATGCGGTGAAAATTGCTCGTCATGCTACAAAAAGAACAGGGATTATCTCTTTTGAAGGTGCATTTCATGGTCGTACCTTTATGACCATGAGTCTAACAAGTAAAGTGAAACCTTACAAATATGGGTTTGGACCTTTTGCACCAGAAACATATAAAGTACCTTCTGCCTATTGCTATCGGTGCCATTATCGTTCTACCTATCCAGGCTGTGGTATGCATTGTCTCGAAAATTTTGAACGGTTTTTTACGGCGGAAATTGATGCCGAGCACATTGCCGCTATGATTATTGAGCCAGTGCAGGGTGAAGGTGGTTTTATTGTACCACCACCAGAATTTTTGCCAGGTCTCAAAGCAATTTGCGAAAGTAAGGGCATTTTATTCATTGCAGATGAAGTGCAAACTGGGTTTGGTCGCACAGGAAAAATGTTTGCAATTGAAAACTGGGGTGTAGAACCGGATATCATGACGACAGCCAAATCAATTGCCGCAGGTATGCCGCTCAGTGCTGTAACAGGCAAGGCTCAATATATGGATGCACCTGATGCTGGAAATATTGGCGGAACCTATGGTGGAAATCCATTAGCCTGTGTGGCAGGGGTGGAAACGATCAAGTTTATCGAAGAACAGAAACTTTGTGATCGAGCTGGAAAAATAGGTAATATCACGATGGCGAGATTAAAAACTCTGCAGGATCGATGCAGTATCATTGGTGATGTTAGAGGTGTCGGCTCAATGATTGGTATTGAACTCGTCAAAGATCGACAAACAAAAGAACCTGCAAAAGAATTAACGGGTAAAATTGTAAAATACTGTTTAGAGCAAGGAGTCATGTTAATTAGTGCTGGTATTTTCAGCAATGTCATTCGATTACTAATCCCGATGGTAGTTACGGACGAAGAATTAGATCGTGGGCTTACAGTATTAGAACAAAGTATTCTGCGAGCTGCTGCTGAAGAGATGTAAAACAAAATATTTGCAAGCAAAGACGCTTGTCAACGACGGATAATGTTGTTGATATGCGTCTTTTTTATATGAAAAAGGAGGAGAATGGCTATGAAAGAACAAACTTTACATCTGGAAAAAGAGAATTTGAAAAAGGACCTTAAAGACAGGCATATTCAACTTATTGCAATTGGTGGTGTAATTGGTGTCGCTCTCTTTATGGGGTCTGCTCAGGCAAGTAAAATGGCAGGACCTGCTCTCACTTTAGCGTATGCTCTTGGTGGTATCGTGATGTATTTTGTGTTACGTGCCCTAGGAGAAGTTGCTGTTGAACATCCTGTTTCCTCATCCTTTGCTGGTTATGCGCGCGTTTTTTGTGGACCGTTAGTATCTTTTTTTACAGGGTGGACTTATTGGTATCAATGGGTTGTATTAGGCATGGCTGAAATTTCTGCCGTAGGTCTTTATATGAGATATTGGTCTCCTGATATTGAGCAATGGATTCCAGCATTGATTTGTTTGGCTTTAATTATTGCAATCAACCTAGTTGCTGTAAAATATTATGGTGAATTTGAATTCTGGTTTGCCTTGATTAAAGTAGTGACCATTATAGCCATGTTATTTGTTGGTTTTGCCATGATACTCTTTGGATTTGGTAATGATGGTGTGGCAATTGGTTTTTCTAACTTATGGATTCATGGTGGATTCATGCCTTTTGGCTGGACGGGTGTCTCGATGGCTCTAGTCATGGTTGTCTTTGCTTATTCAGGAGTTGAATTGATTGGGATTACGGCTGGTGAAGCTGCTGATCCTGAACGTTCGCTAAAATCAGCCATTGATAAAGTATTTTGGCGAGTGCTTGTGTTTTATGTCGGCTCAATGGTAGCGATACTCTCTATATTTCCTTATGAAACATTACCCAAAGGTGTCAGTCCTTTCGTTATGATTTTTGAAAAAGCAGGTATTCCTTATGCTGCTTCGATTATCAATTTTGTCATTTTATCTTCAGCAGCTTCTTGTCTCAACAGTTGCATGTATGTATGTGGACGTATGCTCTATGGTCTCGCTTTAAGAAATGAAGCGCCGGCTTTCTTAGGTAAGCTGTCTGCTAATCAAGTTCCTGCCAATGGTGTTCTATTTTCTGGTGCGGTTTGTCTAGTCGGTGTTTATTTCAACTACGTAGCTCCTGACAGTGTGTTTTACTACATGTCAGCCATTACGACGACAGGTTGTATGTGGACTTGGTCTCTTATCATGTATATTCAGTACAAATGGCGGAAAAGTTTGAGCAGTGAGCAAATTGCCAAACTCAAATATCCAATGCCTTTCTATCCATATGCCAATTATATTGTCGGAGCATTTATGCTTGCTGTAACATTAGGCATGGGATATGATCATGATAATTTAGTGGGTCTATATGTTGCTCCTGTTTGGTATGCTGGTCTTTACATTGCATATAAATTCTTTAAAGTTGGCAAATCACAAGAAAAAGCCGATTTAACGATTCAAACAGAATGGTAATTTATTGCTGGTAATCATATAAAACTAAATGATGAATAATCAAAAAAGTAGGTATCCTTCTTCAAAATAGGAAGGTCCTACTTTTTTGTATTTTTAGGTAATCAGAAAGCATAACACTTTCTAGGGTTCCAAGTAAGAAGGACTAAGACTTCTGGCTGCGTCTGAGGACTTGGCACAAGACAAGTCTTTTTTTATAAAATGGATAAGTTTCGGAGATAAAGAGTATTTTTTTGTCTATAATGGAAGGTATTTCTTTATTAAATGTTTAATACTTAATTAAGTAGTTTAAAGTTCTATTATATGTTGAAAGTTCAATTTTGAAATCAATTTCCATTAATTCTTGATAGTTTGAAAATAAGATACATTGCAGGAGGATTCTTTTATGATTCATACTAATCATGCCTATTTACCTTCTAATGCTATTTTCGAAAAAAACATCTATCGTTCTGTAATGGAACAAGCACGAGATATTATCCTGCTCATGAGTAGTGAAGGAGAAATTTTGTACGGCAATCAGGCTGCTCTTGACGCATATCAATATTCTCATGAAGAATTAAAAAGCATGTGCATTACTGACCTTCGTTTACCTGAAACAGCAGTTAATGTCCATTCTCAGATGAAAATTGCTCAAAAACGCGGACTTCTCTTTCGTACCGTCCACGTTCGTAAAAATAAAACGACCTTTTCTGTCGAGGTCAGTTCGAGAAAATGCCAATTTGGCGAAAAAGAGTTGATTATTAGTATTATTCGTGATATTTCACAAATGTCACACATCGAAGAAATGCTAAAAAAAAGTGAACATCAATATCATTCAACAAATGAAGAATTGAGCGCAGCCTATGAAGAGTTATTAGCTTCAGAAGAAGAACTTAGACAGCAATTTGATGAACTATTAACTCGGGATCAAGAACTCCAACGCAAAAATTTCTTGTTATATTCCTTACATGAAAGCGTGCTTCATCTCATGAACCATACCAACTCTGAAGATATTTTACAAGAAATTTTAGGGTCTGCTACAACACTCGCCCAAACATCTCATGGATTTATTTATCGTTTTGATGAAGAAAAAAATCAATTTTATCAAAGTCATGGTCTTGGCACCCATGCCTGCTGCATTGGATTATCATTTCCTTTTGATCAAGGAATTGCTGGTAAAGTTTATCAAACCAAGGGAACGGTTGTTGCCAATCACTATTCTGCATATAAAGTCACAACTCCACCACCTTTTTCCATTGATTTTTCTTTTAAAGAACATGGTTTTTCATTTGACTCAGTATCAGCCTTATTACTAGTACCTCTTAAATCTGGCCAGGAAGTGATTGGTATAATTGGTCTTGCCCACTATGAAATACAACGTAATTTTACCAAAGAAGAAATAGAGGCTCTTGGACAATTTGCCAATATGGCTTCTCTTACTATTGCGAATACTTCATTATTACGATCCTATCAAGATGAAATTACTGAACGCCAGACTACTGAGAGAGAGTTACGTAAGCTACAGTCAGCGAATCAAGCTCTATTGAATTCCATACCAGATCCTCTTTTTATCCTCAATCATGAAGGTGAATTTGTAGACTATAAAGCTCATCAAGAGAATCTCTTTATAGAGCCTGATCAGTTTTTGGGAAAAAGTATATTTGATGTTTTTCCAGCAGATATTGCAGAGCTAACAATGGAGTCTATTCATCATGCGCTTGTGAATAAGACGTTGCAAACGTTTGAATATCAACTTCCTTTGGATGGTAAAATACATTATTACGAAGTTAGATTAGTTCCAAATGGTTCAAAGGAAGTTTTGGCCATGATTCGTGATATTACGGATCGGTATCACATAGAGGAACAACTTAGATATAACGGTATGCATGATAGTCTGACTGATGTATATAATCGCACATACTTTGAAGAGCATATGAAACGTTCAGCTAAGAAATATCATCGATCGACGGGATTGATGATTTGTGATGTGGATGGATTAAAATTGATTAACGATACGACAGGGCATGCAGCTGGTGATGTTGTATTAAAGCATGTTGCGATGATATTAAAAGGTTCATTTGGTCCAAAAGATGTAGTAGCAAGAATCGGCGGTGATGAATTCGCTATACTCCTTTATGATCAGACTGAGAAAGATTTTGAGACTACGTGTTGCCATATTCGTGACCAATTACAAATTTATAACCAGGAAAATATTATGTTTCCCATTAGTGTCTCGATTGGTTATGCAATCAGTAAAGAGAATCCACCCGACATGGAATCCTTATTTCAAGAGGCCGATACCAATATGTATCGTGAGAAACTGCATCAAAAACAAAGTGCTAAAAGTGCAATTGTACAAGCCTTGGTTAAAGCATTAGAAGCCCGAGACTATTTGACAGAAGGACACGGTGATCGGTTGCAGGATTTAGTCGAAGACTTTAGTAAAAGTATCGGTTTACCAGAAAGGCAGATTGCGGATCTTCGCCTATTGGCACATTTTCATGATATTGGAAAAGTTGGAATCCCTGATAACATTCTCTTCAAACCAGGTCGATTATCCGAAGATGAATGGGTCATCATGCGTCAACATACAGAGATTGGTTATCGCATTGCCAGCTCTGTATCGGATTTATCTCCGATTGCCGATTGGATTTTAAGTCACCATGAACATTGGAATGGTGGAGGATATCCTCAGGGGATCTCTGGAGAAAACATTCCTCTTGCTTGTCGAATATTAGCATTGGCTGATACCTATGATGCCATGACCAATGATCGTCCATATCGGAAAGCGGTAGCACCTGAGGAGGCCTTTATCGAATTGAGGAAATTTGCAGGAATTCAATTTGACCCTGTTCTTACAACGCAATTTATTAATTTATTATCTTCAAACCCCATGAAGTGAAGACAGATTGACATAGCTAGAGAACATGAGAAAAATAAGGATGAGGTAAAAAATATAATTTTATAAAACTCCTGCAAGAATTATAATCATAATTCTTGCAGGAGTTTTGTATTTTTATAGTAAATATAAATAGATAGAATCTATTAAAGAAATGGCATCTATCTTGTCCTATTGATAGTGTTTAACTCAAACTATAGAATATAAATCATGAGTATAGACCTTCGCGGTATTAAGTCAGTCCATGAGAGAGGAGAAAATAAAACCATGTATCGTACGGAAACGGACTTTTTAGGAGAAAAATTGATTCCTCGCGGGGCCTATTATGGCATTCACACTCTACGTGCCGCCCAAAACTTTGATGTCTCCAGACAAAAAGTCCATCCTGAACTCATTAAATCGTTGGCAATCGTTAAGCAAGCTGCTGCCGAAAGCAATATGACTATGGGCTTATTAGATAACAATATTGGCAGTGCTATCTTCCAAGCGGCGGGAGACATTGCTGATGGAAAATTTGCTGATGCTTTTATTGTGGATGCTTTTCAGGGCGGGGCAGGAACTTCGACGAATATGAATATGAATGAAGTCATTGCTAATCGGGCCATTGAACTACTAGGAGGAGAAAAAGGGCATTATGATCTTGTCCATCCTCTTGATCATGTCAATATGTCTCAATCGACTAATGATGTTTATCCTACAGCACTCAGGATCGCGGCGATTCGTTTGCTCTTACCACTTTCGGAAGCTTGCGCTACTTTGCAGGGTGCTTTGCAGCGTAAGGAGGAAGAATTTAGTGGCGTGCTAAAATTGGGACGAACGGAAATGCAAGATGCCGTGCCAGTGACTTTAGGTCAAGAATTTTCTGCATGGGCGGAAGCTATCAGTCGTGATCGTTGGCGTTTATATAAAGTCGAGGAACGTCTGCGTAAGGTTAATTTAGGAGGAACGGCAGTTGGTACAGGGATTAATGCACCACGGAAATATAGTTATATTGCCATTGAAAGGCTGAGAAGTTTAAGCGGACTCGGACTAGCGCGGGATGAAAATAGTATTGATGGTACGCAAAATGCAGATGTCTTCGTAGAGGTCTCGGGTATGTTAAAGGCTTGTGCTGCTACTATGATTAAAATGAGTAGTGATTTACGATTATTATCATCGAGTCCTTTTGGTGAAATTAAATTACCAAAACTCCAGGCCGGTTCTTCGATTATGCCTGGCAAAGTTAACCCTGTAATGCCTGAAATGGTAAGCCAAGTTGCCTATCAAGTCATTGCTAATGATCTAGCTATTACCTTAGCCGTGCAAAGTGGGCAACTAGAACTAAATGCTTTTTATCCATTGATCGCAGTTAATTTATTATCATCCCTTGAGTCAATGGCGAAAGCCTTGCGCTTATTCTCAGAAAAATGTATTGTCAATATAGAGGCTATGCCAGAAGTATGTTTGAAACATGTAAAAAACAGCACAGCTCTTGCTACAGTCCTTGCTCCTGTGATTGGTTATGAGAAGGCTGCCCGATTAGCTAAAAAAGCTCTTGATAGCGGTCGGCAGGTCATTGATCTATTAATAGAAGAAAATGTCTTTACCCAGGAAGAAATCTCTGAATTATTACAAGCTCAACAACTTACTCGTGCCGGAGTGATTGGGCAAGATATAAAATGGCAAAGGAGAGATGGTCATGAATAGTACACCAAGAGGTAATCGCTTACATATTGCCTTATTTGGTCGGCGAAATGCTGGAAAATCAAGCTTAATCAATGCCTTAACCAATCAACACGTGGCCATTGTTTCAGATATTGCAGGGACAACCACAGATCCCGTATATAAATCAATGGAGATTCTGCCCTTAGGACCCGTGGTCATGATTGATACGGCCGGTCTTGATGATGATGGTGAGCTTGGACAAATGCGTATTCAAAAGTCTTTAGAAGTATTGTCCAAGACTGATTTAGCCCTCTTAGTCATGGAACCTGAAATCGGTGGGGGAGAATTAGAAGAAAAAATTGTGAACTTATGTCGCGAAAAAAACATTCCGTTAATCGGAATTGTAAATAAAATCGACAGACAGAACATGGATTTATCTCTTCAGGAAAGAATAAAACAACAACTTGGAATAGAAAATTTGGTGATGGTCAGTGCTCTTCATAAAATAGGGATCAGTGATTTGAAAATTGCTTTAGTAAAAACTGCACCAGCTCATTTTGATAACCAGACCATTGTTGGTGATTTATTGAATCCAGGTGATACGGCCGTGTTAGTCACTCCCATTGATTTAGCAGCGCCTAAAGGACGACTCATTTTGCCGCAAGTACAAGTCATTCGAGATGTTTTGGATTGTGATGCCATGGCGTATGTGGTAAAAGAACGAGAATTAAAAGAGTGCATTGCCAATATGAAGAAAAAGCCTCGGATTGTGATTACAGATTCTCAAGCTTTTCTTAAGGCGGATGCCGATACACCGTCCGATGTTTTACTAACATCATTTTCTATTTTATTTGCACGTTATAAGGGGAATTTAGAAGTACTCGTTGAAGGTGCCAAAGCGCTCTTAGCCCTACAGCCTGGTGATAAAGTCCTAATGAGTGAAGGGTGTACCCATCATCGAGTGGAAGATGATATTGGCACTGTCAAACTGCCACGTTGGATTCGCCAGTTTGTAGGAGGAGAAATACAATTTGACTGGGCGAGCGGCATGACGTTCCCTGACAATGTATCACAATATAAACTTGTCGTACATTGTGGTGCTTGTATGCTCAATCGACGAGAAATGTTAGGACGTATTGTCGAAGCGCAGCAGCAAGGAGTGCCGATTGTCAATTATGGAGTAGCGATTGCTGCTCTGCAGGGAATTTTGCCAAGAGCCTTATCACCCTTTCCTTTATTGGCAGAAGGATTAGTGAAAAATGGAGAGTGGTAAAATAAAGACTCTAGAGTATTAAAATTTCTTTATTGGGGTATCTTACTTGTTAGATGCATAGATGTTGATTCAATATTTATTCTATGGACAAGGAGTGGGAAATGCGAACAAAATTTATATTGATTACGGCACTATTATTCCTTGTTCATAGTATCAGTACCTATTATATTGGTTTACGAATTTGGCAATCTATCGGGGTGGCAGTAGCATCTGAACTGGAGAGCTACTACTGGGTTATATTCATATTTTTGTCTGGAACTTATTTTCTAGGCCGAATTGGTGCCATCTACTTTCCCAGTAATTTTAGCGATAAGATGATCTGGAGCGGATGTTATTGGTTAGGATTATCTTTTTACTTATGTTTACTCTGGTTAGGCTATGACCTAGTGCGACTCAGTAATCGATTATTTGCTTATTTACCCGAGATGTTCAATCAGTACCCATTAGAAATTGGCCTATCCATTGTAACCGTTTCCATTGTCCTTGTTATTTATGGTGCTTGGAATGCTTCCAGGCCAATTCTTCGTCATTACGATATCACAATTAATAAAAAAGTAGACGACTATACTCAATTGCACATTGTTGTGATTTCCGATCTGCATTTAGGACTTTTAGTTGGTAAGAAAAAATTAGCAAAAGCGATTGAGATCATTAATCGCTTGAAGCCGGATTTAGTTTTGATGCCAGGGGATATTCTTGACGAAAATATCGGAGCCTTTGTAGAAAATGAAATGCCTGACATGCTGCGAGGCATTCGATCACGTTTGGGCGTTTTTGGAATACTGGGTAGTCATGAGTATATTTATGGTCATTCCGATAAAGCAATTCGTTATTTAGAACAAGCTGGTATTACACTCCTGAGAGATCGTTACATTAGGATTGGAAATCATATTCAGTTAGTTGGTCGTGATGATTTACTAAAAAAAGATTTGGTTGGCACGCCACGCTCTCGTCTTTCAACTATTTTGCAAGGATGTAATCGCAAAGATCCAATCATTTTGATGGATCATCAGCCCGTTGATTTGGAAGAAGCTGAATTACAGGGCGTTGACCTGCAATTATCTGGTCATACACATCATGGACAACTCTTTCCTATTAACTTAGTGACGCAAAAACTTTTTACAATTGATTGGGGATATTTAAGAAAAAAACAGTATCAGATCATCGTATCTTCAGGTTATGGTACTTGGGGACCTCCTATTCGGTTGGGAACTGTTTCTGAAATCGTGGATATTAGGATTAAATTTGCTCCTTAACCCACCACGCCTCTTTACAATGCGTACTAAGGTGGGTCGTTTTATGATGTAAGATAATTTTTTAAAATAAATTATTGTGTGATGAAAGGAGGTATAAAATGAATCCGATTATGAATAATCACATTTCAATTATTGGCGTTCCTTTGGATTTAGGTGCAGACCGCAGAGGGGTGGATATGGGACCTAGCGCCATACGCTATGCAGGGGTGAGGCAGCGACTTGAGACAATCGGTTATATCATTGATGATAAGGAAGATATTCTAGTTCATCGCCCAACTCATTGCCAGTTCGATGAAGATAAATTAAAATATCTAGCTGAAATTGAAAGGGTTAATATTGAACTTCACAAAAAGGTTAGTGAAGAAATCAGCAAAAGATCTTTTCCTTTAGTACTTGGAGGCGATCATAGTATTGCCATTGGAACCATAGCTGGTGTATTGCAACACCAAAAGAACTTAGGTGTTATTTGGTTTGATGCCCATGGCGATATCAATACGCCAGAAACCTCACCTTCAGGTAATATCCATGGTATGCCAGTCGCAGTATCTTTTGGCAATGGTCATGATCGATTGACAGGGATTGGTGGTCATGAAGCCAAATTAGACCCTAAGAAATTTGTCATGATTGGAATTCGAGATTTAGATCCTGGAGAAAAAAAATTGCTTAAAACATTAGGTGTTGCAGTGTATACTATGCATGAAATCGATACACTAGGAATGGCAAAAGTGATGGAAGAAGCTATTAAGATTGTATCTGAAGGCACTGATGGTGTACATGTAAGCTTTGATATGGATGTTATGGACCCATTACATGCGCCAGGTGTGGGAACGCCTGTTGTTGGTGGACTTACCTATCGTGAGAGTCATTTAGCAATGGAAATCATATCTGCAGCGAATATTGTCACGAGCGCCGAATTCGTAGAAGTAAATACAGTGCTTGATCATAAGAATCAAACGGCTAAAGTTGCTGTAGCTCTCATAGGATCACTATTGGGAGAGAGGCTCAAATGATACTTCCCTTCCAAACCAACCTTTGTTATAATAAAGACCAACAAAATAGA
Organism: Pelosinus sp. sgz500959; assembly: GCF_042610375.1. Classification (NCBI taxonomy): domain Bacteria; kingdom Bacillati; phylum Bacillota; class Negativicutes; order Selenomonadales; family Sporomusaceae; genus Pelosinus; species Pelosinus sp. sgz500959. The sequence goes on from NZ_JBGJZL010000002.1 coordinate 205,137, forward strand.
CTTGCGCATTGATCACGAAAGAGGGTACGCCAATGTATAGCTACTGTATTATACCTGACAATCCACAAAACTTTTTGACTTTTATTACACACCTGCCCATTAAGGAAGAAGATAAGGAACTATTAAGGTGTGCTAAAGTGACGAAAGTTGAAGTTGATACCAATATAAATACTTGGAATATCTTCATGAATGTACCTGGAAAGGTTTCAGAAAAAACATTATTATTCGCTGCACAAAAACTTTGTACTGATTGCGGCTTGAATAAAGTTAATTTCGTGCAAGTTGTTAAAGTATTGGAAGAATATCTATCCAAAGAATGGATAAATTTTATTACAGAAATGTCTAAAGGTGTGTATTCGATTAAACATTTGCTCACCAATGCTCAATGGAAGTTTGATGGTCAGACCTTAACGATTGAAATTGTTGGTGACTTATCAGCAGAAATTTTAGCGACACACAACATTAGGCATACCATGCAAGACTTTTTTTTACAGGAATTTAATCGCAATTGTGAAGTGGAATGTATAACCACCGCTCCTGAAGAACAAGTAATTTGTGCAGATGATTTATTAACACCTGAATATCTGGAAGCTTTAACGGACTACAAGACTCCAAGTGAAACAAAAAGTGATAATCCAGTGATCTTTGGTAGAAATATTAGTAAGGCCGAGGCTTTACCTATGCTTTCTATTCAAGAAGAAGCTCGGAATGTTGTCGTTGAAGGACAACTTATTAATTTTGAGTTACGAGAATTACGTTCGGGACGACAGTTGCTAACTTTTGATGTGAGTGATATGACGGATGGTATTAGTGGTAAAGTATTCTTTGAAGATAAAGACAAAGAACAAATTGCTAAAGTATCAACGGCTTTGAGTAAAGGGATGACCATTAAAGCTAAAGGTACGGTGCAGTTTGATAAATACAGTAATGAATTAGTCTTATATGCGGATAGTATGTGTCGTGTAAACAAAATCTGCCGTATGGATAATGCGCCAACGACAAGAATTGAACTCCATGCTCATACACGAATGAGCAATATGGATGCAATGGTATCAGCAAAAGATCTTGTCAAAACAGCTGCTCAGTGGGGGCATCCAGCAGTTGCCATTACGGACCATGGTGTTGTTCAGGCTTTTCCAGAAGCTCATGATGCTGCCGTTAAAGCTGGTATTAAAGTTATCTATGGTATGGAAGGTTATTTAATTGAAGATGATGTTAAAAAAGCTCGTCATATTATTATCTTGGCACAAAATAGTATTGGACTTCGCAATTTATATCGCTTAGTATCTTTATCTCACTTAAAGTATTTATATAGAACTCCACGCGTTCCCCGTAAGATTTTAAAGGAATATCGGGAAGGGTTATTACTAGGATCAGCCTGTGAAGCCGGCGAGTTGATTCAGGCCATATTGGGCGGGGCTGGTGACGAAGAATTAAAAGAAATTGCTAATTTTTATGATTATTTAGAGATTCAGCCCATTGCCAATAACTCTTTTTTAATTCGTGAAGGAATTGTAGCCAATGAAGAAGGGTTACGAAAAATTAATAAAAAAGTATGTGAAATTGGGTCAGAACTTAATAAAATGGTTGTGGCAACTTGTGATGTGCATTTTTTAAATCCTGAAGATGAAGTGTATCGTCGGATTATGATGGCAGGTAAAGGCTTTAGTGATGCCGATCAGCAGCCGCCTTTATACCTTCGTACAACAGAAGAAATGCTCAATGAATTTGCTTATCTGGGCAAAGATAAATCTTATGAAGTTGTAGTAGAAAATCCAAGACGGATTAACGAATTAATTGATGTCATAAAACCGATTCCTGATGAACTTTATTCACCACAGATTCCTGGTGCAGAAGAGGAAATCCGTTCCATGTCATATAATAAGGCTGAACATTTATATGGAACTCCATTGCCAGATGTTGTTGCGGAACGTTTAAAATATGAATTAGATGGGATTATTAATAATGGCTTTGCTGTTTTGTATCTCATTGCCCATAAGTTAGTAAAAAAATCCCTAGATGATGGTTATCTCGTTGGCTCGCGAGGATCTGTTGGTTCATCTTTTGTGGCGACGATGACGGATATAACAGAGGTAAACCCTTTGCCTCCTCATTGGCGGTGCCCTAACTGTAAACATAGTATCTTTGTTACTGATGGCAGCTATGGAGGTGGTTTTGATTTACCTGATAAAAACTGTCCAGAATGCGGTGCAGAGACTTTAAAAGATGGTCATGATATTCCATTTGCAGTGTTCATGGGTTTCCACGGTGACAAAGTGCCAGATATTGATCTGAATTTCTCGGGGCATTATCAACCTACTGCCCATAAATATACAGAAGAATTATTTGGTAAGGATAATGTATTTCGAGCAGGAACGATTGCGACCGTCGCTGACAAAACAGCCTATGGTTATGTTAAAAATTATTTTAGTGATAAAGGCGTTACCCCAAGGAATGCTTATATTAATGCGTTGATTTCTGGCTGCACAGGAGTAAAACGTACGACAGGACAGCATCCTGGTGGTATCATGGTTGTGCCGCGGGATATGGATGTGCATCACTTTACACCCATCCAACATCCTGCTGATGATAAAACCTCTGGTACAATTACTACTCATTTTGATTATCATTCGATTAGTAGCCGTTTAGTTAAGCTTGATATTCTCGGTCATGACGATCCGACAGTCATTCGAATGTTAGAAGATTTGACTGATATTGATGCAAAAGTCATCTCTCTTGATGATGCAGAGACCATGAGTTTGTTTTCATCCACGTCAGCGTTAGGTTTGACACCTAAGGAACTTGGCAGTACAGTCGCAACTTTTGGTATTCCGGAATTCGGCACAAAATTTGTAAGGCAAATGCTGGAAGATACAACACCGAAAACTTTTAGTGAATTGGTGCGTATTAGCGGTTTTTCTCACGGGACGGACGTTTGGCTTAATAATGCTCAAGATCTGATTAAAGAAGGTACTGCCAAATTATCAGAAGCTATTTCGGCTCGTGATGACATTATGATGTATTTAATCCACAAAGGTGTGGCGCCGCAGCTTTCCTTTAAAGTCATGGAAAGTGTACGTAAAGGTAAAGGCATCAATCCTGATGATGTGGCAAAATTGCGGGAAAAAGATGTGCCTGAATGGTATATTGGCTCTTGTCAAAAAATTAAGTATATGTTTCCTAAGGCTCATGCTGTAGCCTATGTAATGATGGCCTTTCGTATTGCCTATTGCAAAGTACATCATCCTTTAGCGTTTTATGCCTCTTATTTTAGCGTGCGAGGCACTGACTTCGATGCCGATCTTGTACTGCAAGGTCAAACTGCTTTGCGTAATCGACTGGCTGAATACGAAGCAAAAGGTAATACCATTAGTGCAAAAGAAAAAAGCTTGCTAGCAGTCATTGAAGTCGCTTTAGAAATGTATTTGCGTGGTTATACTTTTGAAAGAGTTGATTTATACAAATCAGATGCAACTAATTTTTTAATTGTTGACAATGGATTATTGCCTCCTTTGTCATCGTTGCAAGGTCTGGGTGTAAATGCCGCTCATAACATTGCTTTATGCCGGCAAGGAAATCCCTTCTCTTCCCTTGAGGATTTAAAAGGCAGAGGACGTGTCTCTAAAACCGTCATTGACATATTAAAGAACCATGGCTGTATTGATGATTTACCTGAGTCTGATCAAATGATGTTATTTGGGTAATAAATTTATATTGTAAAAGAAAATGGGTAGTGCTATAATTAACGGTAGTATAATTGTTTTTTTAGCACGGCGAGAGTGGGTATAATACCCACTCTTTCATCTTAGTGGCTATTTTATCCTGCCAAATATAGGGTATAAGCATACATATGATTAGGTAACACTAAGATAGAGAACCATACTTAGGTAGGAGGTATTTTTGTGTCAAAAGAACACATTGAAAATTTAGTAGAAAAGCTTGTTCAAGATATTGTTACTGGTAGCGCAATTGAGCTAGTCGACGTAGAATATGTTAAGGAACGTGAATGGTATTTACGCGTCTTTTTGGACAAAGAAGGCGGTATTGAAATAGAAGACTGCCATTGGGTGAGTGAACAGGTTGAAGCCAAATTGGAAGAAATTGACCCTATTAAAGACAGTTACTATCTAGAAGTTTCTTCGCCAGGACTTGACCGGGCATTACGGAAAGATCGTGATTTTGTTCGTCATGTCGGTGATAAAATCGAAATCAGTACTTTTAAACCGATTAATGGCGAAAAGAAGTTTGTTGGAGTCTTAAAGTGTCTAAATGACGGTAATATAAGTATTGATATTGATGGCACTGAAGTGAATATTCCACGTGATAAAACTTCACAAGTTAGACTATATCTTGACTTTTAATTATGAAAATTGAATAGGAGGAATTTAGGTGAACGCAGAATTTATGCAAGCTTTTGAACAATTAGGCAAGGAAAAGGGGATTGCCCCTGAAGTCTTGTTTGATGCAATAGAGGCAGCGCTTATCTCGGCTTATAAACGAAATTTTAGTTCAGCACAAAATGTGCGAGTATCACTTGATCGTACCACAGGGGTCATTCATGTATATGCAAGAAAGAATGTGGTGGAAGTTACTAAAGATCCACGTTTAGAACTTGATTTAAATGAAGCTCGATTACTTGATGTACGTTATGAGTTAGATGATATTGTTGAAATAGAAGTAACACCGAAAAATTTTGGAAGAATTGCAGCTCAAACTGCTAAACAGGTTGTTGTACAGCGTATTCGTGAAGCGGAACGTGGTATTATTTTTGATGAGTTTTCTAACCGGGAAAGCGATATTTTAACAGGTATCGTACAACGGATTGAACAAAAAAATGTATATATTGATCTTGGAAAAGCAGAAGCAATTTTAGCACCATCAGAACAAATTGCTGGTGAAACCTATAAACATAATGATCGATTAAAAACGTATGTAATTGAAGTTAAAAAAACAACTAAGGGACCACAAATATTAGTATCACGTACGCACCCAGGACTCTTAAAACGCTTATTTGAATTAGAAGTTCCAGAAATTCATGATGGAATTGTTGAAATCAAATCAGTGGCTAGGGAACCAGGTCTACGTTCAAAATTTGCAGTCCATTCTCGTGACGAAAACGTTGATCCTGTAGGTGCTTGTGTAGGTCACAAAGGTATGCGAGTACAAACAATTGTGAATGAGCTCCGCGGTGAAAAAATTGATATTGTAAAATGGAATACAGATCCAGCAAAATATATTGCTAATGCACTCAGTCCTGCAAAGGTTGTTAGTGTCGAAATTAATGAAGTTGAAAAAATTTCTAGAGTTGTTGTGCCTGATTATCAATTGTCGTTAGCCATTGGTAAAGAAGGTCAAAATGCTCGTCTTGCTGCGAAATTAACAGGTTGGAAAATTGATATTAAGAGTGAATCACAAGTTCAGAGTAATGAATAGGAGGTTTGTATGGTAATACAAAAAAAAACTCCTCAACGTTTATGTGTTGGTTGCCAAGAACTAAAAAATAAAAAAGAGTTATTACGAGTCGTGCGTACACCCAATGATGAAATTGTATTAGATGTTACGGGCAAAAAATCAGGGCGTGGAGCATATGTATGTTCTAATGAGCACTGTTTAGCGAAAGCCTTTAAAGAGAAAAGGTTGGAACGGGCATTAAAACGAGTGATTGATACACAAGTATATGAGCAGTTAAGTTCGGAGCTGGGCAAATGATCAATCAGCAAAAAATTACTTCACTACTTGGTTTAGCACAAAAAGCTGGCAAAATAGCCTCCGGAGAATTGGCTGTTGAAAAAGCAATAAAATCAGGTCAGGCTAAACTAGTCATCATTGCCACAGATTGTTCGGCGGCCACTAAGAAAAATTATCGCGATATGGCTACATATTATCATGTAGAACTTTATGAGGAATTTTCAAAAGAAGAATTAGGTGCCTGTATTGGTAAAGTGTACCGTGCAGCCTTAGCAGTTATTGATGCAGGCTTTAGTACAGCACTCAAAAAATTGCTCAACAATGAATGATGGAGAAAACCTTAGTCGCACTGACTTGGAAATAGAAAAATAATTTCTGTTTCTGTAAAAAAATGGAGGTAGATGAATGTCCAAATATAGAATATATGAATTAGCCAAAGAATTTAACACTGAAAGTAAAGTGATTATTGATATTTTAAATCGCAATAATATGGAAGCAAAAAATCATATGAGTAGTGTAGGTGATGATGCGAAAACCCTTATTACTAGAACTTTTGCTCATAAAATGAATCCAGTAGTACCAGGGGCTCAAAATACTGTAGCACCAACACCCCAAGCTCCTCAAGGACAACAACCAGTTCAACCAGCGCGTCCTATGGCGAATAACACTCATGGGCAACGTCCTTTCAATAATGGACAGCAAAACCCTGGACAAAATCAGCAACGTCCTTTCAACAATGGACAGCAAAACCCAGGACAAAATCAGCAACGTCCTTTCAATAATGGACAGCAAAATCCAGGACAAAATCAGCAACGTCCTTTCAATAATGGACAGCAAAATCCAGGACAAAATCAGCAACGTCCTTTCAACAATGGACAGCAAAACCCAGGACAAAATCAGCAACGTCCTTTCAACAATGGACAGCAAAATCCAGGACAAAATCAGCAACGTCCTTTCAATAATGGACAGCAAAACCCTGGACAAAATCAGCAACGTCCTTTCAATAATGGACAGCAAAACCCTGGACAAAATCAGCAACGTCCTTTCAATAATGGACAGCAAAATCCAGGACAAAATCAGCAACGTCCTTTCAATAATGGACCACAAAACCCTGGACAAAGTCAGCAACGTCCTTTCAATAATAATAATCAACAAGCACGAACAAATGCAAGTCCGCAAACATCTTCTCAAGGTAGACCCCCAGCGGCTAATAAATTTGCACAAAATACAAATCGCCCACCTGCCAATAATAGTGGTTTTAGAAATCAAGGGGCAGGTAATTTTAATAAAAAACCTCAACAAAATCGTGGTGGGCATCAACCACGTGGACCATTGGCACCTAAAGTAGAACCGCCAAAACCTAAGAATATTAAACTTGGCGAATCAATCGCTGTTAACGAACTTGCTAGTAAACTTGGTATGCAAATCGGTGAAGTGATCAAAAAGCTAATGATGCTTGGCATTATGGCTACCATCAACCAAGACCTTGACTTTGATACTGCATCTTTAGTAGCAAGCGAATTTGGTGTTGAAGTACTTGAACTTCCACCTGAAGAAGATCCTACTGAAATTGCTGAAGTGGAAGATGATGCTGCTACTCTTGTGTTAAGACCACCAGTTGTTACGGTAATGGGTCATGTCGATCATGGTAAGACCTCATTATTGGATTCCATCCGTCAAACTCATGTAACATCACAAGAAGCTGGCGGGATAACCCAGCATATTGGTGCATATAAGGTTACTTGCCAAGGAAAACCCATTGTATTTCTTGATACACCTGGTCATGAAGCATTTACTGCAATGCGTGCCCGTGGTGCTCAGGTAACAGATATTGCTATTTTGGTTGTCGCTGCTGATGATGGTGTTATGCCTCAAACCATTGAAGCAATCAACCATGCTAAATCCGCTAATGTACCAATCATTGTAGCTATTAACAAAATTGACCGTCCAGGTGCTAATCTTGATCGTATAAAACAACAATTATCTGACCATGGTCTTGTTTCAGAAGATTGGGGTGGGGAAGCCATTATGGTTCCAGTTTCCGCCAAAATGAAAACAGGAATTAATGAATTGTTGGAAATGATTCTCTTAGTTGCTGAAATGCAAGAAATTAAAGCTAATCCTAATCGTCAGGCGCTTGGCACGATTATTGAAGCCAAATTAGATAAAGGTCGTGGCCCAGTGGCTACCGTGTTAGTACAAAAAGGTACACTCCACATTGGTGATACGATTATTGCAGGTACTGCTTATGGTAAAGTTCGGGCAATGGTTAATGATCGCGGTGAAAAAGTGAAGAAAGCCGGTCCATCTACTCCTGTAGAAGTGCTTGGTCTAGCTGATGTACCGCAAGCTGGCGATGTACTTGTTGCTGTTGATGAAAAAATTGCACGGGCTGTTGCGGAAAAACGGATTGCTAAAAAACGTACGGATGAATTAATGCAGTCACAAAAAGTTTCATTAGATGATTTGTTTAAACAAATTCAAGATGGTAATATTAAAGATCTTAACATTGTTATTAAGGGCGATGTACAAGGTTCCGTTGAAGCATTGCGCCAGTCGTTAATTGGTTTGAATACAGATAATGACGAAGTACGGGTTAACATTGTGCATGCTGGTGTTGGTACGATTAATGAATCAGATGTTATGCTTGCTTCTGCAGCCAATGCATTAATCATCGGTTTTAATGTTCGTCCTGATGCCAATTCACGTAAAGCTGCTGTTGCAGAAAAAGTAGATATTCGAATGTATCGGATCATTTATGAAGCCTTAAATGATGTTAAAGCTGCTATGACAGGAATGCTCGCACCGACCTATAAAGAAGTCATTCAAGGGCGCGTAGAAATACGTCAAATCTTTACCATTTCTAAAGTTATTATTGCTGGAGCCTATGTATTAGAAGGTAAAGTGTTCAATTCTTCTCAAGTTCGTGTGATACGTGATGGTATTGTTCTTCATGAAGGTCCGCTTGAATCCTTAAGACGTTTTAAAGATGACGTTAAAGAAGTGGCTGCCGGATATGAATGTGGTGTTACTGTTGATAATTTCCGCGATCTTAAAGAAGGCGATATTCTTGAAGCGTTTACGATGGAAGAAATAAAACCTAAGGGTTAAAAAAGAAGGTCAGATAGATATGGGACAACTCCGAGTTGAAAAAGTTCAAGAACTTATCAAACAAGAAATTAGTAAAATTGTTTTAACTGAAATCAAAGATCCACGAGTTGGCTTTGTTACCATTACGCAAGTTGAAGTAACGGGTGACTTACTCAGTGCAAAAATTTATGTTAGCTTAATGGGCAGTGATGAACAGAAAGCTAATACCTGGAAAGGATTACAAAGCTCTTTGGGGTATATGCGTTCGGAGATCGGTAAACGCATTCGCATGCGATTAACACCCACGTTGTCATTGCATCTTGATGAATCCTTAAATTATAGTGCTCATATCCAAGAATTGTTACTTAAAATCAAAGAGGAAGAGAGTAAACAGTAAACAATGGATTTTTCACTTAAACAAACCTCTACGCTTTTGCAAGATAGCAATACAATCGTTCTCACTGCCCATGTTCAGCCTGATGGCGATTGCTTGGGATCTATGTTGGCACTGAATCAGTATCTTGTATCCCAAGGGAAAAACGTTAAGATGATACTTGATGATGATATACCTGTCCTCTACAAGTTTCTTCCAGGTTATCAAGCCATTCAGAAACCAACTTCAAGAGTCATCAGTGCTGACTTACTTATCGTACTTGATGCCAGTGATATTGAGCGTATTGGTAAAGTAAAAGAGCATGTTGAAGCACCAATCTTAAATATTGATCATCATGTATCAAATACTAAGTTTGCTGATTATTGGTATATTGATCAACGATCGGCAGCTACTGGAGAAATTATTTTCCAATTACTTACCTTGTTGAATGCGACGATTACTCCTGATATAGCAACTTGCTTGTATACTGCCATTGCGACGGACTGTGGATTTTTTCGTTATGCTAATACTACAGTCCAGACCATGCGGTATGCTGCAGATTTAATGGGGTATGGTGCTAAGCCTAACCTCATTTCTGAATCTATGGAGTCAAAACCTCTTGAAAGTATTCTCACATTAGCTAAAGTACTAGAAACATTAGAACTTCATCATCATGGTAAAATTGCCACAATAAAAGTATTGCCAGATACATTAAGTACTCTTGATAGCACGGAAGGTTTCATTAATTATCCTCGCGTGATTGAAGGTGTAGAAATTGCTATGATGTTTAAAGTAATGAGTGATAATACCGTTCGGATTAGTTTTCGTTCAAAAACAGTGGATGTCAGTCAGCTTGCATTGACTTTTGGCGGTGGCGGTCATGCGCGTGCTGCTGGATGCGCGGTCACGGGCAGAATTGATGATGTCATGAAAGAAGTTCTTCATGTTGCCGTAGAGCATTTGACAGAGGTGGCATTATGACTGGCGGTTTGATTAATATTTTGAAACCGCCAGGTATGACTTCTCACGACGTGGTGTCTTTTGTACGTAGAACTTATCATCTTAAACGCGTCGGTCATGCAGGTACATTAGATCCAGCTGCTGCAGGAGTGTTGCCAGTTGCATTAGGGCCGGCAACACGGATGCTTGAATATATGACGGATTGTGATAAAAGTTATCGGGTTGAATTAACGATTGGTTATGAAACTGACACTGGTGACGATACGGGCACAATTACTCATTCGATTGATTGTATTATGCCTGCTCAATCTCAGATTGAAGAAGTATTATCATCATTTCTTGGCACAATTGAACAAGTTCCTCCGATGTATTCCGCCATTAAAATACAAGGGAAAAAATTATATGAATTAGCAAGAGCTGGCATTACTGTCGAACGTCAAGCTCGAAAAATTACAATCCATGAAATTAATTTGTTAAAAGTGAACGAGAAAAGTATCCTTTTTGATGTGACTTGCTCAAAAGGCACATATATTCGTTCCTTATGTACAGATATTGGTGCTAAAATTAATTGTCCTGTTGTGATGTCTTTTCTGGTGCGGACACGTGTAGGTTCTTTTGAAATTGGTCAAGCTGTTACACTGGAAGAAATCAGCACTAACTCTGAAAGTGCTATTTTGCCAGTAGACCATGCCCTTGAGTATATGCCAAAAATAATCTTATCTCAAGAAGTTGCAAAGGCATTTAAACATGGGCAAACGATTCCAACGACGATGAGTGACGAAGGTGGTCAAAATTTACTAAGAATTTATGATCATGAAGATGTTTTGATTGGTATTGGACAGAAAAAAGAAAAAGCAGCAGTCATTATTCCTATAAAAGTACTCATGTCAGGACAACCTTGATGTAAAAGGTTCTTCTATTTATTGATATTTGTGTGGTGTATATATGGAAATAATAAAAGAAATTACTAATCTAACTGAAAAATTTCCTAGAATGACAATTGCGTTGGGGACTTTTGATGGAATACATCTTGGTCATCAAAAAATCATTTCTCGCGCTGTAGAGCTAGCTAAAGAAATCAATGGTACAAGTGTGGTTTTTACGTTTAGCACTCATCCTTTGGCTGTAGTTGCCCCCAAACGTTGTCCACTACAACTTGTAACCCAAGATGATAAAGCTGAATTAATCGAAAAATTGGGTGTGGATGTTTTGTTAACCATTCCTTTTACACCTGAGTTCCTAAAATATTCAGCTGAGCAGTTTATTGATTTAGCATTAAAAAATTTAGATCCGAAACATATTGTTATTGGACCAAATTATTTTTTTGGCTATAAACGAAGTGGTACACCAGAGTTGTTACAGCAGGCGGGAATACAGCATGGATTTAAGGTGGAAATTCATCCGATTGTCTATGTAGATGATGTGATTGTCAGCAGCACTTTAATCAGGAAACTGATCGGCAATGGTCATGTTGATCAAGCAGCCCATCTTCTTGGCAGACCTGTAAAAGTGAATGGTATCGTCATTCATGGGGCCAAACGTGGTCGCAAAATGGGATATCCAACTGTAAATCTTGAAATTCCTAATCATTTGATTTTACCAGCTGATGGAGTATATGCAGTTTCTCTCACCATTAAAAATATTCAGTATAATGGGATTGCTAACATCGGTAATAACCCGACTTTTCAAGGTACTGACCGTCGTCTCGAAGTTCATATTTTGAATTTCTCTGGTGATTTATATGGACAATCTATTACAGTATGTTTTTTAAAACATATTCGTGGTCAAGTTACTTTTGCCGATGCTGAAGGACTTAAATCACAAATTTATCATGACATAAAAGCGGCTGAAGTCTATTATGCAGCTGCGAGCTTAAAATAAAGAGTAAACACTGTTTACAAGAAGTGCTCTTTATGATAAAATGTATTTTGTTGGTGAACGCCATTTTGACGTTTAATCATAGATAACCATAGCGAGGATGCTCGATTCTCCAACGATTATCTTGGCTAATGGGGATATGTATAAAAGGGAGGGTATTATTATGTTAACAGCAGAACTAAAACAGTCTTTAATTGAGCAGTATCGTTTACATGAAGCTGATACTGGATCACCAGAGGTACAAATTGCTATTTTAACTGAACGCATCAACTATTTGACAGGTCATTTAAAAATGCACAAAAAAGATCATCATTCAAGACGTGGTCTTTTGAAAATGGTTGGTCAACGTAGAAACTTATTGAACTATTTACGTGATAATGATATAGAACGTTATCGTTCTATTCTTGAGAAACTTAACTTGAGAAAGTAAGAGATTTTCTCAATTATCTAAGAAGGGGACTAAGGCTTTTGCCTGCGTCAAGGACTTGGCACAAGCCAAGTCCTTTCTTATTATAAGAGAAAGAAGACTTGATTTAGTTGAAGTTCTCACTCCAACTAAATAGTAATCGTTCTTAGATCCCATTTTAAAAGGGTATAAATCTTAGAGCGACTTAGTCAATCGATAAAGTACATATAATTTAGTAATTTTATAGATTAGTTTATAATAATAAAGGAAATACTAAAAAAAATGTCGAAGTTTTAATCTTGACAATAGGTAGGGATACATTTAGGAGGAAAAATAAATATGCAGACATTTCAAATGGAATTAGGCAATAGAACACTCATTATAGAAACTGGTAAAATGGCTAAACAAGCTGGAGGATCCGTATTGGTTCGATATGGTGATACTGCAGTTCTTGTTACTGCTACGGCTTCAGCTGAGCCAAGAGATGGAATGGACTTTTTCCCATTAACTGTTGATTATGAGGAAAAACTCTATTCCGTGGGTAAAATTCCTGGTGGTTTTATCAAACGCGAAGGGCGTCCTAGCGAATCTTCCATTCTTGCAAGTCGCTTAATTGATCGACCAATTCGTCCATTATTTGCAAGTGGTTTTCGTAATGATGTGCAGGTCGTTGCTACCGTATTATCAGTAGATCAAGATAATCCTCCAGAAATTCCAGCGATGATTGGTGCGTCATGTGCACTGTCGATTTCAGATATTCCTTTTAATGGACCAATTGGCGGCGTACGCGTTGGTATGATTAATGGTCAATTTATGATCAATCCAACTGTAGCTGAGCAAAACCTAAGTGAACTTAATTTGGTTGTTGCTGGTACAAATGATGCTGTATTGATGGTGGAAGCAGCTGCTAATGAGTTATCAGAAGATACGATTTTACAAGCGATTCTCTTTGGTCATGATGAAATTCGTAAGGTAATTGCCTTGCAAGAAACAATGGTTGCAGAAATTGGTAAGCCTAAACGTGACATTAAATTATATGAAATACCTGCAGATATTAATGAAGCGGTGCGTAGCTATGCGACTGCAGATTTGACAACAGCGGTGACAAATCCTGATAAATTAGCACGAGAAGGCAATATTAAACAAGTGAAAAAACAAGTTGCAGAATATTTTGCTGATATCTATCCTAATAATGGTAAAGATGTACAAAATATGATGCAAAAAGTAATCAAAGAAATCGTTCGTAAAATGATCACAGTTGACAAAATACGTCCAGATGGTCGTGGTTTAGAAGAAGTGCGACCAATTAATTGTGAAATTGGTTTATTAGCCCGTACACATGGTTCTGCACTATTTACCCGTGGACAAACCCAAGCATTAACAATCACGACTCTTGGCGCTATGGGTGATGAGCAAATACTTGATGGTCTAGGGGTTGAAGAATCAAAACGTTATATGCATCATTATAATTTCCCATCCTTTAGTGTGGGTGAAACTAGACCGTCCCGTGGTCCAGGACGTAGAGAAATTGGTCATGGTGCTTTGGCTGAACGTGCGCTGGTACCAGTGATTCCAACTGAAGTAGAGTTTCCTTATACCATTCGTTTAGTATCTGAAATTCTAGAATCAAATGGATCGAGTTCAATGGCTAGTGTATGTGGTAGTACATTGTCATTGCTAGATGCTGGCGTGCCAATTAAGCGTCCAGTATCAGGTGTAGCGATGGGTCTTGTTAAAGATGGAGATTATTACTCTATACTGACTGATATCCAGGGGATGGAAGATGCTTTAGGCGATATGGACTTTAAAGTAGCTGGTACAAGTAATGGTATTACAGCGATCCAAATGGATATTAAAATTGCTGGTATCACGAAAGAAATTTTAACAGATGCTCTGGCTCAAGCTAATCGTGGTCGGATGCATATCATGGGTAAAATCATTGAAGTCATTAGTACACCAAGATCTGAATTATCGGCATTTGCTCCTCGTATTATTACAATGGTCATTCATCCAGATAAAATTCGCGATGTCATTGGACCTGGTGGCAAAATGATTAAAAAAATCATTGAGGAAACAGGCGTTAAAATCGATATCGAAGATGATGGCAAGGTATTTATTGCTGCTGTTGATATGGAAGCTGGTCAAAAAGCAGTCAAAATTATTGAAAGCTTGGTTCGTGATGTAGAGCTCGGCACTACGTATACAGGTAAAGTAACCCGTTTAATGAACTTTGGTGCTTTTGTTGAAATTTTACCTGGCAAAGAAGGTCTTGTTCATATTTCTCAGTTAGCTCTTGAACGTGTAGAGAAAGTAGAAGATGTAGTAAAAGTTGGTGATGAAATCTTGGTTAAAGTCACTGAGATTGATCGTCAAGGCCGAGTGAATCTTTCTCGTAAAGAATTATTGGCTGCTGAGGCTGCAAAAAAAGAACAAAATTAGTATATTAATTAAAACATAAACCGTTTGGTTTATGTTTTTTTCATAAATGCCACCCCTAAGTCATACACTAATTAAAAGTGCATGACTTAGAGGTGAAGATTTTGAAAAAAATATTTGTTACCAGAATCCGACAATGGTATATTTTTTTTACAGCGGGAATCTTTTTAATTGTTGCTATGTTATCAGGAGTATTGCAACCTATTTTTAGTAATACTCAGCTAACTGATAAACCACAACCCATTTTTCACGGTAATTTAGCAGCGCCTAAAATCGCTTTTGCTTGTAATGTCTTTTGGGGTGAAGAATTTTTGCCCAAGATGTTAACCACTTTAGATGAGAACAACACCAAGATCACTTTTTTTATTGGTGGTAGTTGGGCTAAGCGTTTTCCTGATTTAGTTGTTGAATTAGGTAATCGTGGCCATGAATTAGGTAATCATACGTATAGTCATCCCCATCCTAATACCTTAAGTAAAGATAAAAATAAAGAACAAATACTTCGCGCGGAACAATTAGTCACAGAACTCACTCAGTTTAAAACTACTCTATATGCACCGCCTTATGGTGAATATAACGATATTGTTTTAGCTGCTGCAACAGAACTTGGATATAAGACTATTATGTGGACAATTGATACGATTGATTGGCAACGTCCTCCAAGTGATATTATTATTGATCGAGTAATGAAAAAAATAAATAATGGTGCAATCATTCTGATACACCCGACAGAATCAACTGCGAAGGCACTTCCAGAGTTAATTAAGCAATTAAAAAGTAAAGGATATACGATAACGACAGTATCTGATATACTTTTATAAAAAAACAGGCATACAAATGCCTGTTTTTTTGTTGAAAAAATATAGTATTTATGCTATCATGTTTACATAACTAAAACTTTACGGAGGTATGACGTGTATAAACATAAATTATTATCTTATATTATGCTATTTTTAATTACATTTAGCATAATCATTCCAGTTTCAACGACTCAAGCTGCACCACTTGATAACGTATTAACAACATTAGGGGCATCAACACTCTCTGATCAAAGTACTGCAGCGAAAAGTTCTGGTCCATTAGAGAAATTATTTAGTTTCGTATTTGATAAACTATTGGGTCCTATCTTAAATGTCTTTAATGGAAAGTCAACAACTAATCCGACCACAACTCAACCAGTTGTAACAAAGCCATCGCCGACACCAACTGCACCTTCGACTACCAATGGTACTTTAAAAGGAAAAGTAATCGTAGTTGATCCAGGACATGGAGGCAGTAATCCTGGGGCAGTTGCTAATAACACAAGAGAGTCTGATAACAATTTAGCCGTTGGCTTAAAATTAAGGGATAAATTAGTACAAGCAGGGGCTAAAGTCATCATGACTCGTGAGACTGATCGCACTGTTGCAGCTGAGGGAAGTTCTTTAGGTGAAGAACTGGCTGCGAGAGTCAACTTAGCTGAAAATAATCATGCTGATTTATTTATCAGTGTTCATACGAATGAAAATCCTGACACGAGTATTATCGGAGGAATGACTTTCTATCCAAGTGGAAAATCATCAGATCTGGCTTTGGCAGTACAAAATCAATTGATTAATGAAACTGGCGCAGTCGATAAGGGAACTTCAGCTGCGACTTTTTATGTATTACGTAATGCTGCTATGCCGAGCATTTTAGTTGAGATGGGCTTTATTTCTAATGCAGCTGAAGCAGCTCTACTCAATCAAGATTCATATCGCAATAAAATTGCACAGGGAATTATGAATGGGATCGTAAAATATTTTAACTAAATAAGGTTTGAATAATAACCTGCTTGTCTTATTATAGGGAATATAATAAGACAAGCAGGGATTTTTGTTATATCAACAGAACGTATCTATATAAGTTGGATGAAAGAATTTAATAGCTAGATTGTTAATCTGCCAAAGATGAGAATATAGGTTATGTCATTCATTTAAAATGTTTAATTAAAAGGAGTTTTATATGTATCGTAAATCGACATTGGCAAACGGGGTTAGAGTGGTTTCTGAAGTTATCCCTTATGTAAAATCAGTAACCCTTGGAATTTGGGTGGGAACTGGTTCACGGTCTGAAGGGCAACATAATCATGGTATTTCTCATTTTATTGAACATATGGTCTTTAAAGGAACGATGAATCGTTCGGCAAAAGATATTGCTGAAACAGTTGATGAAGTCGGTGGACAACTAAATGCCTTCACTGGTAAAGAATATACTTGTTATTATATTAAAGTTCTCGATACTCATCTAGAACTTGCTCTTGATGTACTGAGTGATATGTTACTCTCTTCAAAATTTGATGCTGAGGATATTCAGCGAGAACGGGAAGTTGTTCTAGAAGAAGTTCACATGTATGAAGATACACCCGATGAGTTAGTCCATGATATCCATCTGAATAAAATATGGGCAGATCATGATCTCGGGCGCAATATTTTAGGCACTTTATCTTCCATTGAAAATTTTGACCAGAAGTTAATACAGGAATATTATCAAGACTTTTATACTCCGGATAATATTGTAATTGCAGCTGCTGGTAATTTAACTCATGAAAGGCTTGAAGATTTATCAGAACGTTATTTTGGGAAAATGACAGGTCATAAAAAGCAAGAAATACTTATTGCACCTACATTAATACCAGCTTATACAATTCAAACAAAAGCCATTGAACAAGTGCATCTTTGCTTTAGCACACAAAGTGTATCTCGATCATCACCTGATATTTACACTCTTCATATTTTAAATAATATTCTAGGTGGCGGCATTAGTTCTCGATTATTCCAATCCATTCGTGAAGAAAAAGGATTGGCTTATTCAATCTATTCTTATCAAAGTAATTATAGTGATGGTGGGTTATTTACTATTTATGCTGGAACAAGGCCAAGTAATACTGTGGAGGTTACTGAACTGATTTGGCAAAACATTGAAGATTTAAAAACCAATGGAATTACAGCTAAGGAACTTCTAAAAACTAAGGAGCAATTAAAAGGTAGTTTATTATTAGGACTTGAAAGTTCGAGTAGTCGTATGTCCAGAATTGGAAAAATGGAAACTACAATTGGCAACTATATAACCCTTGATGAAGTCGTTAGGAAAATTGATAAAGTTTCATTAGAAGATTTGCAGAAAATAACTCAGCAATTATTTAATCCAGCAACAACGTGCTTTACTGCATTAGGACCTGTCACTGAGGAGGTAACAAATGAGCTTAAGAGGTTTTGAACGCATTTCCAAGTATAAAAATTCAGATTTTCCACTGCCAGTACGAAAGACAAAATATAGTGCAGGCTACGATATGGCTGCGATTGAGGATGTGACTTTATTACCAGGCACTACCACATTAATTTCAACGGGCATAAAAGCATATATGTTAGATAATGAATATTTAGGGATACATATTCGTTCAGGATTATCAATCAAAAATAACCTTAGCTTGATTAATGGGCAAGGAATTATTGATGCAGATTACTATAATAATAGTGATAATGAAGGACATATTATGATTGCTATTTATAATCATAATCCACATAATATTGTTATTACCAAAGGTACGCGGATTGCACAAGGGATTTTTTACCAATATTTAGTGGATGAAACGGATAAAGAACACTTATTTGCAACACGAACAGGTGGATTTGGAAGTACTGGTGAGTAAAAATTAGCATATTTCACTCTGAGTATCATATGAATAAAGAAGACTTAATTTAGGTGGAGTTTTAACTCCACCTAAATCTTAGTCCCTCAGTTTCGATGAAACAGATAGAGAAATGTGGAGGGATATTATGTTTGCCTGGTTAGTGCTTTTGTTGGTGATTCTAGTTTTGGCATTATCTGTTTGGCAACGCATAAGATACTTCCGCAAGACGATTGATGAGAATAATTTAAAAGCTTCGCCATTATCCTTGGCTATTCAAGAATTAATATCTATATCGGGTGGGATTTATTTATCCTTACTTATGCTAGTTTCTTTTCTAAAATTAAATGTTCCTGAAACGATTATTCTTTTTGAGTTCTCCATTGATCCATTGGCTTTTTCAGCAATTGGTCTCGCGATAATCCAACCTGTTTTTCTAACCCTTTATCATGGAATCAAAAAAAATTTTCCCATATAAAAAGATGATGAGGTGATAAAAATGCGGTTAAGTCGTTTATCTGGAAAAGAGGTTATCAATTTAAGTGATGGATCTCGCTTAGGAACGATTGATGAATGTGAACTTACTTTTGATCATGTATCAGGACGTATACACTCTATCTTATTACCTAATCAAAATAGTTTAATGAATTTTTTTGGTGAAAATCGATCAATGACCATTCCATGGCAAGGGATAAAACGAATTGGTGATGAAATCATTATTGTGGATTTGAATAATGATTATGAAGGTTATACTAAATTACATCGTATGAAACAATAAAATACATATTCCCAATGATTATGGATAACCTAACATTAAATTGCATGATATGCATTTTAATGTTAGGGAGGTTTAAATATGAATAATCAAGAGTCAAAACAAAGTAGCACAAACTCATTAGTGAACAGTTATACTGCAGCAAGTTCCAATACTACTCAAGCATCAGCAACGCAGATGAATACAGTGAATACAACTAGTGCAAATAATGTAGTTAATACAACTAATACAACTAATACACAAAAATCTAACCAAACTATTATTGGGGTATTTGGTTCCCGCTCTAACGCTGAAAATGCTGTAAACGCCTTGCGTCAACAAGGTTTTACCACTGAAGAAATTAATATTATTTCTAAAAAACAAGAGAATGATGATGATTCTGGTAATGATTCCGATGATGATATTTTTGATGGAACATTAACAGGGAGTACACTTGGTGGAATTGGCGGGTTGCTTTTAGGTGCAGGAGCTTTGGCTATTCCTGGTATCGGTCCTATTATAGCTGCTGGCCCTATCGCAGGAGCAATCAGCGGAGCCATTGCAGGTGGTATAACTGGCGGACTCATTGATTGGGGTATTCCTGCCGATGAAAGTCATCACTATGAGCAAGAAGTTGTTCAGGGGAGTATCCTTGCGATTATTCGCACTGATGTAGCAAAAGTCAATTCAGTAGCACAAATATTAAGGCAAAACGGTGCCAAAGAAGTTAAAAGTCATAGTAAGTAAATTTAAAATTTCATTAAAAGTGTTGACACTTCTTTAACCACTATTATACAATGTATGTAATTTAATAGTCTTCATCCTGCGCAGGATGAAATAGAGGTGCAGGCAACAAGAGTACTTTCAGGGAGAATGGTATCAATGATCTGAAAGAAAAGGGTTGACTGCCGAAACATAATCGATACCAAATCCCTTATGTTGGTCTTTCATCAAACAGGTGCAAGACTGTCACTAAAAATATTTTTAGTGGAGTGCTATCTCATCTAAGACATGGTGAAATAATTTTATGTTATTTTATCATTTCCTTAGATCTGTCTAACTAGTCGTAGACAGCCGATGAGATTTATGCTCATCGGCTATTATTTTTGCCCAATGAGTGACATTCGCCACTTACATTGAATAGATTATTAATATTAGGGGGTGTACAATGATTAGAGTAATCGTGTGTGGAGCTTATGGAAAGATGGGAAGAGAAGTACTCAAAGCCATACATAATGATGCACAATTAAGTATTGTCGGAGCTGTTGATGTTAAATCAGATTTTGTTGATATTGGTGATTTAATCGGCGCAGGAAAGACTGGAATCATTGTCGGTGATGATTTACAAACAGTGATTAATGAGACAAAACCACAAGTTATGGTTGATTTTACACGACCAGAAGTTGTCATGAGTAATCTTCGTATTGCACTCAAAAATGGTGTTTGTCCTGTTGTTGGTACTACAGGTTTATCTGAAGCCGACCTCACAGAAATCCGTGAGTCCTGTTTAAAAACTAAAGTCAATGCTCTTATTGCGCCAAACTTTTCAATTGGTGCTATTCTAATGATGAAATTATCACAAGATGCAGCTAAATTCTTTCCTCATGTTGAGATTATTGAATTGCATCATGATCAAAAACTTGATGCTCCATCTGGTACAGCATTATATACGGCTGAGCTTATTACTAAAAGTCGTGGTGTTATGAAACAAGGTCATCCTGATGAAGTAGAAAAAATTGCTGGTGCACGAGGGGGAGATTTTTCTGGGATTCGGATGCATAGTGTTCGTTTACCAGGTTATGTCGCTCATCAAGAAGTCATCTTCGGTGGACTAGGCCAAACATTAACAATTCGCCATGATTCTATATCTCGAGAATCTTTTATGCCAGGTGTTGTACTTGCATGCAAACATGTATTGACAGCAAATGGATTAGTATATGGGCTTGAAGAAATTTTGAAATAAGTTTAATTTTACACTAAAAAATAGTATCAAGGAGAGGAATTAATATGAAAAAATATAATGTAGCAATACTTGGAGCTACTGGTGCTGTTGGGCAAGAATTTTTAAATTTAATTGAAGAACGTAATTTCCCTTTTGATAATCTAAAATTACTTGCATCAAGTCGTTCTGCGGGTAAAATTATTACGTTTATGGGGAAAGACTATACAGTAGAAGAAGCTACAGATGATTCTTTTAAGGATATTGATATTGCTCTATTTGCAGGTGGATCTGCCAGTACAAAATTTGCGTCAGCTGCCGTAAAGCATGGAGCCGTCGTTATTGATAATTCCAGTGCCTTTAGAATGGATCCTGAAGTACCTCTAATTGTCCCAGAGGTAAATCCAGAAGATATCCAAAAACATAAAGGAATTATTGCAAATCCAAATTGTTCCACAATTATTATGGCAATGGCTCTTAAACCATTATATAATCAAGCAAAAATTAAACGAATTGTCGTTTCAACATATCAAGCCGTATCAGGCGCAGGTAAAGAAGCGATTGATGAACTTGACAATCAAGTCGCAGCTATTGTAGAGAATAAACCAGTTGAAGCAACGATTTTACCAAGTGCTGGTTTGCCGAAACATTATCAAATTGCTTTTAATGTAATTCCTCAAATTGATGCATTTTTAGAAGATGGTTACACTAAAGAAGAAATGAAAATGGTTCATGAGACACATAAAATATTTAATGATTATAATATGGGTATTACAGCAACAACGATCAGAATACCTGTATATCGTAGTCACTCAGAATCCATTAATATTGAATTTGATGAAGAAGTTTCCGTTGAAGAGGCGAAAAAACTCTTGGCTGCTTTCCCAGGAGTCATTGTACAGGATAATCCACAAGAACAAATCTACCCAATGCCACTCTTTACTTCGAATCAAAATGAAGTCTTTGTCGGTCGCATTCGCAAAGATGAAACAGTAGCACATGGTTTAAATTTATGGGTTGTTGGAGATCAAATTCGTAAAGGCGCGGCTTTAAATGCTTTGCAAATTGCGGAGTATATGATTGAACATAACGTACTTTGAGGTGTGAATAATGGGGATAATTGTACAGAAATTTGGTGGTACCTCAGTTGCAACCCCTGAAGCTCGTGAATTGGTTGTACAAAAAATACAAATTGCATGTGACAATGGTTTGAGTCCTGTTGTTGTGGTCTCAGCGATGGGGCGCCGAGGTGAATGTTACGCTACAGATACTTTTATGGATCTGGCACGAGGAACTTATAAAGATATTAACAGTCGTGAACTTGATCAAATTTTGTATTGTGGGGAAATGATTTCTGCAGTCGTTATGACTGGCACACTGCAAGCTGCTGGACTTGATGCGATTATGCTCACCGGTGGGCAGGCTGGTATTATAACTGATAATAATTTTAATAATGCACGCATTTTAAAAGTTGATCCGACTCGAATACTTAGTTTGCAAAAATCAGGTAAAATTCCTGTAGTTTGCGGCTTTCAAGGTATTAGCGTTGATCATGAATTTACTACATTAGGACGTGGTGGTAGTGATACTACGGCAGCAGCACTAGGAGCAGCTCTTAATGCTGATATCGTTGAAATATATACAGATGTAGATGGCATTATGACGGCTGACCCACGCATGGTCACAAATGCGAAAATTTTAGATTGTATTAGTTATGGCGAAGTTTGTCAACTGGCTCATCAAGGTGCAAAAGTCATTCATCCGCGAGCCGTTGAAATTGCTATGCAGAAAAATATTCCATTGGTTGTAAAATCAACATTTTCAAATGCACCGGGGACATTAATAACGAATATAACCCCTGAAACAAGTGAAGAAACAGCCGTAAATGATCGCATTGCCACGGGGGTTACTTCGATCAATAATATTGCACAAATCAAAATTACATTACACGATTCAAGTAATAATGCTGCTAGTTTTAATATTTTCAAATCAATGTCTGATAATGGGATTAGTGTAGATTTAATTAACGTCCATCCTGGTCAAATCATGTTTACTGTCGCAGAAGAATTTGCTGAAAAAGCAACAATGAAACTTCATGAATTTGGTTGTGATGTACAAACAACTCTTGGCTGTGCCAAAGTTTCTGTCGTAGGTGGAGGAATTAATGGTGTACCTGGTGTAATGGCGAATTTCATAGAAGCCTTAGCAATTAACAATATTCCAATACTGCAGACGGTCGATTCACATACATCAATTTCAGTTTTAATTGAGAAATCTTTTGTACAATCAGCTGTTACAGCATTACATGAAAAGTTTAATTTATCTTGTTAAGTAAGGAGAGAAATGGCATGAAGAATTTTGGACGGATTCTAACAGCTATGGTAACCCCCTTTCATGATGACCTGAGTGTTAATTATAAAGCGGCAGCAAATCTGGCTAAATATTTAGTAGCGAATGGTTCAAATGGATTAGTGGTGACTGGTAGTACAGGTGAAGCAGCGACACTAACTAATGAAGAAAAGCTCAATTTATATTCTACAGTACTTGATGCTGTAGGGGATGAAGCTATTGTTATCGCTGGAACTGGTTCTAATGATACGCGTGTTTCAATTGAAATGACACAAGCAGCAGAGAAATTGGGTGTACATGGTGCCATGCTCGTCGGTCCCTATTATAATAAACCACCACAAGAAGGGTTTTATCAACACTTTAAAGCCATTGCAGAAAAAACAGATTTACCTTTAATTCTGTATAATGTACCTGGACGTACCGCTTCTAATATCCTACCTGTAACTGTTGCACGTTTAGCAGAAATTAAAAATATTGTTGCGATTAAAGAAGCGAGTGGAAATCTTGAACAGGTATCTGAAATTATTCGTAGCACACCTAAGGATTTTTTAGTATACAGTGGTGATGATAGTCTTACGTTGCCGACCTTAGCTGTTGGTGGAGTTGGTGTAATTAGCGTAGCGGCCCATATTGTTGGTAGTCGTATGCAAGAAATGATTGCAGCTTTTAACAATAATGAGATTGCCAAAGCACAAGCCATACAAGCAGAACTCATACCTTTCTTTAAAACCATGTTTATCACAACAAACCCTATACCTGTGAAAACAGCTGTTAATCTTCTCGGTCTGAGCGCTGGTCCCTTTAGATTACCATTAATACCACCTACTGAAGGTGAATTAGAACAAGTGAAAAATATGATGCATAAAATGAATATCATTTAATCTTTAAAACCCCATCTTATTAATATAAGATGGGGTTTTATATTGAATGATGGAATTTACATATAATATCAACAAATACACCTTCATCTGTTGCAAATTGACTTTAATATAAGTTATAATTAGAACAAGTAAATGAACGGCCGGTTTTTAGCTCATTTTCTAACGAACGGCACTAACAATGATAGTTTATTTTTCTTATTTTAGTAAAAAAATATGGAGGTGTAATTTTTTTTGGCAAAAATGCAACAAAAAATTCAAATTATCCCCTTAGGCGGAATGGGGGAGATTGGTAAAAATATGACCGTCATTCGTTTTGGTGACGATATTATTGTTATTGATTGTGGTCTTATGTTTCCGGAAGACGATATGCTCGGCATTGATTTAGTCATTCCAGACATATCGTATTTAATTGAAAATAGGGATTTTGTAAGAGCGATTGTGCTGACACATGGTCATGAAGATCATATTGGTGCATTACCTTATGTATTAAAACAACTAAATGTACCCGTCTATGGTACACGATTGACACTTGGTATTCTAGAAGGAAAACTAAAAGAAAATAATGTACCAGCAACCAATTTAATACCTGTACAAGCTGGTGATGAAGTTCAAATCGGTATTTTTTCTGTAGGATTTATTAATGTTAGTCACAGTATTGCTGATTCAGTGGCCATCTCTGTTAAAACACCAATTGGCACTATTGTACATACTGGTGACTTTAAATTTGATCAAACTCCTGTCGATGGTAAAGTGACAGATTTCCATAAGTTTGCTGAACTAGGTGATCAGGGTGTGCTTGTCATGTTGGCTGATAGTACAAATGCTGAGCATGTTGGTTATACAATGAGTGAAAAATCCGTTGGTGTCACATTTGATGAAACCTTTAGTACAGCTACTGGCCGGATTATTATTGCAAGTTTTTCTTCAAATATACATCGTGTACAGCAGGCAATTGATACTGCCTACAAATATAAACGTAAAGTCGCATTTTTGGGTCGCAGTATGATTAATGTGGTGAATATTGCATCGGAACTTGGTTATCTGATGATACCTGAAGGTGTATTAATTGATATTGATGAAATCAAAAATTATCCGTCGTCAGGTATTGTTATTGTAACCACTGGTAGCCAAGGTGAGCCTATGTCTGCGCTGACTCGAATGGCTATGTCCGATCATCGCAAAGTTGACATTATTCCAAGTGATACCATTATTATTTCGGCTACACCAATCCCAGGAAATGAAAAATTAGTATCACGGACGATTGATTATTTACTTCGTCAAGGTGCAGAAGTCATTTATGAAAAAGCATCTGGTGTTCATGTATCAGGGCATGCGAGTCAAGAAGAATTGAAACTGATGCATAATTTAATTCGCCCTAAATTTTTTATTCCTGTACATGGTGAATTCCGCCATTTGGTAAAACATTCAAAACTTGCTCAAGGATTAGGAATGCCTAAAGAAAATATTTTTATTGCTGAAAATGGACATATGTTGGAATTTACTCCAGAGAAAGGTGCTATTTCTGGAAAAGTAACAGCAGGTATTGTACTGGTGGATGGTTTAGGTGTTGGCGATGTTGGTAATATTGTTTTGCGCGATCGTCGACAACTGTCACAAGAGGGTATATTAATCGTTGTCATGACGATGGATAAGCAGCATGGTTGCGTATTAGCTGGTCCAGATATTGTGTCTCGAGGTTTTGTCTATGTTCGTGAATCTGAACAATTAATGGACGAAGCTAAAATTAAAGTCAGACAAACTTTAGAAAAATGTGAAGTAAACAATATTACTGAGTGGGCCACTATAAAGTCTAGTGTACGTGATACGTTAGGTAAATATTTATATGAGAAGACACGTCGTCGCCCTATGATTTTACCAATTATCATGGAAGTATAAATTTGCGAATAGATTCTGCAAAACTTGGTTTCTGTTTTAGTCTATAGACTAAGCATAAATCAAGTTTTCTTTATTAATACGGTATGAAATTTTATACATGGTTAATACTATAATGAGAGATTAATGTACTGGAGGTAATATTATGCTATTTAATACGAATCCTGTTGTTGAACCACCTGGAACAAATCCTGAAAATCCTAAAATACCACCAAGTGAAACAGATCATTCTAAAAAAATAGTAACGGCTAAAAAGGTTGATGCTTTAGATACGATTCAAGAATTGGGTAGTACTGAAGTAGCTACAGCTAAAAGTAATATTCATGTGATGACAATTATTGGGCAAGTCGAAGGGCACATGGTATTACCACCTCAAAATAAGACAACTAAATATGAACATATCATGCCTCAATTAGTAGCAATCGAGCAAAATCCTGATATTGAAGGCTTATTATTACTTTTGAATACTGTTGGTGGTGATGTAGAAGCGGGCCTTGCTATTGCCGAAATGATTGCTAGTATGTCAAAACCATCTGTTTCAATCGTACTTGGTGGGGGACATAGTATTGGAGTACCGATTGCTGTATCTGCTACGTATTCCTTTATTGTTGAAAGTGCGACCATGACCATTCATCCGATCAGACTGACAGGACTTGTGATTGGTGCTCAAAGTTCCTTTGATTATTTAGAAAAGATGCAAGATCGAGTTAATAAATTTGTTGCTGATCATTCTACTATTTCTGAAGAAAAATGGAAAGAATTATTATTTAAAATGGGTGAGCTCTCTCGTGATATTGGTACATCCGTTGTAGGTAGAGATGCTGTACAGTATGGATTAATTAATGAAATAGGAGGTTTATCCCAAGCACAAAATAAATTAAATGAATTGATTAAAGCGAATAAAGAAAGTAAGGGGTTGAGACAATGATTCTATGGAGTATTGTCGACCCAGACCTCGTCTTATCTGATTTGACTGTTCAACCTGTTTATGAAGAGGCTGAATACAATGGTATGAAGTGTGTCGTTGAGAAGGTAGGCTCTGCCCAATGTCGGATTATTAAACTCTTGACGACGGATCCTAGTGATTATTTACGGAGTGAGTTGCAACCAGGTACCATGCTAGCCTATGAACCTATACTGAAGAAGTTATCGTAAGCTATTTTTAGTATTTCTTATCTCTAAAAAAGATGAGTACAGGATATTGTGGTATTTAGCTGTTTTTAGAGATAAGAAATTACCGATTCGACTCTATATTTAAAATTGATATTATTTTTACATTTTAATTACAGGATTTTATAATCCTATCTCGAATAAAGTTTCAAAGTGTCAAAATATAAATTTATCGATTATATTATCAATTTTTTGTAAAAAAAATTAAAATACTATGGTATATTTTGCTAGTAAATGATAAGCTTATAGAGGTACCATAATATGATACATTTGAAGGAATATTAGTAGGAGAAAATAGCTACTATTGGTGAATAAAAATTGCATAAAACGATTATGATTGAAGAAACTTTAAATTTACCCCAGACACTTTATATTGATGTGCGCTCACCAGCAGAATTTTCCATTGGACATATACCAAGTGCAATCAATATTCCGATATTTTCTAATGAAGAAAGAAGTGAGATCGGTACTCTATACAAACAAGTGAGTATAGAAAAAGCTAAAGAATTGGGATTAGCCGTTGCTTCTCGTAAGTTGCCTGATATTGTTAATCAAGTCAACATTCTTTATAAAACAGGTCGTCCTATTGTTGTTTATTGTTGGCGTGGTGGTATGCGTTCTAAAGCAATCGTCACGATCCTTACTCTGATGGGTATACAAGTTTTCCAACTTTCTGATGGATATAAAGCATATCGACGTTATGTTTTGGATCGTTTGCTTAATTTTAGGGTTATCCCTAAAATTATTGTTTTGTGTGGCTCGACTGGTGTGGGAAAAACTGCTTTGCTACAATTATTGACCGCAAAAGATATACCAGTTATTGACTTAGAGAAGTTAGCAAATCATCGTGGTTCAGTCTTTGGAAAAATTGGTCTGGGGCAAGCTGCAACAGCCCAAATTTTTGATGCAACGATATTAGCAGCCTTAGATCGTTTTGCGGCATCTCCATATATCGTTGTTGAATGTGAAAGTAAACGAATAGGTAATGTATATTTGCCTGACTGTTTACATCAGGCAATGGAAGCAGGTATAAAAATTTTAGTCAATGCTGACGTTGAAATAAGAATTTCACGTTTGATTGATGAATATATGAATTTAAATGAAAAAAATTCCGATGAAATCATGCAGAGTATAAAAGCTTTAAGAAAAAAATTGGGTGCGAAAAAAACGGATCGTTTATTATCTGACTTTGCTAAAGGGGAATTCCGCAATGTAGTGCGTAGCTTACTTGTAGATTATTATGATCCACTATACGGATATGATAAATTAGATGAAAATAAATATAGTTTAACTGTAAACTGTAATGACGTAAAGGAAACTTCATTACAAATCATTACTTATTTAGAACAACTAAAGGAGGAAACTTCATGCAAACTGTAGGTGAATTGTTGCGTAGTGAACGGGAGAAAAAGGGGATATCAGTCAAGGAAATCGAGGCTGCGATTAGTATAAGAGCATTATATATAAGTGCAATTGAAGAAGATAATTATACTGTAATACCAGGTGAAGTCTACTTAAAAGGTTTTATTCGTAATTATGCTAACTATCTAGGCCTTGATGGTCAAGAAGTGGTCAATTTTTATCGCCAATCTCAACTTCCTCCTTCTGTAATTGATGAAAAAATTGTTCCAGAGAGGGTTGATACACCAGTCGAACAACCACAAAAAGATAATAATAACTCCTCTGCCAAATGGATCATGATGAGTGTAGTGGTTGTATGTTTAGTTGGGTCGGCATGGTGGTTATTTGGTAACTCAAAATCAGCAAAAGAACCTCAAGCGAGTCCCCAAGTACAGCAGTCTGTAGTCGTCCCTAATGAAACTCAGCCAATACAAGCAACCCCTGTCCAAACAAAGCCAGTTGTTCTCATTGTAAAATATACAGAGCAATGTTGGACTTCTGTTACTGCTGATGGTAAAACTATTTATGAAGGTATTCCCAAGAGCAATGATACTATGACTTGGGAAGCTCAAAAAAATATTATCATTACAGTTGGTAATGCAGGCGGAGTTGAGGTTGTTGCTAATGGACAATCCATTGGAAAATTGGGGGGAAAAGGTGAAGTTGTCAACAAAACATTTTTGCCGAAATAGAATAAATTGCATGCAATTTATAAATAGAAACAACGAGAGCTTGGCATAAGCCAAGTTTTTTTTAGGAGAAATAAAATGATGAAGAATGATTTTTTACCAATGTGTAAAGAAGATATGGTTAAGCGTGGTTGGGATCGATTAGATTTTTTATTTATAAGCGGTGATGCCTACGTTGATCATCCAAGTTTTGGCCCTGCTATTATTGGACGTTTACTTGAAAAATATGGATACCGAGTCGGGATTATTGCCCAACCAGATTGGCGTTCAACTCTTGATTTTAAAAAAATGGGTAAACCTCGTTTAGGTGTATTCGTGTCAGCTGGTAATCTTGATTCTATGTTAAATAAATTTACGGCTGCCAAAAAATATCGTAGCAGTGATAATTATTCACCTGGTGGCAAAGCTGGCTGTCGGCCTGATCGAGCCACGATTGTCTACTGTAATCGAATTCGTGAAGTCTGGAAAAACATACCTCTCATTATTGGTGGTATTGAAGCCAGTCTTCGACGTTTTGCTCATTATGATTATTGGTCAAACTCTGTGCGTCGTTCAATCTTGATTGATAGTAGAGCGGATTTACTTATATATGGTATGGGTGAAAAACAAGTTAAGGAAATCGCTGAGCAACTCAATCAAGGAATCAATATTGCTGATATTCGCAATGTACACGGATCTTGTTATAAAACTGAATCACTTGAGCATCTTTGGGATTATATTGAAACACCTAGTTATGATGCGGTTGCTGCAAATAAAAAAGATTTTACAAATGCTTTTAAAATTCAGTATCAAGAGCAAGATGCCATTCGTGGTAAAATACTCGTACAGAATCATGGTGAATTTTCCGTCGTGCAAAATCCACCCGCAATGCCACTGACGACTGCTGAGATGGATGAAGTGTATAGTCTTCCATATCAACGTACGTATCACCCTGACTATGAAGCAGCTGGTGGAGTCCCTGCAATTCAAGAAGTTAAATTTAGTTTAGTCAGCCATCGTGGTTGTTTTGGTGGTTGCTCATTTTGTGCTATTGTTTCTCACCAAGGACGTATTATTCAAAGTCGTAGCCAAGAATCAATTATTGATGAAGCAAAAAAAATTATTAGTATGCCTGATTTTAAAGGTTATATCCATGATGTTGGTGGTCCGACGGCTAACTTTCGCATACAATCATGTGAACATCAATCTGACCGTGGAACTTGTAAAGGACGCCAGTGTCTAGGATCAAATCCATGTAAGGAATTAAATGCCAATCATCAGGAGTATTTGACTCTATTGCGAAAATTACGTTCCTTGCCTGGTGTCAAAAAAGTCTTTATCCGCTCAGGACTACGTTACGATTACTTGATTGCTGACAAAAGTAGCGAAGAATTCTTACGTGAATTATGTGAACATCATATTAGTGGACAGCTTAAAGTTGCACCAGAACATATTTCCTCTCAAGTTACAAATTTAATGGGAAAATCAGGTAAAAATGTCTATTTGAAATTTAGTAAAGCGTATAACCGTATTAACCAATCTTTAGGCAAAGAACAATATTTAGTCCCGTATTTCATGTCGAGTCACCCTGGTGCTGGATTGAAAGAGGCAATCGAACTCGCTGAATTTATTCGAGATTTAAATTATCGTCCCGAGCAAGTACAGGATTTTATTCCAACTCCTGGTAGTTTATCAACTTGCATGTACTATACTGAAATGAACCCTTTAACTGGTGAAAAAGTCTATGTTGCTAAAGACATTCATGAGAAAAAAATGCAACGAGCATTAATGCAATATAGGGATCCTAAAAACTATACTCTGGTTTATGAAGCTCTTACGAAAGCAAAACGTCAAGATCTGATTGGGCATGGACCGAAATGTCTCATTCGTCCTCCTCAAAGGCAGACGAATAAACCGACGACTTTAACAAGCAAGTCGACTAAATCAACGTATCGTAAAAAAGATCATTTACCAACGAAAAAAGTTAGAAAGTAGACGTTATGAAATTCAGTTTGCTTTTTGGCAGTGGTATATAAAGCAGTGGTATATAAATATGTTAATAATGGGTATAATATTTGAGAGGTTGGTTTGAACTTTTTTATTATTTATTGAAAAAAAACTTGCATAGTTTGCAAATAAGTTATATAGTATTGTTGGTCTAATTGATAATGGAGGTAGAGTATGCGTCGCTATCAACCACTTTTATTAATAGCATTTTTCTTTTTAGTGACAATTATTACTGGTATTACTTATTTATCGGGCTATGCTGGTAAAACAAATCCAGATAATGTAAAACATATTAATGTTTATACGACATTACCAATAGAACAAATCTCTTTATTAGCACAAGAATATGAAAAGAAACAAAGTGTACGCATAAATCTTGTACCTTTATCGGAACAAGATTTACTGGCACGTGTTAAAGTGAGAACGGCTGAATCTTATGCTGATGTTATTATTGCGAATCAAACGGTCTTGGAGCAAGCTAAAAAAAATAAGGTATTATTATCCTATACTTCTGAGCAGACTGATATTATACCTGAACGTTTTAAAGATGAAGAAAATTCTTGGACAGGTCTTTGGTATGATCCGATTGTTTTTGCTGTGAATCAAGATTTTATTGGGAATATACCTAAAGTACCTACTACGTGGAATGATCTTGTGCAAGATAATAAATTTCGTATATGTTTGACAGATTTCTTGGCAGCAGAAGCCTCTGCTAATTTGTTCTATACTTTAATCGCTATAAATGGAGAAACGCAAACCTTTACCTATTTAAAGAAAATCCATCCACAAATTATACAATATGCTAAATTTCTAGCAACCCCTGTGCGTATGGTTGGAATGGGTGAAGCTGATATTGCCATTGCTACACAAAGTGAAACTTTGCGTTATATTAATAATAAATTTCCTATTAAGTTGATTTATCCTGAAGATGGGACTGCTTTCATACTCACTGGAGTAGGACTGGTTTCAGGTACACAACATGAAAGCGATGCTAAACAATTTATTGATTGGTTACTGCAAGATACGGCTCAAAATGCATTAGCAACCAATAATTTTTATCTGGTGCCTACGAATCCTGAAACGCTTATTTATAAACAATATAGTACAAAAAAAATTAAACTGTTAGAAGATAAAGAGAATTTTACAACTGAACAGAAGAGTCAGTTGCTTGATAAATGGGTAAAAACAGTAAGATTCGCTTCTAAATAAAACAGATTCTAGGGGGAACGTTCATGTTAAAAGCCGGGTTTATAAGCCTGGGATGTGCTAAAAACCTTGTTGACACTGAAGTCATGTTAGGTCTATTGGCCGCCAATCATATTACCATTACTGAAAATCCAGAGGAAGCCGATATTTTAATTATTAATACATGTAGTTTTATAGAGTCAGCAAAAGAAGAGTCCATTTCAACGATTCTTCAAATGGCTGAGTATAAAAAACAAGGTAAATGTCGGTGTTTAATTGTCGCTGGCTGCCTTGGTCAACGTTATCAACAGGATTTACTAGATGAATTGCCTGAAGTTGATGCAATTGTTGGCACTGGAGCATGGCATCGTATTATTGAAGCAATTAATACGACCATCATTGATAAAAATCGTGCATTGTTGATTGACGAAACAAATACTCTTTATAATGAAAATATGCCACGTATTAATACAACACCTTTTTATAGTGCTTATGTTAAAATTGCAGAAGGCTGTAGTAATTGTTGTTCCTATTGTGTCATTCCAAAAGTTCGTGGGAAATTTCGCAGTCGTACGACTGAATCAATTGTTGCTGAAGTTAAAAATCTCGTTGCAAGTGGTGTAAAAGAGATTAATTTAATTGCTCAAGATACTACAAGCTATGGTCGTGATTTGTATGGTAAACCTCAATTAATTGAGCTTTTAAAAGAACTCGTTAAAATTGATGATCTTATGTGGGTGCGATTACTTTATTGCTATCCTAAATATTTCTCTAATGAACTGATTGAGTTGATTGCTACTGAGCCTAAAATTTGCAAATACATTGATTTACCTTTGCAACATGCTCATGATGATATTTTAAAGGCTATGCTTCGTCAAGATGGTCGCAGTGATATTGAAAAATTATTAGCGCGATTACGTTCTAATATTCCTGGCATAACGATTCGTACGTCTTTTATTGTTGGTTTTCCAGGAGAAACGGACGAACATTTTGAGAATTTACGACAATTTGTAATGGATCAGCGTTTTGAGAGAGTTGGGGTATTTACTTATTCTCAAGAAGAGGATACAATAGCAAATAATCTTCCTAATCAAATTTCTGAAGAAGTGAAACAAGAACGTTATCATAATCTAATGTCTTTGCAGTGCCAAATATCTGAGGAACTGAATCAAGAGTTAGAAGGGACAGTACTTGATATCTTAATTGAGCAAGGAAGTACGGAAGAAGATAATATTGTATCAGGTCGTTCATATCGAGAGGCACCTGATGTAGATGGACATATTTTTGTTGAAAATGCTATTGACTGTAAACCTGGAGATGTGGTGAAAGCAAAGATCGTTCAAGGGTTTACGTATGATGTTGTAGCTGTTAAATTAGCCGATTAATTTTATCCGACATAATGAGTATGGTTTTCTATAAGCCTTCTGAAAACATCGGATTGCCATTATGAGGTGATTGCTTTAGAAGTTTCAATTGCTTCTATTATATTGCTTTACTCATAATGGCATATAATATCTGTTTTCGGTGCATCTTTTTTGGGAGTGATTTTCAATGATAGTAGAAATAGTGACCACTGGTACTGAATTACTTTTAGGTCAAATCATAGATACTAATACACCTTTTTTATCACAACGATTAAATGAATTAGGTTTTGATGTTTTATATCACTCGACTGTAGGTGATAATAAGGTACGCATGACAGAAGTATTGACTCATGCATTGCATCGATCTGACCTCATCATAACATCAGGTGGATTAGGACCAACCCAAGGAGATATTACGAAAGAAGTAACAGCGACCCTTTTAAACCGCCCCTTACTATTAGATGATGATAGTGTAGAAAACATTAAAATGTTTTTTGCCAATCGACAGATACCTATGCCAGATAGTAATTTACGTCAAGGAATGATACCCGAAGGTGCTATCGTTATTAAAAATGAGCGCGGCACTGCTCCAGGAGTCATCATTGAGCATGATAGTAAAACAATCATTCATTTACCTGGTCCACCACATGAACTAGAATGGATGTTTGAACATGCCATAATTCCTTATCTGAAGCAACGATTTCCAATACAAGGAATCATTGTTTCAAAAATACTACATACATATGGTATTGGCGAATCAGCTCTCGAGGAAAAAATTAAAGATTTTATTATCTCCCAATCCAATCCGACAATTGCCTTGCTTGCAAAGCAAGGAGAGGTTATCATTCGCCTTACGGCAAAAAGTAATACAGTCATTGAAGCTGAGCAGTTAATTGCTAAGCTTGAGGAACAACTTCGGCAACGTATTGCCGACTACATTTGGGGTTTGGATAATGATACTATCGAAGCAAATATTGGCAAAATTTTAGCTGAAAAACAGTTAACTATTGCATTAGCCGAATCATGCACAGGTGGGCTGATTACCAGTCGCATTACGGATATCTCTGGTAGTTCTAATTACCTTATGGGCTCTATAGTTTGTTACACCAATGAAATTAAAAGCAATTTTGTTGATGTACCGCCACAAATTATTACTGACTATGGGGCTGTAAGCCATCAAACAGCATCACTTCTGGCTACTGGTATTCGCCAGAAATTTACTGCTACTCTTGGAATGGGAATTACCGGCATAGCTGGTCCAACTGGCGCTACTCCAACCAAAACTGTTGGAACGGTATATATTGCAATTGATGGCCCGAATGGTATACAGTGTAAAAAATACACATTTAATGGTCAACGCATTGACATTAAATATCGTATATCGCAAGCCGCTTTACATATGCTACGACAGTATACATTATCGTTATAATATAATAACTTAATAAAATTTAGGAGGCTATACACATTGAGTGAAACGAATTTATTTGGTACTATTCAATTAAGCAAAAAACTAATAACAGCTATTACGGAAATGGGTTTTGAGGAACCATCACCGATTCAAAGTCAGACAATTCCATTGGTACTTGAAGGACATGATGTAATTGGTCAAGCACAAACAGGGACAGGTAAAACAGCAGCTTTTGGTATACCGGCTATTGAGCGTATTACAGAAGGTCGCCAAATACAAGTTTTAGTTCTGACTCCTACCCGTGAACTTGCAATCCAAGTCGCTGAAGAATTAGCTAAAATCGGTAAATTTAAGCGCATTAAAACATTATCAATCTATGGTGGTCAACCAATTGATCGACAAATTAAAGCATTACACATGGGTGTACAAGTTGTTATCGGGACACCAGGTCGTCTACTCGACCATATTCGCCGCAGAACAATCAAACTTGATAGCGTTAAAATGCTGATTCTTGATGAAGCTGATGAAATGCTTGATATGGGCTTTGTTGATGATATTGAAACGATCATTCAACAAATTCCTGTGGAAGGAAGACAAACTTTATTATTTTCAGCGACTATGCCAGGTCCAATTGCTAACTTAGCTAAAAAATATATGAATAACCCTAAAATAATTGCAGTCAGCAGAGAACAACTTACTGTTCCTCTTATTGATCAATGTTATTATGAAACTCGGGAAAAATTAGAAGCATTATGCCGCGTACTTGATGTAGAAACAACGGGTAAAATTATCATCTTCTGTCGCACTAAACGGGGTGTAGATGATCTTGTAGCCTCACTACAAGCACGAGGTTATATGGCGGATGGTCTCCATGGCGACTTAAGTCAAGCGCAACGTGATCGCGTTATGAAAAAATTCCGTGATGGTAAGCTTGAAATACTAGTAGCGACTGATGTTGCTGCTCGTGGTCTTGATATTGATGACATTACCCATGTTATTAACTATGATATTCCTCAAGACAATGAGTCTTATGTTCACCGTATTGGCCGTACAGGACGTGCTGGTAGATCTGGTGTTGCTATTACCTTTATTAATCCACGGGAATATAGACAACTTAAGCTCATTGAAAAATTAACTCGTTCACGTATTGTACGTAAGCAATTACCATCAGCGGCTGATATCTTAGATCGTCAACGTGAAATGATTAAAAATCGTTTGTTACAAACTATTGAACAGGGCAATTTTAATGTCTACCAAGATATTATTGTAGACTTGGCAGCTGATTATGATCCAGTAGAAATTGCAGCAGCAGCTTTAAAACTTGCTCAAGAAGGTTTTAAAGAAAAATGTGTTGTCGAAGAAGAAAAACCTAACTTTGGTAATACTGGCGCGGCACCAGGTATGGTTCGTTTGTTTATTAATATTGGTAGAGCGCAAAAAATACGCCCTGAAGATATTTTGCGTACAATTGCTGAATCTGCTGATATTCCTGGCAACACTGTTGGGGTAATTAATATTTATGAAAAATTCACGTTTGTTGAAATCCCTGAAGATGTTGCGGAACGTGTTGTAGCAGCAATGCACAAAAATTCTATTAAAGGCTTTAAAATCAATGTTGAGCCTGCAAAAAGCAGATAATCTGCAAAATAAATAGTTAAGAAAAGACTTGGCTCAGCTAAGTCATCAGACGCAGGCAAAAGCCTTAGTCATTCTTGCTTGTAATAAGGAAAGTGATTTTCTTTCTTTATTCTGTATACAAAAAGAGGGCAGCATTGCCCTCTTTTTGTAATTAATCTTATAATCTTGTATAATTTGAAGAAATTTCCTAATAATGTAAGCAGAGCTATTGACATTACGAACAAATGTTTGTAAAATGAGATATATAAGGGAGATGATTAATCAGTGGAAAAATCACAAAAATCGGATAAAATGCAAGCACTGGATAGTGCCCTGCGCAAAATTGAAAAAGATTTCGGTAAAGGTTCAATTATGAAATTAGGCGAAGTGGCTGCTCGGATGAATGTAGAAATCATTCCAACAGGTGCATTACCCCTTGATATTGCTCTTGGTATTGGAGGTCTACCTCGGGGGAGAATCATCGAAGTCTATGGTCCTGAATCATCTGGTAAAACCACCGTATCTCTTCATATGATTGCTGAAGCTCAAAAAGCTGGTGGTCTTGCCGCTTTTATTGATGCTGAACATGCATTAGATCCTGTATATGCTAAGAACCTTGGTGTTGATATTGATAATTTACTGATTTCTCAACCTGATAATGGAGAACAAGCGTTAGAAATTGCTGAAGCCTTAGTACGGAGTAATGCAATTGATGTTATTGTTGTTGACTCAGTTGCAGCTTTAGTGCCCAAAGCTGAAATAGATGGTGAAATGGGTGATTCCCATGTTGGTTTGCATGCTAGATTGATGTCACAAGCGATGCGTAAATTAACCGGTATTATTAGCAAATCCCGAACAATTGTTGTTTTTATTAATCAAATCCGTGAAAAAGTAGGGGTTATGTTTGGTAATCCAGAAACAACAACTGGTGGACGAGCTTTAAAATTCTATGCATCAGTCAGATTAGAAGTGCGCAGAGGTGAAAGCCTTAAACAAGGAAATGACATTGTTGGTAATCGCACTAAAGTAAAAGTTGTTAAAAATAAAGTGGCTCCACCTTTTAAACAAGCTGAATTTGATATTATGTATGGAGAAGGAATTTCACATGAAGGTTGTCTTGTAGATATTGGTACGCTATTTGAAGTCATCAATAAAAGTGGTGCTTGGTATTCCTATCAGGACATTCGTCTTGGACAAGGCCGGGAAAATGTTAAAGAATTCTTTAAACAAAATCCTGATGTTGCTAATGAGATTGACAAAAAAATTAGAGAATTATTAGTTGCGACAACAGCTCCAGTACCAACAATCGATGCGGCTGACGACTTTGCCATTGAATAATCAAAAAGATGCTTGGCAGGCAGCACTTTATATACTCGCTCGCCGTTCTCATAGTGAATATGAATTACGTCAAAAATTGTATCATAAAGACTATACAATTGATGAAGTTGACAAGGCTGTTTTTCGTTTATTAGAATATGGATATTTAAATGATGCTGATTTTGCTAATCAGTTATTTATGAAATATTCTAAGATGGGTAAATATAGCTTATATACTATTATTTCAAAACTAAAGCAACATGGTGTGCCAGATAGCATCATTCAAACTGTAAAAAATAGTCATGATTCGGAAGAAGAATGGCAAGCAGCTTTGAAACTTGTTAAAAAGCGTTTTAAATCATGGGATGAGACCAATAAAGAAAAAATCTATCGTTTTTTGGCAACGAGAGGTTTTTCAACAACTGTTATTCATAAAGTTGTTGAAAAGATGAATGACTTTGAAATCTAATAAACATAATTAAGACTTGGCTTTTGCCAAGTCTTAATTATGTTTATTGGGTAATATTAGAAAATATAAGGCTATCTATGTAAAAATTGGATTTTATTAGATGTTATAATGATAGACATAAAGTGATAACTTGACACTACTTTGAAAAACATTTACAATTGAATTAGCCAATTGTATAATTAATTAGTAAAACTTTCTAAGAAAATCAATTACTGTAGGGGGTAATTGCAAAAACCTTTTAGAAGCTGAGTCATAATACTGAGCTTTACCCTTAGCATTTAACTAATTTGAAGGAGGTGTAATGATTATATTTGAAATTATTGTAACCGCTATCACTGTCGCTATCGTGAGTTCTGGAGTAGGTTATTGGTTACGTAAAAAAACTGCTGAAGCACAAATAATCTCAGCGGAAGAAGCTGCGAAAAAAATAATAGTCGAAGCAGAACGTTCAAGTGAATCCAAGAAAAAAGAAGCACTCGTTGAGGCGAAAGAGGAGATTCACAAACTCAGAAGTGAATTAGAACGTGAAATTAAAGAACGTCGTTCTGAGCTCCAGCGTTTAGAACGTCGATTGATGCAAAAAGAAGAAAATCTTGACAGGAAAGTGGACTCCCTTGAAAAGAAAGAGGAGATTCTCAGTCGCAAAGAGACTGAAGTAGATAAAAGTCAAGAAAAAATCAATGATTTGTATGTCAAGCAACTTGCTGAGCTAGAAAGGTTATCCGGATTAACATCGGAAGAAGCTCGAAATTTATTACTTGATAATGCTCGTGAGGAAATTAAACATGAAACAGCAATCATGATTAAAGAACTTGAGCAACAAGCTAAAGAGGAAGCTGATAAAAAAGCGCGTAACATTATTTCTTTAGCCATTCAGCGTTGTGCTGCAGATCATGTTGCTGAAACGACTGTTTCAGTCGTAGCACTACCTAATGATGAAATGAAAGGTCGTATTATCGGACGCGAAGGACGTAATATTAGAACCTTGGAAACACTAACTGGTATTGATCTTATTATTGATGATACTCCTGAAGCTGTTATACTGTCTGGTTTTGACCCTGTTCGTCGAGAAGTCGCTAGAATAGCGTTAGAAAAACTCATTGCTGATGGTCGAATTCATCCGGCTCGTATTGAAGAAATGGTTGAAAAGGCCCAAAAAGAAGTCGAACAACGGATTAAAGAAGCTGGTGAACAAGCTACTTTTGAAACTGGAGTACATGGACTTCATCCTGAGATAATTAAACTTCTTGGTCGTCTAAAATATCGCACTAGCTATGGACAAAATGTTCTTAAGCATTCGATTGAAGTGTCACATTTGGCAGGTGTTATGGCCGCTGAACTTGGTGTTGATGTCATGCTTGCAAAACGAGCTGGTCTTTTGCATGACCTCGGTAAAGCCGTTAACCATGAAATGGAAGGCTCTCATGTTGAATTAGGCATGAGCTTAGCCAAAAAATATCGTGAATCACCTGAAGTCGTTAATGCGATTGGTGCTCATCATGGGGATGAAGAGCCAACAACAGTACAAGCAGTATTAGTTGCTGCTGCTGATGCCATCTCTGCAGCCCGCCCTGGTGCTCGTCGTGAAAGTCTTGAAAGCTATTTGAAACGCTTAACCCGACTAGAAGAAATAGCAGAGTCTTTTGAGGGTGTAGAGAAATCTTTTGCAATTCAAGCTGGGCGAGAAATTCGCATTATGGTCAAACCAGATAAAATAGATGACTTGCAATCTGTTCGTCTATCAAGGGACATTGTCAAGAAAATTGAAAGTGAACTTGAGTATCCAGGACAAATTAAAGTAACTGTTATTCGTGAAACACGTTCTGTGGATTATGCTAAATAAACAGTAAGATTAAAATGACCTTCTGAGGACTTGGCACATGCCAAGTCCTTTCTGATGGAATCAGAAGATATAAGGATTTTTGATTCCAAGTAAAGGTAAAATGGGGCTTGGCGTAAGCCAAGTTTTCTTTATATTATGAATGGATGGTGATGTTTTTGCCTAATCTTGAATTAAATAATGAACAAATTTCTGATGGTGTTAATTTACTAATATCCATTCTAGTGCGTTATCCTGAGATCGGTACGATTAAATTTGATCCACAAAAAAAATGTCTAAATTTTAAATTTATGTTGTCGACGATACCACCTGAATTTGAATTTTCTACAATTAAGAATTTGCTAACTAGTAGCATTAGTGCATATAATATGCTAGAGGGTTTTCCGCTGAAAATATCAGAGATACAATTAGATACATATTCTGAAGTTGCTATGTTAACCATTATTCGAGATGTGTATACTCTATCTAAAAGTGAACTTACTTTAATGATTACTTTATTGCGCGAAAACTTTAAAAAATATTTAATTATTGATGGTAGTGATTCTCCTTTCGAAGAAGATTTATTGATGCAAGAAGAAGTGATTGAAGATATGTTGGCAAATATAAAAGCACATCATCATTTGCATGCATTAATT
This sequence comes from Pelosinus sp. sgz500959, assembly GCF_042610375.1. Lineage (NCBI taxonomy): Bacteria > Bacillati > Bacillota > Negativicutes > Selenomonadales > Sporomusaceae > Pelosinus > Pelosinus sp. sgz500959. The sequence continues at coordinate 246,514 of NZ_JBGJZL010000002.1, forward strand.
GGTATTCGCGAAAATGGCCGAGTATTGGTATTTAATAAATAAAACTTGTATAAGTCAAGTCTTTATTATCGTGGAGGATGGATTAAATGAACATCATGATGATTGGTGATATTTGTGGTCGCCCTGGCCGGAATACAGCCGCCCATTATATTCCGATTCTAAAGCAGGAATATAATTTAGATTTAATTATTGCAAATGGTGAAAATTCAGCTGGTGGAGTCGGTATTACAGGAAAAGTATTGGAAGAATTGCTAACTATGGGGATTGATATTATTACAACAGGTAATCATGTCTGGGATAAGAAAGAAATCTTCAATTTTATTGATGAGGAGAATTCTTTAATTCGTCCTGCTAATTATCCACTGGATACACCAGGTAAGGGCTATTATATAAGGTCAATCAAAAATCGTAAGGTTGCTGTGATTAATCTTTTAGGGCGTGTCTTTATGCCACCCGTTGACTGTCCTTTTCGCGCTGTGAATCAAATTCTTACGGAGATTAAAGATTTATGTGAAATTATTATCATAGACTTTCATGCAGAAGCTACTTCTGAAAAAGCAGCTCTAGGATGGTATCTTGATGGAAAAGTGTCATGTGTGGCAGGTACCCATACCCATATTCAAACTGCAGATGAACGCATTTTACCACAAGGAACTGCCTATATTTCTGATCTTGGTATGGTTGGCCCTTATAATTCTATTTTGGGAGTGGATAGGGAACCTGTTATTCAAAAATTTTTAACAGGATTACCAACTAAATTTAATGTCTCAATGGATGATCATACTCTATTTTGTGGGATCGTTCTCCAAATTGATGATCATTCAAATAAAGTTTCTCAGATCATACGAATACAACGACAACTAAAAAATTGAATTTTTTAATAAATTGATTTTTTTCTCAACATAAAAAAAGGAATTTTTTGGGTGGATAACGAATACTGATATCATAAGGACTTTATTAGTTGCTTTTCTAAATTAAAGGAGGGTATTCGAAAAAATGGAAGTCTTAAAAGTATCAGCAAAATCCAATCCTAATTCTGTAGCAGGTGCTTTGGCTGGAGTGCTAAGAGAACGTGGCGGTGCTGAAATGCAAGCCATTGGGGCAGGGGCGCTCAACCAAGCAGTAAAAGCAGTAGCGATTGCAAGAGGATTTGTAGCACCACATGGTGTGGACCTTATTTGCATCCCTGCCTTTACAGATATTTTAATTGATGGTGAAGAACGGACAGCCATGAAATTGATCGTCCAGCCACGTTAAATAAATAAAACCTGTTCATCTTGAACAGGTTTTATTTATTTCATTTTATGATACACTAATATAAGAATAGAGTTATAAAATAAGGAGTTAAGTTATGAAAATAAAAGTACTGACTACCTCGATTACAGAAACCCCATGTGATATCTTACTGATTCATCTCTTAGAAGGCGCTATAACACTGAGTGAGGAGGCAACTGTTATTGATCAGGCCCTATCAGATCATCTTAGCACACTCATTTCACAGCAACCTCATTGCTCTAACTATGGTGAAGTGACGATCATTCATACATGGGGTGCTATTTCTGCAAAACGTGTCATGCTAATTGGTATGGGGAAAGAATCAGAGCTTACTCTTGATAAAATTCGGGCTTTATCAGGTAGTGCAATGCGCGCAGCACAGAAACTTCGTGCTAAATCTGTAGCGACGATGATGCCTGTTTTAGATGGTAAGCAATACGATGTACAAACAATTGCACAAGGGATGATAGAAGGTGCACTTTTAGGCACGTATCAATTTAACTATTATAAAACAACAGCACCAACTTCTGATGTAATTCAAGAATTATTCATTATCGAAAATAATATAGAAAAAGCCTCCATAATCAGCCAAAGTGTTGAAGAAGGAAAAATCATTGGCGAAAGTGTTAATGTAGCTCGTGATTTAGTCAATCACCCCTCAAAATATATGACACCCACTCAGCTTACCTTAGAGGCACAAAAAATTGCTAAGCAACATCATTTAGAAATTAATATTTTAGAAAAAGAAGATATGGAAAACGAACAAATGCATGCCCTGTTAGCCGTTGCCCAAGGGAGCGCGCAAGCGCCTAAAATGATTGTGCTCAAATATATTGGTGATAAAGATAATCATCAGATGACAGCATTTGTAGGTAAAGGCGTAACTTTTGATAGTGGTGGTATCTCTATTAAGCCAAGTTTAAACATGGGTGAGATGAAAGGTGATATGGCAGGTGGTGCTACAGTTCTTGGAACTATGCTTGCCATTGGGCAGTTAAAACCTAAAGTCAATATTCTCGCCATTATACCTTGTACAGAAAATATGCCTTCAGGTCATGCTTATAAACCAGGTGACGTCATTTCTTCTATGAATGGTAAAACAATTGAAATCATTACGACTGATGCCGAAGGGCGATTGATTCTTGCCGATGCAATAACCTATGCGCAAAAGCTAGGCGCTACTCAAATCGTTGATGTAGCAACTTTAACAGGTGCATGTGTGATCGCCTTAGGAAATGTAGCTTCGGGTTTAATCACAAATCATGCAGCTTTTTGTAAGGAAGTTTCACATGCTGCGAAGCAGACAGGGGAGAAAATGTGGGAATTGCCCAACTTTGATGAATACAAAGAGCAAATCAAGAGTGATATCGCGGATCTTAAAAATTCTGGTGGTCGCATGGCCGGAGCTATTACAGCAGGCTTATTTATTGAGGCATTTGTCAATGAGATCCCTTGGGTCCATATTGATATCGCAGGTACTTCTGATGGTGATAAGGAGAGCGGCTATATTGTCAAAGGTGGCACTGGAGTTGGTGTTCGTACATTGATACAATTAGCCCAAAATATGAGTGCATGTTAACAGCTGATCTACATATTCATACGACAGCCTCAGATGGACGACTTTCACCAACAGATATTGTGAAAGAAGCCATACGAGCAAAATTATCTTATATTGCAATTACAGATCATGATACCGTAGATGGTTTGCTGCAGCTTAACGAAATGACTCAATCAATACCTGATAGTCTAAAGATCATTCCCGGCATTGAATTAAGCACAGATTTACCCGAAAATGAGGTTCATATTCTTGGATACCATATTGACATCCATCATCCTGAACTGCGCAACCAATTAAATATTTTAATTAACCATCGACATGAACGGGCTAAACAAATGATTGATAAACTAAATCAATTAGGCTACTCGATTACATATGAGCGAGTCGTAGAACTTGCAGTCTATGCCACTGCAATCGGACGACCGCACGTTGCTAAAGCATTAGTAGAAAAGAAATTTTTTTCCACGATCTCAGATGTTTTTACAACACTTCTTAGTAAGGATGGCCCAGCCTATGTCCCCCACTATAAGCTAACACCAAAACAAGTCATTGATCTTATAAAAAAAGCTGGTGGTGTTCCTGTATTAGCCCACCCTGGCTTAGTTGGTAGTGATGATATTGTTTTAGATGTTATTCATTCAGGCATTTGTGGACTGGAAGTCTATCATCCCACTCATGATGAGAGGCAAATACAAAAATATCATGAAATGGCTAAGCAATATCATCTTAAAATAACAGGTGGATCAGACTTTCATGCGATCCCAGCTCGGTTTCCAAAGCAATTAGGTATTTTTACCGTTCCTGCTGACTTAGCTTGTGAATTACAAAAACCTTCAACACATGAATGTTCGTAAATCATCATATACTTTAAAGAAGACTTGATTCAAGTAGAATCATCATTTTACTTGAATCTAAGTCCTTATGACCCTATGAGTCAATGATTTCAGGAGGATGAGTAATGGATGAGAACATCAACCTGATTGAAGGGTTACGTGCACATATTAGAGAGTTAGAAGAAAAAATAGTCGCTCTTCGTATGAGCCGCCGTGTGTTAATGAATTTACTCGATTGTTTAGAAAATGAAATACACAAAGAATTACTCCAAGTCGAAAATCAGAATCGAAAATTACAAAAAAGCAATTGTCATTATGCGCGAACCATCAGGCAGCAAAATTCACTGATTGCCAAATTAGAAGAGAAAATTAGACTATTTTCCAATTTAACTTGACAACACCTGTAAAGGTGTTTATTTTTATTTATGAGCCCTTATTACAGTTAGATAGAAAGCGGGAGGTTAGCTAATGGATGTGATCGCATTAGTGGGGTCAAGCGGAACAGGAAAAAGTCATCGTGCACTCGTTGTGGCACATGAATATAATATTGATACAATTATAGATGATGGTCTACTCATAAAAAATAGTAAAATAATTGCTGGTCGTTCAGCTAAAAGTGAATCCAGTAAAATAATGGCTGTCAAAAGAGCTATCTTTATGGAAGAAACTCATGCGCAAGAAGTTAGGGAAACAATCGCTCGCGTACAACCAAATCGTATTTTAGTTTTGGGAACTTCAATTAATATGATTGAAAAAATTCTCCACGTATTAGGATTGCCTAAACAGAGCAAAGTGATTATGATTGAAGATATTGCGACTCCAGCCGAAATCGAAAAAGCTCGCGAGAGTCGGTTAAAAGAAGGTAAACATGTCATTCCGGTACCAACCATTGAATTAAAACCACACTTTTCTGGTTATCTAGTTGACCCACTCGAAATCTTTTTTAAGAAACCTAAATCTCGTCGACGTAAAATTGGCGAAAAATCCATTGTACGTCCAATTTTTAGTTATTATGGTAAATTACTGATTTCTGATGCTGCCATTGCCAAAATTGTTGATTATGTTGCGACTAGCGATCCTAAAATTCCTCGCGCTAATCAAATTAATGTGAAAAATTCATATGATGATGAAAAGGGAATCTCCATTCAGTTAGACATTACGGCTAAATATGGAACACCTTTATGGGATATTGCATATGAGGCGCAAGGACGTATTAAAAGCATGGTGGAACATATGACAGGTTTGATGGTCAAAGAGGTCAACATCACTGTTAAACGACTTAGTATGGAGTAAACCATTTATATTTCTTCTGAATGTAGCGATGAATCCTATCATTAAGAGCGTTACTATCTAGAGCAGAGTGTGATTAAAGGTTCTTATTTGATAAACATACTCATTTAGGCTATAATACTTAGGATATAAGGTATCTTTAAATTATTTTCTTTCAGATACCGAATAAAGAAATTTTGCAGGAGTTGAATATATATCTATGTTAGATTCAAAATATTTTACCATTGTTACCTACGGTTGCCAAATGAATCAACACGATTCGGAACGACTTGCTGGCCAGCTTAAAAGTATTGGCTATGAATATACAGAGTCATTAAGTGAAGCTAATTTTGTGTTAGTCAATACTTGTTGTGTACGTGAAAGTGCTGAAAAGAAGATCTATGGGAAAATTGGAGAATTAAAAACACTCAAAGCCAGTAATCCAAATTTGATTATTGGTATTACGGGTTGTATGGCACAAAAAGATCGAGAAAAGCTATTTGTAAAAGCGCCTCATATCGACCTAGTACTAGGTACCCATAATGTACATCAATTAGTAGAGCTAGTAAAAGAATTCGAACAAACGAAAAACCATGTATTAGCCGTATGGGACCAAGCCGAGCGCTTAGCTCCTGATGTGCCAACTATTCGGAAAGGAAATATCTCAGCTTGGGTACCGATCATGTATGGTTGTAACAATTTTTGTACCTACTGCATCGTTCCTTATGTACGGGGCAGAGAACGCAGCCGCCCCATTGAAGATATCGTGAAAGAAGTTCATCAATTAGGTCTTGAAGGTTTTAAAGAAATTACCCTCCTTGGGCAAAACGTTAATTCCTATGGCAAAGATACGGATGAATATGGTGACTTCGCTGATCTTCTCCAAGCGGTAGACCAAGTAGAGACCATTGAACGCATCCGTTACATGACCTCACACCCTCGTGATATGAATGAAAAAGCCATTGAGGTCATTGCCAATAGTAAAAAAATCTGTGAATGTTTCCATTTACCTGTTCAATCAGGTAGTGATACCATCCTAAAAGCAATGAATAGGGGGTATACTACGGACTATTACCGTGAACTCGTGGCAAAAATTCGTAAGGTTATGCCTCATGCTAGCCTTACCACAGATATTATTGTCGGTTTCCCTGGGGAAACTGATGAGTTATTCAAAGAAACACTAGAGTTTATGAAAGAAATTAAATTTGACTCGGCATATACCTTCTTATATTCCAAACGTTCAGGAACGCCGGCAGCTACTATGGCTGATCAAGTCCCGCCCCAAGTGAAACAAGAACGATTACAGCAATTAATGGATGCACAAAATGAAATTAGTTTAGCCATTAATAAAACCCTCACAGGAGAAACGGTAACGGTGATGGTAGAAGGGCCTAGCAAAAACGACGAAAATCGTCTCATGGGTCGTACAGGGGCCAATAAAATTATTTTATGGGATAAACAAGGCACTGAAAAAATCGGTGAACTTGCGAAAGTAAAAATTACGACTGCACAAACCTGGATATTAAAAGGTCAGCTTACAACTTGATTGTAGACAAGGAGAATGGAGTTATGACAGTACGCTATACTCCCATGATGGAACAATATCTTGACATTAAAAGTAAACATACTAATGAAATTTTGTTTTTCCGTATGGGTGATTTTTATGAAATGTTTTTTACCGATGCAGAACTTGCATCTCGAGAACTAGAAATTACTCTTACGGCTCGTGATGGCGGTCAAAGTAAAAAAGTACCTATGTGTGGTATTCCTTACCATTCAGCGGAAAATTATATTGCCCGCTTGATTAATAAAGGCTACAAAGTGGCTATCTGCGAACAAGTGGAAGATCCTAAACAAGCGAAAGGGCTTGTACGCCGGGAAGTTGTTAAAATCATTACCCCGGGCACGATTATCTCAGAGAATTTATTACCAGGAAATAACAATAATTTTCTCGTAGCTCTCTATGAAGAAGATGAAGAACTCATTCTCGCTGCGACTGATATTTCAACAGGGGAATGTCTCTGGGCACTTTTTTCTGGTGCCCAGCGCTTAACGGCACTTTATGATCAACTCTTTCGCCTCATGCCCACAGAATTAGTTTTTTCAAGTCCGATTAGTAATATGGATAAACTGAATGCCTTTATCAGCAATCGTATTCCTCATTGTACTCATACTACTTTAACAATTGATGACTTAAAATATGCTAATGAGTTACCAAGTCAACATTTTAGTCGTGAAGAGTTACCAGAACATGACGTAGCCTTAACAGGAATTAGTTATCTACTCTATTATCTTCACCAAACTGTTAAAACCGATTTATCTCATATTAACCGTCTCATCAAATACAATTCCTCCGAATACCTGGTTGTTGACTCCACAACCATGCGTAATTTAGAAGTGACACGTAATGTGCGAGATGGTGGAAAAAAAGATACCTTGCTATCCGTTCTTGATTATACCAAAACCGCCATGGGGGCACGTTTGCTTAAAAAATGGCTAGAATATCCTTTGCTCAGTACAAATACGATTGTGCAGCGTCAAGATGCCATTGCAGAGCTGTTAGAAAAGCCTGCATTACGGCAAAATATTCACGATACTCTTGGAAGTGTTTATGATCTTGAACGTATTTTGACTCGTATTGAAGTTGCGACAGCCAATGCGCGAGATTTAGTTGCATTAAAATCATCTCTCACCGTACTGCCTGTCATCAAAACATCCCTACAAAATGCAACAACTAAATTTTTAAGTGATATTGATAAGAACCTACAGACGCATACTGATATGGTCGGTTTGATTGATGCTGCCATTATTGATAACCCTCCTTTTTCAGTTCGCGAAGGGGGATTGATCAAACCTGGTTATAATTTAGAACTTGATGAGCTACATGCTCTATCAAGAGATAGTAAACAATTTGTACAAGATATTGAAACGAGAGAACGAGAAGCGACTGGCATCAAATCTCTTAAAGTAGGCTATAATCGAGTCTTTGGTTATTATATTGAGATCACTCATTCTCATACCTCTTCCGCGCCACCTACCTATATTCGTAAACAAACTCTCAGTAATGCAGAACGGTATATAACCCCTGAATTAAAAGATTTTGAAAGTAAAATTTTAGGCGCACAAGAAAAAATTGTGATCATTGAATATCATATCTTTTCGTCGATTCGCGATCACATTAAAACCCATATGAAAGAAATCCAACAAACAGCAAGGCAACTGGCTCAGCTTGATGCCTTGATTAGTTTAAGTGAAGTGGCTTTTCGTCATAACTATACACGGCCTCAAATCACTCAAACCCAGGAGATCACCATTAAAGATGGGCGACATCCTATTGTAGAAAGACTTCTTCATCAACAGCTATTTGTGCCAAATGATACTGAACTCAATCATCACAGTAATGAAATTATTGTCATTACTGGTCCTAATATGGCAGGTAAATCAACGTATATGCGCCAAGTGGCTCTCTTAGTCCTCATGGCCCAAATCGGCAGTTTTATTCCTGCTCGCTCAGCGATCATCAGTCCTGTGGACCGGATTTTTACAAGAGTCGGTGCGAGTGATGACTTATCCACAGGGCAAAGTACCTTTATGGTGGAAATGAATGAAGTCGCACAGATTTTAAAACATGCTACTAAAAATAGCCTGATTATTTTAGATGAGATAGGGCGGGGTACGAGTACTTTTGATGGTATGAGTATTGCCAGGGCTGTCATTGAGTATATTAAAGAACGAATTAAGGCTAAAACACTTCTTGCTACTCATTATCATGAACTCACTGAACTGGCTGATCATAGTAAAACAATTAAAAACTATTCTGTGGCTGTCAAAGAGCGAGGAAATGATGTGGTATTTCTTCGGCGCATTATTCCAGGCGGTGCTGATAAAAGCTATGGTATCCATGTAGCTCAGTTAGCTGGTTTGCCGAAAAAAGCAATTGAACGAGCCCAAGAACTCTTATTAGAACTTGAACAAAAGCATCCCCAACCTCAATCTGTTGTAGATAAAGTTACGGAGGTAGTGGTTGAAGCTGCGCCAGAACCTATGTCCTCTTTATTTACTTCCTCTCTTGCTGATGAAGTATTAGCACTTGATATTATGACAATTACTCCCTTAGAAGCCCTGAATATTTTATATAATCTGCAAAAACAGGCAAAACAGGAGTCTGGTCAATTATGAATATCATCCATGTATTAGATGAAAATACAGCCAATAAAATTGCTGCTGGTGAGGTGGTCGAGCGCCCCTCATCCATTGTAAAAGAATTAGTTGAGAATTCCATTGATGCCCAAAGCCAACATATTGAAATTGAAATTTCTGATGGTGGCATTAGTTTTATTCGCATCACAGATGACGGAAGCGGTATGAGTCCTGCAGATGCCCAGCTGTCCATTCTGCGCCATGCGACAAGTAAAATTCGCTTAGCTGAAGATCTATCGACCATTCATTCCCTAGGTTTTCGCGGGGAAGCATTGCCCAGCATTGCCGCTGTATCCAAATTTTCCTTAACGACACGTCGGCATGACAATGAATCACTTGCTACCTATGTGGAAGTTGCTGGGGGAATCACGGCAGATATTCGGGAAGCCGGGGGGAATGTAGGAACAACAATTGTTGTAAAAGATCTCTTTTTTAATACCCCCGCCCGGAAAAAATTCTTGAAAACAGCTGCGACTGAAGCATCTCATATTCATGATATTATTATTAAATTAGCCTTATCTTATCCAAATATTGCATTTAAACTCATCAATAATAATCGTTTAGTGTTATCTACACCTGGAAATAATGAATTGCAAGATACTTTGACAAGTCTTTATGGACAGAAAATTGCACCTGACATTTTGCCCATCTATTTTGAAAATACGGCAGACTGCATTCAGATTTCTGGATACTTAGGTAAGCCGACACTTCTAAAAAGTAATCGGCAATGGCAGACCTTTATCGTAAATTCAAGGGTTATTAATAGTCGTTCTATTGCCAAGGCCTTAGATAATGCTTATCACTCTTTATTGCCCAAAAGTGGCTATCCCTTAGCCGTTTTGAATATTACGGTTAGTACCGATACGATTGATGTAAATGTTCATCCGCAAAAAAGTGAGATCAAATTTAGTGAAGAACAGAAAATTTTTAGAGCCGTCTACAAAGCTGTGACCGATGTGTTATCGGCAGCTCATACTCCGACCCAACTGGCTGCAACGGCTCAGCTTAAAACTTTTAATACGTATCACTATACTCCTGATGTACCAAGCTATCATTCAAGCCCTAAACGGCAAGAAATTCAATATCCTACCACTCCTATGCCTACGACAATTGCATGGCAAGAAGACCCATTACCGCTCACTACAGCTCGGATTACTATGGAACATGACTCTATGATGTTTCAAAATCCGTCACCTGTCGTTGAGATGCTGCCTAATCAGCAGACTGAAGAACAATTTACTCTACAGCCTTTAGGACAAGTTGATGACTGCTATATTATCAGTAGAGGTCATGATGGGTTATATATTATTGACCAACATGCCGCTCATGAACGCATTCTCTATGATAAAATGAGCCAGCATGCCGATCGAATTCCATCCCAGCAGTTATTAGTTCCTTTATTTATGGACTGTGATGCAACAGAAATCACGATTATCGTTGATTATCAAGAAACTTTTTATAAATTGGGTTTTAGTTTAGATTTGGTTGGACCGAGTACGATGCGCATTTCAGAATTGCCGAGTGATATCCCCTTATCGGAAGCGGAAAACTCTATACGACAAATATTAGAATTTATTCAAAACATGCATAATCCTACAGCACAAGAACTTCGTCATAATTGTCTGCAAATAGCCTCTTGCCGCGCTGCAATTAAAGCTGGTGAGGTACTCAATATGAGACAAATGCAAGCTCTTATCAGTGAATTATGTAATACGAAACTACCTTATACTTGCCCTCATGGACGACCAGCGATGATACGTTTTAGTCCTCATGATCTCGATAAAATGTTTAAACGTACATGATGGTAACTATCATGTACGTTTAAACTACCGTAAAGAATATATTTTAGGCAATAGGTGATACTATGGACTTAGTTGTAACAACTGTGCAGCATCCTTCTAATGATATAAATACTCTCGCTCATGAGATCGCAACAACACTCAATATACCTTTTGTTCCTCGCGCTAAACATTCTCTCATGGCCATAAAAATTCACTATCAAGTTGATAATGTGATCGTTGTGGCGCAAAAAGGGCCACTTGTAAATACGCCAGGTGGGGAATATTTTTTTCACCTTAATATGGCAGAATTACGCATAAAAAATCTATTAAATGGTCAACATGACCATATGGTATCTGCCATGGCATTAACAAAAGGGATGTCAGTCCTTGATTGTACCCTTGGGCTTGCTACTGATGCTATTGTTGCAAGTTATATAATAGGGGATACAGGAAAAATCCTCGGTTTGGAGACATCGCCTATTGTTGCTTTTATTGCCAGTTATGGTCTGCAGCATTTTAAAACCGATGAGCAATATCTGATCGATGCTTTTCGTCGTATTGAGGTTAAACATAGCCACTCTTATAAATACTTAACAACGCTCTCTGATAAAAGCTACGATATCGTCTATTTTGATCCCATGTTTCGCCATCCTATCCATAGCAGTTCCAATGTGAAACCGCTGCGTTATTTAGCTGATAATAGCCCACTTACTAAAAATACTTTAAAAGAAGCCTGTCGCGTAGCAAAGAAACGAGTTGTTGTGAAAGAGTCAAATAAAAGTAACGAATTCACACGCTTAGGAATTACGAATATTTACGGTGGGAAATATAGTAGTATTCACTATGGCGTAATTGAAATAGGAGACTAATAGATGGAACGTATGATTGCTGTTATAGGACCAACGGCTGTCGGCAAAACAAAAGTCAGTATTGATTTGGCAAAAATGCTAGGCACTGAAATTATTTCTGGCGACTCAATGCTCGTTTATAAAGATATGAATATTGGTACTGCTAAGCCAAGCATGGATGAACGCTCTAATATTCATCATCATTTGATCGATATTCTTGAACCTAATGAAGATTTTAGCGTTGTAGAGTTTAAAGAACGTGCGAGTCAGCATATCACTCAGATTAATCAGCAGGGTCATATTCCTGTTTTGGCAGGGGGTACTGGCTTATATGTAAAGGCTTTGTTAGAAGGGTATCAATTTAATCCCACTCCTAGTGATGAAGAATTGCGTAATAAACTTGATCTTTTGGCAAAAGAGCATGGTAATCAGTATCTTCATGATCAACTAGCTAAGGTTGTTCCAAGTGCAGCAGAGCGTCTTCATCCTAATGATCTGCGTCGCGTGATACGAGCTTTAGAAGTTTATTACTTAAGCGGCGATACGATTTCACAGAATAAACTCGTAGAAGAACAGGAACTTCTCTATGATGCCGTTGTGATCGGTCTGACAATGGATCGGAAACTTTTATATAGTCGCATTAATCAACGGGTTGATCTGATGATGGAGCAAGGATTAGTAGATGAAGTAACTCGTTTACTCGCAAAAGGGGTGCCGATTAACTGTCAAGGGATGCAAGGCATTGGTTATAAGGAAATTGTGAGATACTTGCAAGGTGAAATGGATTTGTTGACTGCAACAGACAATATTAAGCAAGCCACACGAAATTTCGCAAAACGTCAATTGACTTGGTATCGTAAGATGCCATACATTACATGGTTTGATGTGAATGATTTTTCTGATTATAATCAAATGATGGAAAGTTTTTACAAGGTTATTGCAGGAAAATTTAATCTTGAAGTAGAATGTAAACCAGTAAACATAAGAAACGGAGGGATTAATCGATGACAACAAAAATTATTAATTTACAAGATAGTTTCTTAAATCAAATACGTAAAGAAAATAATCTACCTGTAATAATCTATCTTATAAATGGTTTTCAACTTCGTGGTGTTGTGAAGGGGTTTGATAATTTTACTGTAATTATAGAAAATGACGGAAAACAACAATTGGTCTATAAACATGCGATTTCAACCATTACACCTCTTAGGCCATTAACTGCTGGTTTTCAGGAAAAGAAAGACGATAAGTAAATAAATAAGCCCTAATAATAAAAAATCTCTTGGTTAGAAGCTAAGAGATTTTTTGTTATTAGGAATCAGAACATAGAATGTTTTATGCTCACCATTTTTCTTTTGACTGCATATAATGGTATCACTTATAGTCATGTAATGAGGTGGTAATCATGACATATATTTGGCCCCATGATGTTTTTCTAGCGATTGAAAAAGGAGAAATATCAGCGATTCAAGCGCTGCAAACATTACAAGAAATTGATAATGTAGCTGGATCAAGCGTTAAAGCCAATCATGGTAAAAAGCCAATTGATGAAATTTTTCATGAACTAGATAATTTGATTGGACTTTCAGAAGTGAAAAAAATTGTTCGAGAACTTTATGCTTTTATTGAAATACAACGGCGCAGAAAGCAAGAACAGTTACATACAGAACCCTTAGTTTTACATATGATTTTTAAAGGCAATCCAGGAACCGGAAAAACAACAGCGGCTCGGCTTATGAGTCAATTTTTCTGCGAAATTGGTATATTGACTCGCGGGCATCTGATTGAAGTAGAGCGAGCTGATTTAGTTGGAGAATACATTGGTCATACGGCGCAAAAAACTCGTGAGCAATTAAAAAAAGCTTATGGTGGTATTTTATTTATTGATGAGGCATATTCTCTAGCGCGAGGTGGGGAAAAAGATTTTGGTAAAGAGTCAATCGATGTACTGGTAAGCGCGAGGGTACAAAAACCTAAAGCCATGAAACCATATAAAATATGGTTTCATGGCTTTTTACGTAATCAGAAAGTATAACATATTCTTGATTAAAAGTAAGGGCAACTAAGACTTCTTTATAAAAATTTTAAATCAATCGTAAGTTCAGGTCTACTGTTCCTTCCATAGGTCCTATCAACGCGTTCGACAACTACTTTTTCAAGTACAGCGCGAACAGCAGCTTTTCGCTCATCCTCCTCATAATATTGAGTATCTTTAAAATGTTTTTTTATATTTTTGGCAATATCTTCAGGACTCGCCCGCGGCACAAAAAAATTCAATTCAATTTTTAAGGTTTTTTTAGTGATCTCAATGTCAATGAGCTGCTTGTTAATCTCATCTAACTGTTTTTCTGCATCGTTACTATCAATGACTTGTTGGCGAAACCAACGCAGGATCGTTTCTTTTTGTGTTGATATTTTTTTTTCAGTCTCTGTTAGTTTTAGTAAGGTATTTTTAATCTTTGTAGTTACAATTGGATTACCAATATCTTGTGCGTATTGAGCAATTATTTCAGGAGTTTCTGCGAGCTCGCATAATTTATTCCATACTAACTCATCCACTATGACAGTAGGGACACGTCTAACTGTGCATTTTTCATTTTCTAAGTACATATATGAAGTGCTAACTTGGGTTAAACAAACATAATAACTGACTGGATGATCAATATTACCAGAATGCTTAATGCTCATTTTTCTGCCGCAGTTTGCACAATAGATGAGACCATTTAAAAGATGATCATATTTTAAATTTCTTTTTGCAAAATCTTTATTTGCTTGCAGTTGTTTTTGGGCAGAGTGCCAGGTGACTTCATCGACAATCGCTGGTACCTGGATCGGTATCCATTCAGATTCTGGTCTTGTTTCAATTGTACGCGTATTAAAACCTGTCTTGGTAGATTTGTGTTTCATGCTATGAACAATACCTTTATAGGCTGTATTGGTGAGTATGCGATGTATACTCGATACAATCCAACGATCACCACGGGGGGCGGGTATACATTCATTATTAAGTTTCTTACTAATAAGAGCGGTACCCAGTTGATCTTTTATACAAAGATCAAATATTTGACGTACAATAGCAGCTTGCTCTTCATTAATCATATACATGCTGTCAGCTTTACTATAATCATATCCAAAACAGTGGCCGTTATTTACAAGTTTACCTTGGCGAGCTTTCCCTTTTTTACCACGGTTTGTTCGTTCTTTAATCTTCTCTTTTTCATATGCTGATATGGCACCGCGCATGGAGTAGAATAACTTTCCTTCAGGGGATTCTTCAAAAGTCACTGAAACAAAGAGCAGTTTGGCTCCTGACTTTTCTATTTCTTCTGTAATAATGAGTTGGTGGGCTAAGTTTCTAGCTAAACGATCAGGATCGTAGATCACAACTATATCAAACTCTTTTCTTTCCAATCCGTCACGCAGTTGGGTGAGAGCCGGACGATCAATATATTCGCCACTATAACCATCATCAATAAACTCTATGAACGTTACTGCTCCAAATTCAATTGCTTTTTGACGAATTTCTGCCAGTTGAGTTTCTAGAGAATATCCCTTTTCTGCTTGGTCGGCCGTAGAAACGCGGATATAAAGCGCTGCAATCATATAAGCCTCCTTTAGGAAACAAAAAGCTGATTGCATAACACAATCAGCTTGGGTATAATAGCGTTTGGGAGAGTTGAGACCTCTCCTAAACTGAATACAGGAGGTGAGTGTAATGCACTTGAAAACGAAATGGTTCCAGTTCTCCATTTCAAGTGTTGCCTTATGGGTGATTTATAAAATCATCCAAGAAGTAGCTAGATAGCCTCCAGTATTCTGATAACCGTTTCTGTTGGTAGCAGAGACGGTTATCTATTTATATGCCCATTATACTGATATTTATACTAGTTGTAAATGAATTTTATGCATTATACTGGTGTGAAGTGATGCACTTATTATAAAGAAATACTTGTAAAGCGGACAATCACATTCAGCATACACTGTACTAGTATAGATCGTTTATTAACTGGGAGGCGAATTTTTTTGGAAAATACCAAAAGAATTAACAGATCTAATATATCGCCAGAAAAACTAAAAGAAGTAAAAGTCCGTTGGGGCATCTTAAATAAACCAACTCAAAATGCACTTGAAAAATTTAATCGAATATTAGCAAAAGCTCAACTAAGGGTTTATCGTGAAATTGAGGAAAATAAATAGCCGGATTTCCGGCTTGGATAAAAATGGACAGGTAGCAGGATTAACTATGGAGTGATTACGAAGGTCAGTCAGTTGACTGACCTTCGTAAAATTACTTTACAGAATTATGTTCTATGACGTAGGATTCTGAAATGCTACGTTTGTCATGATTAATATGATGGACTTCTTTTTTGACAGTACCGTTGGCTAAGTCTTTTGCTAGGCCTCTTTCGCTAGGCATTCTATAACGAGTATATGATCCGTCTATTACATTTTTATCCATAAATTCACCTCCTAATAGTAGTTTAACCATAAATTAATGATTAATGTTGAGGCATGAATGAACCCGTTATCTATATTTAACTGTAAAAATAGGAGCACTTTGCATAAAAATGGCAAAGTACTCCTAAGTGATTTATTCCTTGCCTATCGCCTTGTCGAGCCGAGCTTTGCTGATGTTATAGTCAAATAATGAGTTAGTATAGTTGGTTTTTGCCTGGTTTAGTGCCAGCTCGGCATCCATAACATCTAAATTGGTACCGACACCGGCACTATAAGCTTTTTGCGCAATATCAAAATTTACACTGGCTTCTTCAACAGCTACTTTGTTGGTGATTATTCGTTTTTCTGCTTCTTTCATACTCAAATAAGCATCGCTGATTTCTAAGGAAATATTATCCTGTGTTTGTTGCGCTTGTTTCCGTGCGGCTAACTCGCTTGATTGTGCCTGCCTGATTTTGGCTTTGGTATTGCCGGAGTCAAAGAGGTTAAATTGGGTTACCAACATAGCGGTCCAATCTCTGTTCGCCGTGCCTGCAAAGTCGTCATTATCCCAGGCCATAGTCCCGGTCAGCATAACTTTGGGATGTTGTCCGCTTTGGGCAATTTTGATTTGTGCTTCTTCTATTTTAATATTTGCCTGCTGTTGAGCCATTTCCGGACGATTCGCCAATCCATAGGAGGTAACGTCGTCAAGAGCCAAAGCATATTCTTGATAGATTAGCGGTTCTGTCAAGGTAATTTCGCTGCGCAAGGGTAAGCCCATGGTTTTATTTAAGTTGTAGACGGCTAAATCATAATCGCTTTGCGCTTTTACTAAATCATTTTCCCCATTCGCCAGCCGGACCTTGGTTTGCAGTACGTCATGCCAGGGTGCCACGCCGGTATCGTACATTTGCCGGACACGAGTAAGATGAGCGCTAAAATCATTCACCGTTTGTTTGGCAATTTCTAATAGGGTCTGGTTTTGCAGCATATTATAATAACCTGTACTGGCCTCTAACTTGAGATGCTGTTTGGTGGCTGTGATTTCAAGCTGAGATACCTTGTGACTGAGTTTTGCTTGTTCAATTGCGTTTTCCGCTTTGCCGCCAGTGTAGAGCGGGAGGCTGGCGATGATCTGGTTGCTGAAATAGTTATAGGGGGAGACGGCTGCCGAAGAGGGTGACCAGGTGGGTGGAGAATTTGAACGCATATCCGTATGAGTATAATCAATGGATACAGCTTTATTGGTCTGAGCTTCTCTCAGCGCCCAGGCGGTCTGGTCTGTGCGCGCTTCTACAATCTGCAATGCCGGATTATTCTTATAAGTCAGAGAAATACTGCCATCAAGCGAGAGTTCTAACGGCGTTGCCAGGGCAGTTTGGCAAAATAGAGTGGACGCAAGAATTGGTGCGAAGAGAGTTTTTATATAAAAATAAGATGATTTCATAGTTGTCTCCTTTCGATTGGATTATTTTAAGTTTATGTTGCTATGCCAAAGATTTTTTATGCAAAGCAGCAGAGTGACAGGGGAATGCAGTAAGCTAAGAAAATGTCTGTCATTACGTGCATTCGCCGCTGTCAGCTGATCATGAATATATAGGGAAAAGACTGCCAGAAGGCGCGGTTCGCAAATGTATTGGTGACCTAACAAACTAAAGGAATTCGCTGGCTTCCAGCAATTGCGCAATTTGCTTCATGCTACTGAGATATTGACTTTCCGGCATCGTTTAAAGAATTGTTTTTTGTACCGTCATCTGGTTGTGCCTTATACCAGGTAGCATACATAACCGGCAGCACCAGCAAAGTCAGGATAGTTGCTCCCAGTAAACCGCCAGCGATGGCAATCGCCATGGAGCCCCACAAAGTACTGGGTACCAGCGGAATCATGCCTAGGATAGCGGCTGCGGCTGTTAGCATAATAGGGCGGAAGCGGCTGATCGTCGCTGCCACAATAGCGTCCCATAGCGAGTCGCCGACCACCAGATGTTGTTCAATCTGGTCCATCAATATAACGGTATTGCGCATAATAATACCGAACAAGGCCAGAATTCCCAATTGGACCACAAATCCCATAGGACTTCCGGTGAGGAGGAGACTGATGGATACACCGATAATACCAAGAGGCGCAGTTAAGAGGGTTAACAGCATTTTCGGTATACTTTGCAGTTGCGTCATGAGCAGAATCATAATGATAATCATCATGGCTGGGATGGGTTCCGCCAGGAACTTGCTGCTTTTAATACTGCGTTCCGTTGCACCGTCAAATTCAATGAAATAGCCGGCTGGTAGACTGCTTCTGAGTTCCTGGAGGTTGCCGTAAACTTGCTTGGTCACGCCCGAGCCGGTAAGTTTAGACGTGGGATTCAGTTCCGCCTGTACCATAATCATGGGTAGCAGATCGCGCCGGTAAATTAAGCCTTCTTCGGCGTCATAACGGATGGTGGCGATTTGGTCAAGCGGGACATATTTGCCGTTGCCGATATGGATGTTGAGGTCTTTTATTCGTTCCGGGTTATTACGGTCCGCTTCCGCAAACCGGAGAACCATGCTGACGGTTTTATCCTGCTCACGAAATTCGGTAATAGGTGCTCCAGACAACTGGGTTTGGAGGGATGCGGCCAATTCATGGGAACTGAGTCCGAGGGCTTTTGCTTTTGCCTGGTCAATCTCCAAGTGCATCACTTTGCTTTTCTCATTCCAGTTGAGGTTTACGTTTTGTGTAGCCGGATGGGCGGCCATGGCGGCGCGGACTTGTTCAGCGATTTCACGAACTTTTCCATGGTCAGGGCCTTTTACCCGCAGCATCACCGGATAATCGGGTCCCGTTCCTGTGAATAATAACTTTATATGCCCCCGAACACCTGTAAATTCAGTGTTTAATAATTGCTCGGCTTTTTGGGCCAGCGTATTACGGGCTTGAACATCTTTGGTTACTACAATGAATTCAGCGAAATTCGATTTATTGAAGGTTGGTTCAAAACTGAGCACAAAGCGAGGAGCTCCTTCACCTACATGATAGGTGTAATAGGAAATATTCGGGTCGCCGTCCAATTCTTTAGCAAACTGGCGGGCCACTTCCTCGGTGTTGGTTAGGGAAGCTCCTTCCTGTAATTTGAGCTGGATGACGAGCTCCGGACGGTTGGAAGCAGGAAAGAATTCCTGTTTGACCAATCCCAAGAGAAAGATAGAGCCGATAAATACGGC
The DNA here is from genome assembly GCF_042610375.1 of Pelosinus sp. sgz500959. Classification (NCBI taxonomy): domain Bacteria; kingdom Bacillati; phylum Bacillota; class Negativicutes; order Selenomonadales; family Sporomusaceae; genus Pelosinus; species Pelosinus sp. sgz500959. Next base: position 265,922 of record NZ_JBGJZL010000002.1, read on the forward strand.
GGCAGTAGCTGTTAGTACGGTTTTACGGTAACGCATGCACCAAAGTAACAAGCGTTTAAATCGCCGATAAAACGCGGTATCATAAAGGTCATGGTGCGCATTGCTTTCATCGGCTGTTTGCTGGGCCGGTTTTATTTTAATAAACTGATAACCGAGCAAAGGCGTAACTGCTCCGGCAATCAGCCAGGAAGCAATGAGAGCGAAGAATATAACCCAAAAGAGATCGACGCAAAATTCGGCGGCAAGTCCTTTGGAGAAACCGATGGGAATAAAGCCCGCGCAGGTTATTAACGCCCCGGTCAAACGCGGATAGGCGGTAGAGGTATAGGAAAAACAAGCAGCGTCAAAGCGGCTCCAGCCTTGCTCCAGCTTGACGATCATCATTTCAGTGGCGATGATGGCATCATCGACCAACAAGCCTAGCGCAATGATGAGAGCCCCTAGCGATATGCTCTGCAAAGCGATGCCTGTCAGGTACATTAAGGTAAAGGTAATGGCAATGACCAAAGGAATGGTTAGGGCTACGACCACGCCGGACCGCATACCCAGACTGGCAAAGCTTACGATTAAGACGATGACGATCGCTTCGACTAGGGATTCAACAAATTCGTCTATGGAGGATTTCACAACTTTCGGCTGATTGACAGTTTGATTGATTTCCAGCCCGACTGGCAGTTCTTGTTTTATTTGGGAGAGAGTACTATCAAGATTTTTACCCAGTGTCAGAATGTTACCACCGGTTTCCATCGCCAGCGCAATGCCGACGGCCGGCTGACCGTTATAGAACATTTTCGGGTTGGATGGTTCGGCATAGGCGCGAGTCACCTTGGCTATGTCTCCCAGACGGAAGGTGCGGCCACCAGCCTGAATGGGCGTAGTGCGAATGTCTTCCAGATTTTCAAAGATCCCGGTAATTCGTACGTAAGCATTGTCCGATACCGTTTCCAGCATGCCGGCGGCGGCCATGGCATTTTGCTCCTTTAAGGCGGCTGTAATTACGGACGGATCAAGACCTAAACGGGCCAGTTTGCTATTTTCGATTTCAATGTAGATTTTTTCGGTTTGCACCCCCAAGAGCTGGACTTTGCTCACGCTGGGAACGTTTAAGAGAATACGGCGGATTTTTTCGGCTCTTTCCCGCATTTCCTCGTAGGTAAACCCATCACCGGTCAGCGTATAGACCACGCCATATACTTCATCGAACCGATCATTGAAGCTGGGTTGTGAAACGCCTTCCGGGAAGGTTCCTTTGATATCATTCACCATATTGCGGGCTTCCACCCATCTGGCCCGAAGCTCCTTGGCGGGCACCTGATCTTTGAGATTGACGTAAATCACCGTATGTCCCGGTGTAGAGTAACTTTTCAGATAGTCAAGCCCAGGCAGGTCCTGCAGTTTCTTTTCAATTTTATCCGTAACCTGCTCTTCCATCTGGCTGGCGGTGGCTCCTGACCAGGAAACGCTGACAATCATTTGTTTAATGGCGAAATCCGGGTCTTCCATGCGTCCCACATTCTTATAGGAGAAAAGGCCGGCAACAAAGAAGAGGAAGACAAAGAAATAAATGAATTGTTTGTGGTTTAATGACCAGGCGGTAAGGTTAAAATGGTTCATAGGGCATCACCGGTTGTTTTTACCCTCTGTCCTTCTTTCAATTTATGAACGCCGGCGCTGACAATCAGATCGCCTGGCTGCAGTCCAGCTAGCACCTGGATAGTGCCATTGCCGAAGGGCCCGGTTTGGATGGGGCGCAGTGTCAGAATATTGTCGTTCACAACCCAGACGGCGGGCGTATCGCCAGTCTGATAGAGTGCAGACAGTGGAATGGAAAATGCAGTATGGGCAACGCCACCGGCTAAGGAAACGGTGGCCGTCATACCCAGCTTGACAGATGGCGACGGATTGAGCAGGCTGACGCGCACTTTGAAGGTGCGAGTCGCCGGATCTGCCATAGGAGCGATTTCCCGTACGGAGCCATTCAGTGTCAAGTTAGGTAAGGCCCAGAAAGTAACGTCGAGATGTCCGGCGTTTTTTAGTTCTTCCAGCCGATTTTCAGGAACATTGATTTCGATTTCCTGCTCTCTGTCTTGGACAACGGTGACAACCGTCTGGCCGGCGCTGACAACCTGGCCAGCCTCGGCGGTGATTGCGGAGACAACCCCTGTCTGATCAGCTTTCAATAAGGTGTAATCTAGCTGATTAGCGCCTTGAGTATACTGGGCCCCCGCCTGCTGCACCGCAGCAGCAGCTACATCATAGGCATTAACATACTGGTCATACTGAGCACGACTGACCGCGCCGCTGTCCAGTAATTGCCGGTAACGGCTCAAATTGCTTTCTGCCAGCCTAAGTTGCGATTGGGCGGAATATACCTGAGCAGAATTACTGCTTACCGTCTGTTGAATGTCTTTAGCATCAATTTGCATCAGCACATCGCCGGCATTGACTACGCTGCCTAGCTGAACATTGCGTTTGATGATCTTACCGGTGACTTGGAAGGCCAGCTGGCTTTCCAAGCGTCCGCGTACTTCACCGGCGTAGCTATAACCTTGCCCTGCAGTTACTGCCTGGACGACCTGGGTACGGACCACTGGAAGGTTTTCTGGTTTACTGGTTGTTTTTGCAAAATGTGTTTTTTCCATGACTCCGGCCAGTAGGCATCCTACCACTAAGGTGGCCAGGGCATAGTAATGTTTTTTTTGGCTGAGATTCAGTCGCATGTTGAACATAGAAACACTCCTTATCGTATATAATCTGTTTTTCCGGAAGAGAATTTACGGTGCGCGCCGGGCGATGCCAAACAGCAGAATGTCCAATAACTCAGCTAGAGAGGGGGGAGCCTGACGAAAGGGGCCGAGAAGCATTTCGTCAGTCATTATTTGCACTAGCTTGGTATCGACGTAATGCCGTTTTAAATCAGACAGAGCGTTCTGGCTGAAAGCGGTGAATAATTCACGGTATGTAGCGAGTAAATCCTGGAGTTCGTCGGTAAGTGAACGATGAGAGAATGGGAGAGGTGGTTGCCTGATTCTTGTCAGTATGAAACTGACAAGCTGTCGGATTAATTCTGGTTTGCTGTTGAAATAGGGATGCAGGCTACTGGGAGAGAAAGATAGGCGAACTGTCAACTGATCTATCGTCAGGGCATTTCCATACTGATTAAATGTAGTCAGGGCTATCGTTAAGATTTGCTGACGCATGGGTGCATGCTGTGACACAGGAAGCTTCCTCCTTTAGTAAAGTAAATAGAATAAGAGTAATATGCAAGCCCCAAATAGCAAAAAGCTACTAAACCTCTTCAATTGTTCTGCAACAAAATAAAAGATAAATTATTAGCAGAGAAGTCTGGGGGAAGTGCCAGACATTTATAGAAAGGTTAACTAGGTGAACGATGGTTTAAAAAGATAAGGATGTCTTTCGCATACTTTCGCAAAGGATATCCTTGTTGCTGAAGTATCACATTTTCAGCTGCAACCAGATAAACTTGATTATAGGGTAATTACCTAGATAGATTGTTTGTTGCCAGAATGCACACCAGGGAACGATTGATTTTACTACAGTCAATGAAAAAAATGAACGGGCAAAGAGCCAATCAGACAACATTGTTGGGTGATGGCGTATTCTGATTAGGGCAAGTGGGAAGACCTGCGTGGTTTCGTTTGACAATCCTTAAAGTATCCATGTATATACAGCCGATAATCCAGAACTGAAAAATCCGTCATAGCAGTCATATTTCTAAAAAAGGTTAACTAGGTGAACGATAAGACGGAATAACAAGAATGCCGGCGGAGAAGGCTTATTTCGCCGGCATTTGTTGCTAAAACATCTTGTTATTTTTATATGGTTAACAGGGCAACTATAAAGCAAATTTTTTATTCCTGCTGCTTCATGTGGTCAATATATTGCTCCAGCTCTTGCAGGATATCGTTGAGAAACAAATATTCTTCCGGTGCTAATGAGTTGATTTTTTTCATAATGCCGCTGTCAAAGGTCTCGTGAAATTCGAAGTGATGTTGAACCGCAATCCGGCCTTTGTCCGTCAATTCCAAAAGAATATTTTTTTTATTGCCGGTTTCTTGATAACGGTAGATCAGATTTTTTTGGATAAGTTTATGGACGATCTTTGGCAGGGCGCTTTTGGAAATGCCCTGTCGGTCTGCCAGTTCGGTCACGGTTATGCCTGGATATTTACCGATCATTTCGAGGGTATGAATTTCTGATGAGTATAAGAGGCTGTCTGTGCCAAATTTATTTGGCTGTTTCATAGTCTCAAAAAAATTCTTTGACAATCTAAAAATAGATCCCAGCATTTCTTTTCTTTGTTCTGTCATTGTTTTAACCTCATGTCGTTGTTAAAATATCAAGTTTGATGTTCTATAGTTATATTGTATACTAGGTTAACAATTTGTCAAGCAATACTTCTACAAAGAATGTAAAAGACCAATAAGAAAATGGAGGGGCAAATGACTGTTTCTGAAAAGTAACGAAGGATTAGATAAATCATGGAAATCGCTTCTATTGAGGATGACCGGCACATAGTGTTTACAGATGGTGATTGAGATATGCGATTGATGGAGAGAGATGTTATGAGTAATTTTATTTATGTCTATTTACAAATTGATTTCAATTAATTAATATATATACATGCTATTGCATATAAAGTAATAGAAAAAAACATAATTGTGTAATAACAATAGAAAGGAGGAGTAAAATGGTAGTATGGAAAGATGAGTTTAGTATTGGCGTAGATCTCATTGATGAAGAGCATAAACACTTATTTGTCATTGCTAATGAAATTTATGACTTATTAAATAATGATTTAATTATTGATAAATATGACCAAATCTTATATATTATCAATAACTTAAAAGATTATACAATAAAGCATTTTGCAGATGAAGAAGCGTATATGCTAAATTGTGGTTATCGTAAATTTTTATCTCATAAAGCCTTACATATTGATTTTATTGAAAAAATTAATGCTGTTGATTTAGAAAAAATTGATAATGGTCAAAATCAATACCTTGTAGAAATTATGAATTTCGTTTGTAATTGGTTGATTGAGCATATTTTAACTGAGGATAAGATGATTACTGCTTAAAACTTATTGAGTATATTAGGTTATACTTATAGTACATATGATTTAATGAATGCTGCCTTGCTCTTATCAGTGGGGCAGCATTTCTATTAATTGGATTGACAACATATTTTTGTCATTCTTTTGCCACATTTTTGTCACATCTTAATGTTATAATGAATTCATATACAGATAAGGAGGTTGTTTGATAATTGAAAAATATAGCTAAAAAAATTATTGTATACTCAATGGTCGGCATGATGCAGGTTGGTTTCGGTACATCCATATTAGAGGCTTCACCATGGCAAAATCAATCAGAGCGTGGGCTTCAGCAATATGACCGAGATGATCGAGATGACCATGACAGAGATCATGATCGAGGCCATGATCAAGACCGATATGAGCACGAACGGCATGAAAGAGAACGACAAGAACGAGAAAGACAAAGAGAGCATGAACGTCATGAGCGAGAACGAGAACGAGAACGAGAACATCAACGTCATGAACGTGAACGGATTGAAAACGAAAGACATGAACGTGAGATGGAACGGCATCGATTTGAAAGTGAACGAGCGTGGCATGAACGCCAACGCAGAGAAAATGAACGTCATGAAGAAAATTTGAGAAGAATTGCTCATGATATTTTAGATTTGATTCTCGATAAATAATAACTATGAAGATTAGGATCAAAAAAGAAACCTGCCTTTATTAGTGGGATGCCTTGTACTGGATAGTTGAGAAAAATTCCAATACAAGGCATTTAGTTTATTTGTGAAATAATTCGAGCAATAGTTAATATTTATAATTCACACAATTGTATCTTTTAACGGAATAAACTTATTAATTTACAATTGTTGTCAATTGATATATATTTACCTTAATGATAATACTTTGATTTGAAAGGAATGATTATGATGGCGAATATATATTGTCATGATGGACGTTGTGAATCTACGCATGAAGAAGCTCCTAATATGGAGATTAGTGATCGAACTATAATTGGTGTTTATCTTTTAATGATGATCGTTTTTACAGCTATAGTGTGGTATGAAGTTTCTATAGGAATTTATATCGATCCTACATCTCTGACCTGATTTACAACCCTCGCGATTTCTAACAGGAAATGTGGGGGATGTTTTCTATAAAATAGTAAGCACCTGCTAAATTAACATCAATTTAGCAGGTGCTTACTATTTTATAGGTTTTTAAATTTATGTTATGGTTAAAGCTATGGAAGATCATAAAAATGATCTCATTTTAATTTTAGCTGGTTATCGAAAAGAAATGGACTTTTTTCTGGAAACAAATCCTGGTCTTCGTTCACGATTTCCCATACAGATTGATTTTCCAGATTATAGTCAAAAAGAATTACTGCATATAGCCGAACAAATGTTTGCGAAACGCCAATATAGCTTCTCAGCCGATGCTCAATCGGCACTATTGAACTTATTATTGTCTCATCAAAGTCGCAGTCGTGACAATTTTGGTAATGCCCGTACAGTGCGTAATATCATCGAAAGATCCATTAGACGGCAAGCAGTGCGATTAATTTCTCAATCAAGCACGACGAAACAAGAGTTGATGTTAATCGAACCTGAGGATTTATGGGAGGTGAAGGAATGAGGGAATTCATTATTGTTGGTCGCCCTAATTCAGGTAAGACTATGTTTATTCTCAACTTCGCCGCATATATTGGTAGTAAGAGTGTCGATGTAACCTTTCGCAGCTATGATGGATTAGTAACATGCCGCCATTTTTCTATTGAAGAAGCAAAACAGCAATTATGTGGTATGGCACTGCATAAAACAAGATCTTTACAATCTTTGATTCTTAAGATTGCTCTTGGTAAAACCGTAATCAATCTAAAAATAACAGATACTTGTGGTATTGCTGAAAAAATTCATCATGATGAGAGTATCCGTCGTGGCATGGCTCAAACTTTGAGTTTACTTCGTTGTGCGGATTATATTTTTCATATTGTTGATGTTTCTTGTATCTCAGAAGAATATTTAAAGGATTCAAGTACGATCGATCATGAAATTTATAACTATGGTGTAATTCGTAATTCCTATACTTTGTTAGCAAATAAAATTGATTTACCTTCCGCGGAAAATAATATTACTAAATTAGCCTATTTATTTCCTAAAGCTAATGCTATCCCTGTATCTGCATTAAGAGGCCAAGGATTTAAAGAGGTGAAAAAATGTGTGGTTCACAATATCTGAGATGGTAGGTATTGTATGTGCCGTAATCTTATGTTCAATTTCTGTTAAACTTGTTGATGATTTTTTAGATTATGATCTTGATAGTTGTACTGGTTGCTATAATTTTACAACGATATTAGGCAAAGGTACTCTTGTTTATGGAATGCTAGCATTGGCTTTATCAGCAAGTATAAATGCCTCTGTGAGTATGCCCTTATTTCTTTCCAGTTATATTGTTGGTATGTTTAAAGATGAAGAACAAGTGTTCCCTAGTCGTTTCAGCGGCTTACAAGAATCTCTATTTGTTTTTATACTTGGCATCCTAGTATGGGATTGGAAAAGCATGCTATTTTCTCTCTTTTTTGTTGTATCTATACAATTATTTGATGATTATATAGATATACATACGGATCAACTTGCTGGTTATCGTAATTTAGCCTACCGTTTAGGTAAAATTGAATGTTTACTGTTATCCATATTGACCATTCTTTTATCCTGGTGGATTGAAGAACATATGTTCCCTGTTGTATTTTTGGGCACTGCAATCTTTTATAGTACTCTACTATATTATCAAAGGAGGTCCTTATCTTGTTGATTGCAATCATGATCGTAAGTACATTGTTATTCGGTTATCGTTGGGGCAAACGTGATGGATGGGTAGAGGGGTATGAGCAGGGTAAAGTCGATCTTCCTTTATTATTAAGAGAGCAATCATTAAAACAGGGTTATTGCTCATTGTGTAATAGCCCTCCATATGACCCTCCATCAGAAAGCAGGAAATTCCATGAATTGTCAGTGACGAATAAAGTCTATGATGAAAAGCTCTCATCAACAGTTCAAACCGTTGATGAGAGCTTTTATGGCTAATTCATTTGTATTGAGGAAAAACTATGCCCAAGATATATTGACATGGGAAATAACGTTCTTTTTGAAAATTACTTTTTCTATCTGGAGCAATATGTAGTATAATAATAAGGTTATTCTGACTTATAAAATGAGGTGTTATTTTTGTTGTAACTCAAATTTCCTTCATAAGCAGGATTTTAGATAGGTTGTTATTACAAGGATAATAGCATAAAGGAGTGTGAGATTATGTCGATGATACATGGAGAATTAAATGGTATACGTAAAAGCTTTCTGACTCGAATAGAACAACTTTATGAATTTTCAGTGCCTTTTGGACAGGTGATAACCTTTGAACTGGCACAAAAGATGATTGAAATTACAGCAGATCTTAATCGTGAACTTGCTGTATATATAAATAGGCGGGGACAGATTACATCAGTTGCAGTAGGTGATCTTACCACTGTCGTTTTACCTGAAATTGATGGTCGTCGCTCAAGCAACCGTTTGAGTGGTATACGTTGTATTCATACTCACCCAAGCGGTGATACTGAATTGAGTGGTGTCGATGTGGCCTCTCTTAAGCAAGTTCGTTTTGATTTAATGGCTGCCCTTGGACAAAAAGACGGTGTGAATCAAGTCAGTTTTGGTATTATTACAGATATTAAAAATGATCTTTTTAATACAGAAACCATTGGGCCTTTATCGTTAGAAGATTTTATTGAACTGGATATTACGTATTTAACAGCACAAATTGAACGTCAACTAGAACTTAATACGAAAACCAGTGCGATTGCCGAAACGGAACGGGCTCTCCTTGTCGGTCTGGAACGACAAGGAAAATGGGCGATTGTTGACTCTCTCAAAGAACTGGCTCAACTCGCTGAAACAGCAGGGGCTGAAGTACTAGGTATGACTTGGCAAAAACGTGAACGTCCAGATTCTGCTTTGTTTATCGGGCGGGGCAAGGTACAAGAACTCAGCTTATTGCGACAAGAAAAAAATGCAAATCTTATTATTTTTGATGATGAATTGTCACCAGCGCAGCAACGAAATCTTGAAAAATTACTGGGCGTCAAAGTTCTTGACCGTGCGGCTCTTATTTTGGATATTTTTGCTCAACGGGCGCGTTCTCATGAGGGGAAACTACAAGTTGAACTTGCTCAATTGCGTTATACCTTGCCAAGACTTGGGGGACAAGGTTTAGTCCTGTCAAGACTAGGTGGTGGAATTGGTACAAGAGGACCTGGCGAAAGCAAACTAGAAGTCGATCGACGACGCATACGCGATCGCATTAATGATATTGCGCAACAAATTGAAAATATTAAAAAACAGCGGAATTTACATCGTAAACGGCGCGAAACAACACGTATCCCAACCATTTCCCTTGTCGGCTATACCAATGCAGGAAAATCAACGTTGCTCAATACTCTCACAGCGTCCGATGTGCTGGCAGAAGACAAATTATTCGCGACTCTTGACCCAACGACGAGACATATTTCTTTGCCAGATGGACGAGAAGCCCTTCTTACAGATACAGTTGGATTTATTCAAAAACTTCCTCATCATTTAATTGCAGCTTTCCGTGCGACTCTTGAAGAAGTTATACAGGCAGATGTTCTCTTACATGTGATTGATGTAAGCCATCCTCAATATAAGGAACAAAGTCAAGCTGTATTTCAAGTACTGCGTGAACTCAATGCGGATACTAAACAATTAATTACAGTGTTTAATAAAACTGATAAAATAGAAGATCAAGAATTTCTCAATGAGTTATTACAACAAGAGAATAGTATTGCTATATCAGCTTTATCAGGAGCAGGTACAGACAAACTATTTAACCTTGTTGAAAATTTTCTTAAACAACAAACTATTGAAATTCGTTTATTGATTCCATATAGCGATAGTCATATCATTGCTAAATTATATGATGTATCCACAGTGCATTCTACTGATTATCAAGAAGATGGTATTTACACTGTCATATCATTGCCACCAGATCAAATCAATCGTTTTAGTACATACGTAATAGGAGCTGAACATAATGAATAGTTTTCCGCCAGAAATTCTGGAAATACGCAAAAAAGCCTTAGAACAAGTTCAACCTTTTTTGACCGTTGTTGATGAAATCGCTGAAAAAAATACAGTTAAGGTGCTAAATACTTTTCGCAAACATAAAGTCTCTGATTATCATTTTCGCACGACCTCTGGTTATGCCTACAATGATGCGGGCCGAGAAAAGATAGAAGCTGTTTGGGCTGATCTGTGCGGGGCAGAAAAAGCATTGCTTCGTACCCAATTTGTCTCAGGCACTCATGCCTTAGCTACTGTTTTATTTGGTATTTTACGGCCAGGTGATGAACTTTTATCTCTAACAGGAGCGCCTTATGATACCATGCAAACAGTCATTGGTCATACTTGTACATCACCTGGTTCTTTAAAAGAATTTGGCATCCATTATTCAGAATTACCGATGATTGATAGTGGGGTTGATATAGAAAAAATTGCTGCTTGTATGAAACCAAACACTAAGATGGTATTAATCCAACGGTCGCGTGGTTATAGTATGCGTGCTCCTTTAACGATTGAAGAAATTAAAGAGTTATGCGCCCATGTTAAGCAAATTAATCCTCATTGTATCTGTTTTGTTGATAATTGCTATGGAGAATTTGTTGATACTCAAGAACCAACAGCTGTTGGTGCCGATATTATGGCTGGGTCACTCATTAAAAATCCAGGGGGAGGTCTTGCTCCTACGGGCGGGTATATTGTTGGCAAGAAAGAACTTGTTGAACAAGCGGCCTATCGGATGACTGCACCAGGAATTGGTGATGAATTAGGTGCCTCTCTTGTTGATAATCGGTTGTTATTTCAAGGTTTATTTATGGCATCTCATACAACGGCGCAAGCTGTAAAAGGTGCAATCTTTGCCTCTGTATTCTTTTCTTTATTAGGGTATAAGACATTGCCACAGCCTTCTGCCAAACGTAGTGATATTATTCAAGCCATTGAACTGGGATCACCAGAAAAATTGGTTGCTTTTTGCCAGGGCTTGCAGAAATATTCACCAGTGGATGCTCATGTACGGCCGGAACCAAGTGCAATTCCTGGATACCAAGATACAGTCATTATGGCTGCAGGAACCTTTATTCAAGGGGCGTCAATTGAGCTTAGTGCAGATGGACCTTTGCGTGCACCGTATACAGTTTATTTACAAGGCGGACTAACTTTTGAACATGCAATCATTGGTAGCATGGGAGCTGCCACAGAAATATTAAATATGTAATAAATTTCATATTTAGCAGGTAAAAGTAAATACATGTCGAATCAGTTGATTAATAAGTTGTAATTTATTACTTTATGTGTCTTACAGCAGGAAATTCTATAAAAATGTCGAATTAAATAATAATATCGTGGTGGGATTCTATGGAATATATAATGATAAGTATGTTGACAATCTCTATTTTCACATATATTGTCTATATGCTAGCTAATAAAATATTAGCTGTCCAGATGCATATAAAATTTCTTGTTTTATGCGCATTTTGTGCTTTTTCAATCAGTTTAATTTTACCAAGATTGTTTGTTGGTTTTGCTGGTCTAACTGGTACTTTGTGTATAGTTCTTCTATTTGGACTGATTTCTTCCTATTTTATTGCACGTTATTATGATGCTGAATTGCGAAAAGCTCCATTAAAAAGCCCTTTAGCTACAAATTCAGTTGCAAATTCTATGGAAATTTCAGAGATGATAGAATCAATTTACCAAGAACCTCTTCAACCCTCGCCACCAGCAGCACTCAGCTTAGAAAATGTATTGAAAAATACACAAGAACCAACAGAAAATCTTAAAAGTATTACTGAATCGATGATTAAAGAGTATTTTTATCCAGTACAATATCAAGATGAAGGTTGGAAGCTAATTAAAGTTGAGACGATTGTGCAATTACCAACTTTAGAAACGATCCCTGCGCCGACTGAAGTTAGCGTTAAGGAATATTTCTATCCGATAACATATAAAGAAGGAGTTATTACTTCTTTTTTAAAGGAACTTGCCAATACGAATCACGAAAAGAAAGAATATTCTTATCCCGTAAAATATGACGAGGGAATTATTGTTTCTTTTTTAGAAAAGCTTGCTAATGCGGAACAACAAGAAAGAGTAGAAGAAATAGAAGAAGTCCCAGTGGAAAAGAATGAAGAAGTAGAGGTTGTTAATGACCTTATGGATGTAAGAAAAGAAGAAAATGAAATGGAATACGAAGAAGAAATAGCCCTTCAAGAGGAGAATGTAACAACTGCATTGTCTGATTTGACAACAACGACTGAAGAGTTAGATCTTTCTTCAGTAGATTTAGACACTTTAATGGATGTTGCTTTTTCACATAAAGAACAACGGAATTTTCTTCAAGCTCTTACAACTTTCCGTCAGGCATTGTTTTTATATCCTGATAGCGAAGCTGCTCCGTTCTTAGTTGTTGAAATAGGAACTATTTTAAAGAATCTTGGTTCCTATAACGAAGCGATTCAAGTTTTTACTGAAGGACGATTGCTTCCTGGAGTTATTCATAACACGAGCCTTGATCAGGAATTTATTAGCAATATTGCTTATTTGCGTGTTGTGAAAAATGTTTTAATTAAAAATTCTTTAGAATTTACGCCATTGAATCAAATTCCTTCAAGTGCATTCAAAGAAATCAATGATGAATTTTCTGAATGGCGTAGTCAATCTTAATATTTAACATGATGTAGGAGGCTTATTATTTAATGAAAAAAAGTTTGGATATTCTTGGATTGCCAGTGATTGATATTAGTGAAGGTGATGAGATTGGTACAATCACAAAAATTGTTATTGATCCAGCAGAAGGTTCAGTAGCAGCTTTAGTTATTGATGATGGAAAATGGTATCGTGGTGCGAAACTGCTTCCTTTTTCTGCAATTGCCGGTTTGGGCGAGTCTGCACTTACAATTATTAGCAGCAGTGCTATCTTATCAATTGAAAATTCTCCTGCGCTTGAACAATTATTGTGTAATGATGTTACGATCATTGGTACAAAGGTATTAACTAAAACTGGTCGCATTCAAGGTATTGTAAAAGAAATTATTGTTGATATGACAGGCAGAATTACAGTTTGCGAAATTGAAGAACCTAATGGTGAAGTAAGTACTATTGATGCAGACCGCATTCTTACTTTCGGTAAAAAAGTTCTCGTTATCGCTGATGAGAATGAAATAGTGAATACTCCTGTTTCTACTCCGGCTCCTGAAGTCGTAGCGGCACCAGAAGTGAAAATAGAAGCTCCTGCAAAAGAGACTCCTGTAAAAGAAAACGCCAGCGATGATTCCGCAAGAAAATTCGATGAAAAACAGCGTAAATATTTACTTGGTAAGCAAGCAAGTCGCCGAATTGAAACAGACAATGGCGTGGTGATTGTTGAGCAAGGTGGAGAAATTAATGAAGAAGTTTTACAAAAAGCTAAGCTAGCTGGCAAGTTTGTTGAACTGTCTATGAATATTCAATAAATAAATCCCCGCTACGGCGGGGATTTATTATCACGTAATGAAATAACCGAAAGGGTGCACCATTTTGCAAATTGCACTAGCGAAACCTAAAATTAAGCTAATTTTCTTTTTTTCTATGATTGTAATTTTTAGTTCAGTCAGCTTAATGGCTACAAATGCTGCTTTTTTATTTACAGATACGATCTATAATGGAGTCAATATTGGTAATGTTCCAGTAGGTGGTTTATCCGTTGATGAGGCAAAAGATGCACTTCGGATCGCTTTTGAAGAGAAAAAAAATCAATCAATGATTACTATTGAATATGAAAAAAATACTTGGTCTATTATGCCGCAAGATATTGAACTGTCCATTGATATTGATGAGCTTGCTATACAAGCTCATAATGTTGGTCGTGGCGGAAATATCATTAAAATCTTACAAGAACGTTACATAACTGCCAATGGGGGATATACTCTTCCTTTTACCTATTCATACAATCATGATAAATTGTATAACGTGATCGCTGCAATTGCTCAATCTGTTGATAAAGATCCTCAAAATGCTCTATTACTATATCAAAATAAAATCATTGAAATTAAACCTGAGGTTTTGGGACAAAAAGTTGATATACCTTTAACCTTAGATGGAATTACTAATGAATTAGCGACTAAAATGCAATTTACTAGTAAATTAATTGTTAATCAACAATATCCAACGATTACATCACGCGATTTTGCTGATATTGACTCTTTACTTGCTGTCTATACAACGGAATTTGATCCAAATAAAAAAAGTCGCTATCAGAATGTTGCAATCGCCTCAGAACACATTGATAATCGTCTTGTTCATTCTGGTGAAGTATTTTCTTTTAATCAGGATGTTGGTTTGCGGCTTCCGGAGTATGGATATAAAGAAGCGCCAGTATTTGTTGATGGTAAGTTGACCTTGGATTGGGGTGGAGGCGTCTGTCAAGTCAGTACAACTTTATACAATGCAGTTCTATTGGCTGATATGGACATTGAAGAACGGGCATCACATTTTGAGCCTCCTGGGTATGTGCCAATGGGTCAAGATGCTACGGTTGCTGATAATCTCATTGACTTTAAATTTAAAAATGTCTCGTCTCATAGTATTTATATTAAAAGTGAAATTTCTAATAATCAAATTACTATTTCTATTTTTGGAAAAAATGTTTTAAATCCTCCCGAGATTCGTATTGAAAGCGATTCAAAGACTTTAGAATACAATACAATTATTAAACAAGATAGTTCTTTACCAGTTGGTAAAGAGATTGTCGAATCGGTAGGACAAAAAGGTTTTGCAGTAACAACATACCGAATAAAATTGGTAAACGGGAAAGAAATTAGTCGGGAAAGACTATCTTCGGATGAATTTAAACCTGAGGATCGCATTATACGCGTCGGGACAAAAGCGCAACCTCAAAAAATCACCAAGTAAAAAGAAACGACAGCACAAAGCAGTGCTGTCGTTTCTTTTTACTTGCAATCCCCAAACATATTATAGTCTTGCGAATGTAAGAATAAGAAAAAACTCGGCTTATACCTGACCCAAAGGGTAGAATAAATCGAGTTTTTTCTTTATCTTTAACAGAGCTTATCATAACGACCTATATCATGCGAAATACACCAATGACTTTGCCTAGAATTGATACATTGCGGGAATAAATAGGTAACATGCCATCATTTTCGGGTTGCAAACGAATGCGATCCTTTTCTTTAAAGAAACGTTTTACAGTTGCTTCCTCTTTATCGATGAGTGCAACTACGATATCACTATTATTGGCCATAGCTTGTTTGCGTACCAATACATAATCTCCATCTAAGATACCGGCATTGATCATACTATCGCCTTGTACTGTTAGCATAAATACATCTTCACCATTTCCGATCAGAGATGTAGGCAGAGGATAGGTTTCTTCAATATTTTCAATTGCTAAAATAGGTTGACCAGCAGTGACGCGACCTACCAATGGAATGGGTGCAAAATGCTCTTGCCGCCACAATGATTCATCCAATACTTCGATGGCTCTGGGTTTGGTAGGATCGCGACGCAGAAGTCCTATTTCTTCAAGTTTGATTAAATGGCTATGCACAGTTGAACTCGAACGTAAACCGACTGCTGTACCGATTTCCCGTACAGAGGGTGGATAACCTTTAGCACGCAACATATCCTTAATATAGGTTAAAATTTGCTTTTGCCTAGTCGTCAATAAAGCCTCTTTATTCACAATGTCATCTCCTAAGTAATTTATATATATTCGTACAATGATATCAATATTATTATACCAACTATTAGGAAAAATAGCAAACGCTCGTTCGTCCATGTTTGCAACTTTTAAGAATCAGTGCACATATGTAAAAAAAGCTTCAGTCAATTCATTTTTTATTATACTATTTGCCCTGTAAGGCAATATTTTTACACCCTGCATAGTAAACCATCCACAACTTAATTTAAATGGCGTATAGGCTCAATATGGATGTCGTTTTTTACAAACCGACATTTAGACCTCTATTGGCAGCCGTTGTTATTAAGCCTGATCGCAAACTATCACCAGAATATTTTTTTTCATCTAAACCCGCAGCTTTTGCTAATTTTTTTACAATTAAAGCAACGGATTGATCTCCTAGTACTCTTTCGCCAACTTGTCCATGTCTATTTATACGTCGAAAGAGGGGACCTGATTCAATTTTTGCTGCTTTTAGCCATTCTTGTAGCGAACGTACAGGACAAGTTTCCAGATGACTGCCATAGTAAATGCTTTTTTTATTCCCTTGACCGTTCTGGTCAGTTTTGCTATTCTGCATCGTAATGGTCAGGCCATCACAATTAAATTCAATGTCATCCATCATGATAGCCACCAACTCAGAACGACGAACACCTGCCGCAAAACCAATTAATATCAAAGCGCGATCTCTAATATCAATTAAACTATCTCCTAAGGTATTAACCATAGCTCGGATATCTTCAACCACTGCTGCCGTTTTTTTATTAGGTGTAGTATTTTTTTCGTGTAAGCTTAAGCTTTCATTATGGTATTTTTTCCAAACTAATTCTGGTAAAACAATACTCGAAATTTCTTCTTGTTCATAAAGCGATTTTATATTATATTGCGGCCGAAATTTATCTATTAAATAAATTTCATATATATCCATCTCTACTTTTGTTTTAAGAGAAGAATAAAAAATATATTTAACATTATCATAACACTCATCTGTTAAATGACTGTCTGCTTTAAAGTGCTGCACCATTCTAGCTGGCAACCGTATAGTTTTACCTACATATATTATTTGATTATTATCGTCAATAAACTTATAAACAACATAATCATTAGCATTAGATTTTTGCTTATATTTTTCCGCACGTTTTTCTTTAGCAAGTGCATAGTAATTCCTATCCATATCCTTGGAAGAGCATTCAAGACAGAAACTTCCTCTAAAATTTTTTTCATATTTAGCAGTTCCACAGTTAGAGCAATGCATTAATCCTTGATTCTTTAAATCCTCACAAAATTCTTTACTAGATATCGTATGCATAAGAAAGAAGTCATCCTTTAACAATTTATTTTAACCGTAATTATTTAAAGTTGAGGAAAAAGAGCTAAGTGATCAAAATATCGGCTGACTACCCCTGAAGAAGAAAATACAAATAGAAAAACGGATATTCTTCATCTTTACAAACCTACATTTGTTGCTGCATTATTCTTAAATAAGGTCGCATCTTGAATATAAGAACGCATAACCGTTAAGCTTTTATGTCCTGATTGTTTCATTATACTTCTTTCATCGACCCCTCGATTCGCAGCTGTAGTAATTAAGCCCGAACGCAGACTGTGCCCAGAATATTTTCGCTCATCTAAACCTGCTGCTTTTACGAGTTTTTTTACAATTACAGCAACCGTATTATCGCACAATCCCTTCTTACCAACTCTCCCAGATTTATTTACACTTCGAAATATCGCCCCTTCGCTAATTTTCGATTGATTTAGCCAATCTTGCAACGAACGCACGGGGCAGGTTTCTGGATTGCTGCCATAAGGGATACCTTTTTTATACCCTTGTCCCTCTTGATCCGTTTTACTATGTTTTAACATTATAGTAAGGCCATCTCGAGTGAATTCAAGATCATTTATAGTAATAGCTACTAGTTCCGAACGACGGAATGCTCCTGCAAAACCAATCAAAATCAACGCTCGATCTCTAATGTCGGTTAAGCTACCACCCAAAGTATCGACCATCATTCTAATATCTTCAATGACGGCAGCCTTTTTTTTATTAGGAAGCGTGCCTTTTGTTTTTTTAATACCCTTGATTACAGCCTTTACACCAAAGGAAAAGGTAGGACTTCCGCAATCAGCTGCTTGGTGAGCCTGGCTAATGGAACTCAAACGCCTAACAATGGTTGATACTTTCTTAGTGTCTGCCATCTCAGCTACGTAATTAATTACGGTGTTTACATCTGCCGCCAAATAAGCTACATCGCGCTCACGGCAATATGATACAAAATCTTTCCAATCCGCCTTATAAGATTTGATCGTATTATCAGCTTTCGCATGTAATATATACTTTTTTGCTTTTTCAGTAGAAAAATCTACCTCACACTCTTTTTTAACTATAATATCACTCACAATTCTACTCTACCCCTCTCTCAACATTACCTTCGATAACTTTCTATTATCGAAGGTAATGTTTTTTTATATATTATAACGTTTTTTTCTATTTTTATCAATATTTTCTCAAATAAATATATAATTTGCTTATTTTCTTTCTTTGAAGTATACTATAAGTATTCTTGTATACTAAAGATTACTTATAAAAATAATTATTTAAAGTATTCTAAAAGTCGTACTTTTGTAGAGGTGTTGGTAAAATGAGCGAAATCGTTAATTATTCGGTAAAAATTGATAGTGAACAACGAGATTTATTGCAAAAAAAGATTGCAGAGAGTGAAATGACGGCTGGGAATTTTCTTGCGGCAATGTTGACGAATTATGAAGCAACGCGAAGTCGGGAGTCCTTAAGCGATATCAGGGAACTCAATCAACTCAAAAACCATTTAGCACGAATCGAAGAAATTTACATAGGTCTAGCGAAGAGCCGGAAGGATGTAGAAGAAGATCACACTCATGATATGGCGGCTGTACAAGAGGAATTAGTAGCTGTAAAAGCTAAATTGGTCGATATACAAACGGCAGCCAAAAAAGAAGTTGAAGAGATTACTAATCAAATGAAAGAAATTTCAGATAAATCAGTGCAAGATAATCAGAAAAATGCCTTAGAACTTGCGGATTTAAAAGAACAAAAAGAAATGGCTGAAGAAAGCCAACGACAAGCTGTGAAGATTGCTAGTTTAACAGAACAGACCCTCAAGCAAACACAAGAGCGAATGACTGAACTAGAAGCAAATGCCACTTTAAATAGGAAAAAAGCTGAACAAGCCATTATGGAGCTGGATCAAAAAAACATGGAATTAACTAATGCAATACAAGAAATTATCTCTTTGAAAAACCAATTAGAAAAAGAACGAGAAAATACTAAACGTTCCCTCGAAGATCAACAACGTCACAGCGAGTTAGATAAACAAAATGCCATTTTATTAGCACAACAGGAATCTTTAGTTAAACGAGAGAATCTACAAGATGAAATCGTAAGGCTGAGAGATCAACTCGCCACAGAACGAGAGCGCATTGCTCAAATTATACTAGCGAGTAACCCTATACCCGATCAAAAAAAAGGTGAACAATAATTTTTTGCCCAATTAAATAAACAAAATAAATAAACAAAAACAGGTAGAAAATGAAAATTTCTCTACCTGTTTTTGTTCAAATTTCAAATGAGTTCTTTAAAAGGGACTCTCTAAAATTAAAACTGTGATTTGAGATTAAAGTTTTACACTAAAGGTCGTCTAATGACGTCCAATACTGTGCCGTCACGATATTCTACAACGGCTACCACTTCATCACTGACTTTGAGTGGTGCTGGTTTTCCGCCAAGGTCATAGGCCATGTCGCGAAGTGCTTCAATCGTCATTAACGGCAAACCTGAACCCTTCAGATTTTCAATCAAATCTTGGCGTTTAGGATTGACAGCGACGCCACGGTCGGTAACGATTACATCTACCGTTTCACCTGGGGTAGAAATGGTTTGCACAGCATCCGTGACCATCGGCAAACGTCCGCGTAGAAGTGGCGCTACGATAATGGTACATTTAGCTCCAGCCGATGCATCTGGGTGACCGCCAAGAGCTCCCATCATAATACCATTAGAATCCGTAATGACATTGACATTGAAATTAACATCTACCTCCGTAGCTCCTAGAACTACATAATCAAGTTTATTTACCATTGGTCCTTTATTCCAAGGATTCGCATAAAAAGTGCAATCATACTCTTGATGCCTAGGGTTGTTTCGTATGGACTCAATAGCCCGAGCATCAAAAGTCTGAACATCAAAAATTGTCTTGATAAGACCTTCATCTAATAAATCACAAAATGAACCAGGTATCCCACCGATTGCAAAATTAGCCGTAATTTTATCCCTCAGCATAACATCTCTTAGGTATTTACCAGTAGCCACCGAAGCTGCACCTGCCCCAAGTTGCATGCCAAATCCATCTTTAAAAAATCCCCCATACTCCATGACGCGAGCTGCCATTTTGGCAATGATAAGATCACGTGGATTGTTGGTAAGGCGTAATGCACCAGAGGAAATACCTGCTGGATTGCCGATGCAGTCTACTTTTACAATATAATCTACTTGGTATTGGGGAATGCTTACGGGGCAAATGGGATGGTCTACAAGATGGTCAGTAATCGCTACCACGGTATCCGCCATACGAGCATCTACCATAGCATAGCCCATGGAACCACAAGCGGTTGGTCCTTGAACACCATTAATATTGCCATAAGTATCGCAAGTTGGTGCAGCGATAAAGGCAACATCAATTTTAAATTCTCCACTTTCCAGTGCGCGCACACGCCCGCCATGAGTACGGATAATCGTCGGCTTTTCCATTTTATTAGTAGTCAAAAAATGTCCTAATTTATTTCGCAAACCGCTGGTCTGAGCCGCTACAATAACCCCTTCTTTAAATAAAGGGATTAACTCATCATTGGCATCTAAAAAAGAACTAGGAGCTAAGGTTAAGCCTTTAATGCCTCTCCCGGCAATCGCCTTCATCACCATATTCATCACATAGTCACCATTACGTAAACCATGATGGAAGGATATGGTCATACCATCTTTCAAACCAGAGGCATCAATTGCTTCCTCAATGGATTGTAATAATTTATTCGTACCTGGATATACGGCTTTTAGTAGCGATCCTGCTTTGCGAATACCGGCTGGTGGCTGGGTAGCAAATGCTCCAGCATAAGGTATTATTTCTTTATAGCCTTTCAGACTGGCTGGAATTTCTCGGATTGCTGCATTTATCATTAGATCCCCTCCTCCTTTTGGTAGATACCGGTTGCTGTCGCAAGGTCTAAAACGCGTTGCGCTCTAATTACCATAGGCATATCAATCATTTTTCCATCTAAAGCGATAACCCCTGTATTCTTTTCTAAGGCCTCTTGGAAAACAGCAAATACTCTCTGGGCGTAATCAATTTCTTTCATCGAAGGAGTAAAGATACTATGGATAATATCAATTTGGCGAGGATTTACACAAGATTTACCATCAAAGCCTAGTTCCTTAACCATAGCAACTTCATTAAGTAAGGTCTCTTCATCGCGTAAATCAGAAAATACAGAATCAATGGCTTGAATACCAGCTTCTCTAGCAGCAAGTACAATCATACTTCTCGCCACAAAGAGTTCTCTGCCGCCAGTGATAATATTTCCTCTGGTTTTTTCCGTCTTCAGTGATGCGGCAAAATCCTCACCACCAATGGCAATGGCGATCATTCTAGGACTGGCCGAGGCAATTTCATAGGCGTTGCGCAAGCCTTTAGGACTTTCGATAGAAACCATAATCTTAATTGATCCCGGTTCAAAACCATACTCTTTTTCTGCTTTAGTGATGATTCTGTCAATATCTTTTATCTCATCTCCGTTTTCCCCTTTTGGCAGGCGAATGTAATCTGGTTTGGCAGGTAAAAGGTATTCTAAGTCTTGATATCCCCAAGGAGTACTGATATGATTGATGCGCACCCCTATTTCACATGAAAACTTAAGTTTTTTTAGAGCATGATAAACAAGCTGTCTAGCACTATCTTTTTCCATAACGGATACAGAATCCTCAACATCAAAGATAACGCTATCCGCTCCATATATCCCTGCATTTTGCAATAGCCCAGGATTATTACCGGCTGCATACATGACCGTCCGACGAAGTTTATCCTTTTTCATATTGTCTCCTCCTTTTATACAATAGCTCGTGCAATCGCGGTTTTTACTCGGGCCTCAATCGTATAGTCCATAGCTCCTTTTTCGTTGGCATGAACTACTGCATCAAAAATATCTTGTTCCGTAAGAATCTTCGTAATCAGATTTATAATGTGTTCTCCATACTGCTGCATCGTAGGACTAACTAATTCAATTTTTACTCCCGTCCCTGGATCGGCTGGAGATATGGCAACAAAAATATCTGTCGATTCTACGGTTCCAGCTTGTCCTGTTTTCAGTAGCTTAGTCATCAATAATTCCCTCCCATTGCTGTAGAACTACACACTATATCAGATTCAATCTAGCTATTTTTGCAAAAAAAATCATCGATCTTAGCGTGTTTCTACTAATGATTAGAGTATAGTAGAATATAGAGAATCTTTAAAATATATCTTATCTATGTTCAGCCATATGAATTTTGTATCGCAAAAATGCTGCAATTAAGATGCCAAACAATCATCTCTTTCTTGAAAATAAATCATGCAGATCACGTTTTTTAGGAGGTTTGTGTTCATGGAATATCGGGATTGGCTTATTATAAAAGTACTGTTTGAAGAAAAAAACATTACTAAAACTGCCAATAGCTTATTTATATCCCAGCCCGTACTTACCGTACGTTTGCGCCAAATCGAAGAAGAATTTGGTGTAAAAATAGTACATCGAGGTAACAAAGGCGTTTTCTTTACCCCAGAAGGTGAATACTTAGCACATTGTGCTGAAAGCGCATTAGCCGACCTACATAAGATAAAAGAACGTGTTGCCAATATTGGCAGTGAAATGACAGGCACTTTACGTTTAGGCGCATCAAATTATGTGACTAAATATCAGTTGCCCTGTTTGCTCAAATTATTTAAAGATAAATACCCCAATGTTGAATTAAAAGTGACTACTTCTTGGAGTAAAGACATACTTAACTTAGTCTACAATCAAGAAATACACGTAGGTTTTGTAAGGGGAGACTATAGCTGGCGAGATGAAAAAGTTCTACTCTTTACAGAGCCAATCTGTCTTGCATCAATGGACGAAATACATCTGAAGGATCTGCCTAATCTCCCTAAAATCGATTATCGAACGGAAAATACAATTCAGACTTTACTTGATAATTGGTGGAGAGAGAATTACTCAAGACCCCCCTTAATCAGTATGACTGTAAATAATGTTGATACATGCAAGGAAATGGTCATAAATGGTTTGGGTTACGCCATATTGCCTGATAGAATTGTAAATGAGATACCAGGTATTTATAAAATTTATATAAGAGATAAAAAAGGAATACACGTTTTACGAAATACCTGGATGCATTTTCAAAAAGAATCCTTGGAAACAAAGATCATTCATGCTTTTGTTAATTTTGTTAAAGGTTATAAATTTTAGAAATATTTATAAGGATTTCATAAAGAAAATGGTAAAGGCCTCCTCGTTGGTGATACAACGTCGGAGGCCTTTACCATTAGATAGTACTTGCATAAAAGTACTGATTTTCTTTTTGTATAAAACTACTTTTCACACAGTCTACCGTCCCCTCGTCCTTGTGTTAGGATCAGCAAGCAGAAAAACGATATTTCTCAAACCATCTCCTTTTGTCCCAAAATCTAGTGTATTATATATAATAGAGCCTTTTTTTGCAACTTCAGTAATATCATTTTATTGCTGTATACGAATTATCTACTTAGATTGGAGATTTCTATGAAAGTTACTAAATTTATAATTTTGCTGATTAGTATTACCTTACTATTTAGTTTTACCTTAACATTAAATTCTTCCGTAACATCGAGTGTTTCTGTAGTTCAGACCAATAAGATCTATCTTGCATGGAAAAATAGCGAAGATGCCGTTGCTTATGAAATGGAGATCACGACCAAACCTTATAAGCCAAGTGATTCCGTACCAGCTGAAGAGATCATCTACCATACAGTGGGTATTTTTACTCCTGGCATTGAATTAGACTTAAATCCCCTTCCGATTCAGCATATTGATAAGACATATTATAGAGTTAGACCCTTAGATTTAGACAGGAAGCCTCTCGCGACCTTTTCTGAACCTATGCCCTTATCAAGTGGGCAATTAAATCCTACTAAGCCACAGCCAACAGCTCTTTTTAATACGAATCGGCCAGTACCACTTTACCCGACATATTCTTGGATCCCAGTACTCGGAGCTGAGCATTATGTTGTTGAGGTTACTAAGGGCGTTCCTGAAAACCCGAATGGAGTTACCCCCTCAAAAAAACAAATATATAGTTACACCGTGGATGAAGGATTTGATTGTTATGACACACATGCTTATGTCGATGAAGGTACCTATTACTGGAGAGTCATTGCACTTAATAAAGACGATTCCCCGATAGGTACTTACTCAGATGCTATTCCTTTCCATATTTCGATAAAGCATTATACGTGGGCAGTTTTTGGTGACAGTATTACTCATGGTGGAGGAGCTATATCGAATTCACCTTCAGATATTAGATTTGATTACTCATCGTACCTACCGTATGAAATTAAAAACTTGGGGAGAAGCGGCGACAGCGTTGAATCGTTAGTTGAACGTTTCAATAGTGACGTTTTGCCATTTCATCCTAAGTATCTTTTTATACTTGAAAGTGGTAACAGTATAAGAGGCGGAACGAAGGCCGAGGATGTAATTAAGCAATTCCAACGATTAATCAATAAATGTAAGCAAAATGACATAACTCCAATTTTTTTAACGATTCCACCGATCAATCCAGACAGAATTGAACGAGTCTTTCATAAGCCCTCTGTTGAAGATTGGCAGAGCCAAACCGCTATCGTCAATACTTTTCTAAAAGAACAACAATATGTAATTGATGTTAATCCTTTATTAAGTGATAATAGAGGGTTTCTGCCAACTATGTATTCACAAGATGGCTTACATCCTGATATCTCAGGTAAAAAGGTAATAGCGGATGCTGTAATTCGATTCCTTCTTACTTTTGATAATCCTTCAGTTGTCTCCTATTAGGATCACCTCTTGTATACTATACAATATATACTCGACAAGAGCATTTCAAATTATATATTAGATATCCCGGCAGTTGAAAAATTATCTTCTGCTAGGATATCTAATAATAATTATCACATGCTGAATTGAAAAAGCACTATATCAAATAATTGGGCTTATCTGATATAGTGCCAAGTTGAGCGTACCACAAATACCCTAACGGAATAAACCACAAGGGGAGCATTTTAATTTCACGACTCTATTTTTTAGCCAGCATTTCAAGAATTGTTTGTGAAAATCAAAATTTAAATGGTGGAGGTGGTCTACAATCTTGTAAATTGATTATTCAGTAGTCAAATAGGTCGAAGAACAGCATCCAACTCATTTGCTTTAGCACTTCTAAATGATAAAATTAACATGTAAGCTTTACGAATACGATCTGCATCTGGATTATTTTCTTCCCACTCTTCTAAGTTATCAACTAACGTGGGAATATTGTATTTTACTTCTAACTCGGTAAGGATATCAACCAATCCTACGTCATTACCTTTGACCGATTCTGCACGATTGAGGAATTGTTCTAACTCAGATATGATTTCCATAATAATACCATCCTTTAGCTATTTATCTGCCAATTTCTCTTGTCTTGCTCTAGATGATTGAACTTCATCTGTATAAAGTTCAATCATCAAAAAGTCATCACGATTCCATCTAGATGACTGTATCTAACAATATTATACAAAAACTACATAAATTTTTAATCAAATAAGGAAATTTAGCAATTTTTTCGATAAAATTGACGAAATATAAAAAACCATGTATCGTATTGACACATGGCAAAATATCTTCTATTGATTATGCAGTAGAATGAAAAAACACTCTCTAGCCTTTTCCTTATGTATCCTACTAATTGGTATGACTGTACCATCTCTCAGTATAAACTTATCACTAACGTATTGCTCAATATATAAAAAATTGACAACATAACTTTTATGAGACCGTATCCACATTTTTGATTGATGATACTGTACGAATTCATCCAGGGTAGTGTAAACAGCGATTCTTTCTTTTGTCCGTGCTAGAACAATATTAACCTTATTTTTTTGACTTTCTAGATAAAGGATATCCGTTGTCAGTATTCGCTGTGTTACGCCACCTCTGCTAATCGCTATGCTTTCTTTCATTACATCTTTAATTTCGGCAATTGTTTTGTCCAATGCAACAGTTAACTTTTTCATATTTACAGGTTTGACCAAATAAGCTGTGGCATTGACCTCATAGCCCTCATAAACATAATCTGTAGAACTGGTTAAAAATATAATCTGGATCAGTTTATCCTGCTGGCGAATCCACCGCGCGCAAGTCATGCCATCCATGTCACCCATAATTATATCTAGGAAGATAATATCAAAATGTAATTTTTTATCCCCTATGGCAGAGATTAACTTTTCAGCACAATCAAAAACGAAAACTTTCCCGTCGATACGATGAGTTTGTATATAGTCTTCTATGGCATTACATACTTGAGTTCTATCTGTATGATTATCGTCACAAACCCCAATGCTTATCATTAAACTCCCCTCACAACCTTAATGGTAGTCTGCGAGCAATTGTCCTATTGACTGTGAATCCTTCGATACCACTCGCAATATGCAGTTATCCTATAAGAAGGAAAACCTTCGAATTATGTCGAACTATATTTTGTATATTCTACATAATTATGGATAGTCCTTCTTTTTAATGTAGCACTACTCTATGCTTTACCATAGGATTTTGGGAGGTTGTATGTCCGAATCTACGCTGATTTTATTTCATTTAAGCAGAGTTGTCTTTGCAATATCGAATATTTTGCTTACTTATTCCTTCTTAACATCAAAACGTCCTTTGTGGCTTCAGACGATAGCCTTTGCTAGTACAGTGATTACTCACTTTTTCTTGCGTGACTTTTTAACTCCAATGGGGCTCGACCCTTTTTTAATTGGTTATATACTGGTTTTATTGTATTTAGTTCCTATTACCCTAGTTTTTAAGGAAACAATTCATACTAAATTTTTTGTTGTTTTTATGGTTATTTCTTTGTCCCAATTTAATTTTCTTTTCTGTTTATTTTTAGAGCAATTAGTATTTGACCATATGGTTGGCGGTTTGATTTTGATAGGTCAATTGCTAGAACTATCCTTTATACCATTAATGAGAAAACATATAACGCCCCATATTAAAAACATTCTTGAAATTATTAATCACAAAAATCGTATTTTTACATTATTTCCGTTTTTTTCTTTTCTATTATTGGCTTTCTATGGTGTACAAAGAAAGTATCTGTTGTCTGCTTTTATTCCCTTAGTACTATCTACTATCATTATTTTCATTTCCTATTACCTAATCGCCATATCCATCACACAAACTAAGCGTCACCAACAGCTTGAGAAACAATTGACTTTGCAACGTGATCACTATCGTAATCTAAATGACAGTATTACTATGGCCAAAGCAACTCGCCACGACATGCGTCATCATCTAGTGACAATCTCGGAGTTTTTAGGCAAAAAAGATGTTGCTACCGCGCAAGAATATTTGAACAAGCTCTGTCATTCCTATGACGACAGTTCTATCCCTACAGTATGCCAAAACCAATCTGCCGATGCGCTTATCTGTTATTACTTAAAGCTAGCGAATCAACAAAAAATCAACTTTGTCGCCAATCTTCATATACCTGACAATTTAGGCATCAATGATTTGGATTTGTGCGTTGTTATCGGTAACGGTTTGGAAAATGCCATCGAAGCCTGCGGTAAGATGATCGATGGAAAGCCGCGTTTCATCGACATAAAAGCCAAAATAAGCAAGGGATATCTTGTCATTAAGATTACGAATTCATTCAATGGTCTCGTTCAGTATCAGGATGATGCTTTTATCTCTTCTAAAAAGGGTAATGGCAACGGAATCGGTCTTTTTAGTGTGAAAACACTAGCAGCTAAATACCAAGGGCATTGCATGATTTCCTTTGATCAACAGATTTTTGAAGTGTCTATCTCTCTAAAAACTTCATAAATCCTTACATCTACCCAAAAGGAATATAGGGGCAGGTGTATGTCATTAACTGGTCTCTTGTTCCATTATGAGATAATATTTACAGATAAAACACCACGGTGTCGATTTATTAAAATGACAAAAAGTATCGTACCCTGCATCTCAGCGTTTTATCCCATATCACAAGATTGATTTCAGTAACTTGCGGTGCCCACGCTGCAAGTTGACTTTCCCTATAATCTTTTGTATTGATTGAATGAACAGTATTAAACAGTATAAACCACTCATTATCTCCTACAAAGGTAGATAATGAGTGGTTTAATTTTTAAAAGACTTAGGCTATATACAAAACTCAGCCTCACACCCCACTACTTTCTAAATCTCCTAAATAAATCCTTAGAACGTTTGGAATTTCAAGATCCATTGTACCTGCACCATAAGCAATTTTATTAACCTTTAGCTCTTTAGATACGTGTCCGAAAGATTTTGCTAACGTTGCTACGATAGCTGCACCAGTAGGGGTAACCAATTCGCGTTTAATATCCCCTGTATAGAATGGAATACCTTTAAGTAACTCAGCTGTCGCTGGAGCAGGAACAGGCATACGCCCATGTTGGCATTTTACGAATCCACCTCCAGCGTGAAGAGGCGAAGCCTGTACATTTTTTATACCTAGATATTCAAGACCAATAAAAGTCCCCACAATGTCTATGATACAATCGACTGCACCAACCTCATGAAAGTGGACTCTATCAACAGGTATCCCATGGACCTTAGCCTCTGCTTCAGCCAATATAGAAAAGACGGAAATCGCACCCTGTTTTACGGATTCGGATACACTGCTGTTATTAATAATATCACGGACATTATAGAGGTTCCTTGATTTTTGAAACCATGATCTTTTTAACTCTACATTAAAATAGTTAGCACTTATCCCTTTTTTTGTTACTCTTTTATTAATGAGTCTATAGGAAGAAATCGGTAGCTTACTAAGCTCCGTCTGTAGGTATTCGAAAGGTAGGCCGGCATCAATCAAAGCACCTATCATCATATTTCCGCTAATGCCTGAAAAACAGTCTAAATAAATTGTTGTCATTTGTTCACCTCAATAATTGAATTGACGCTACTCGTCAGCTATTTTTACCATTTACAAGTCAACTTGGATCACCACGATATATATGTTACCGCCCTGAACAATTTAAATTTGTTCTGTGTTTTTTATGCTAACTATGTAAATTTCTATATCTTAGATTCATTTTCCTTTATTATATTAAGTAAAATATATACGTAGGCACAAAAACTATAATATAAAAATGCAGCCAACCTACACGAAAGTTGACTGCATTTTTATATTTTATTTCTTGTAAGCTATTATCTCATTGTTATCACGGGGAGCAAAGCTTTGTGAAAGTATCATACTTGTAACGCTTTAATGAGTCCTGTAAGTTCTTTAATTTCATTAATTTGTTTGCCATATAAAAGTAACTGTTCTGCTAACTTTATAATAAATTTCTGCCCAATTCCTCGTTTTTCTAGATCATCAATCCTTCTAAAATCAAAAGGTAATCCTTCATCATAGATGCGACTTATGGAAGAACAAGCAATGAAGCCTATGGTTTCTTTTAGTATGGATTTTCTGTAAAATTGATTGTAATATGTCTGATAATTATTGCTTTTATTAGAATGCTGTACCCATGCCTTATGAAATGTATCGCTGAACTCTTGGTAAATCCCTTCTATCATTTCCAATAAATACTCATGGTAATCCTTTTTTTCACTTTCGGATATGTCATCTAGACCAAGTAAGGAAGCATAGGTCAAAATAATACTGCCGAGTATTCTGCCGATATCAAAAGATATTGGCCCATATGTAGCATACTCGGTGTCAAATACTTTCATTTCATTATAATCTATAAAAATATTAGATGTATGGAAATCAGAATGGATTAAACATTGCATCTTGTTCACATAAATATCTCTTAATTGGATAACCTCTTGCCTTATCTTTCGATTGCTACAAAAAGTAGCTACATCTTTTTGTATATTTATATTCATGTGATAATTACTATTATCTAAAATAGCGCCCATAAACATAAAATCATCCCATAAATATTTTATATTGCAGGTAGTAAACCTATTTTTAAGATTGATTTTCTCCTTGTGGGTTAAAAATAAATCCGATGTATAAAATGCGGTTTTTCCCAAGAATGTTCCTAGTTGCTTAGGCAATTTAGGGAATTTTTTTCTTTTCAACAATTCTGAACTCATTATTTTTAATCTGCTTAAATCTTCCATTATAATGATTTTATGTACATCATCCCATACATAAATTTTAGGCACAGAATTGGGGCAAATCATATCCCAACATTTAATCGAGTCAACCTCTGCCTTGATTCTATCTAACGGTATTAGTTTATATACTTTATTGCCTGTAGAACTTTTGAGATGTGGCATTACCTGCTTTAAAATAACAGATTTATTATTTTTTACTGATTGAATGGCTATAATCACATTTACGTATCCATCCACACTAGGACTGTTTCCAGATACTTGTTTTGCAACCAATTCATCCTCTTTCGGAAACAGAGTAATGTATGTACGTATATAGCTTATCGCTTCTGCAGGAGTCAATACTTTATATGTATCCACAAAGTAACCTTCTTCCTCTTTGTTATAAATAAGCAAACTTATATATTATAATAAAGTTAAAGATCCGCATTGTAAATGGCAACAGACTAAAGCCTTATATCAATGCTATGTTAGAGCAAAAAATAACTGATTATCAAAAGCAAAACTCATGCAGCAATTTTATGATTGAATTACTGCATGAGTTTTTGCATTTTATTACTCATTCATTCTTTTCCTACCATGAAGAGTGACAAAAGAATATGATTTGTATAGTTATGAGCATTAATGAAATACTACTTATAGTTACTATTTTTCAGGAGGGATTTATAGTATGGCTGATCAAAAAGATACTAAAACAATAATGGATGATCATCAACCATCACTTTCTAACCGTGATGTAACGATGGATCATCATGATTACAGTGCTACTCATGATGAAGAAGGAACTACTCCACAGAAACTCCATGATGATACAATCTATGATAATATGATTTTCCCCAGTTAAATGAAAAGGTTATTGCTGCATCACTAGCAATAACCTTTTCATTTTCATCATTTCTTGTAAGTCTTGAGCTAATTTAGATACTAAACGAGTCCTACATATACTTTAATTTCAATATCATCTACTAAAAAATGAATGACAATTGTTTTAGGTACTGACAAAGTAGCTTGCCCCCCCTGAGCAATCATAAGAATTGGAGGTGAGATATCAAGGCCAGCTATACCGCTTTTACTATACTGGGTACAAGCATTGGCACAAACCATGTTACCCATTTCTGAAACTGCACTCTGTGCCAGTTGGTCAAATTCGAGAACTTCCATTCCCATCATCATTCTCGACGCAAAACGTTTTGCAGAATCAACATCCATGCCAATCATAATGACGCCTTTGATTGGACCCACTACGGAGAGACTAATCAATATTCCGTCATATTTGAAAGTAGATCCTACTACTGAAAGACTCTTTTTTTCGATGGTTTGGAAACCGATTTGTGGAATGATCTCACCAAAAGCAGATAGGATTGGATTAATAAGTTTTACATCCATAATACCGACCCCTTTTTAAACCCAACACCCAAAAATATACTTCCAAAATCAGTTTCAGCAATAGCTTTTTGAATTTTGACGCTTGGACTTACAATTTCTGCTGTATTACCGTGGAATAAACTAGGAGGAGATACGCGTAAACCAAAAGCTTTATCCTTTTTATTGAGCATAGAACAAGCAATCCCTGCAATGATATTAGCAAGTTCCGATACCATTGCTAATACCTCTTCTCGACTTTTTGAAGGACGTTTTAGAATTGCTTCCGCTATTTTTTCTGCAGACTCAACAGATAGATCCATAATCATTGAACCTGATGATTGTCCAATAATACCAATTACAGTTGTAATCCCTTGGGATATGTAAGGAGCATCGTTATTTTCGATTGCTGTAAAGGTTATTGGTGTTTTAGCCATACGTGTGACGTTTTGGGCAAGAGCTTCTTTGAAGGTTTCGAGTCCTCTTTCAATCAATTGTTCATAAAGAGAATCAGGTGACATGATATTAGTAATGACTTTAACCAAAGTTTCAGCATCCACTGGCTTTTGCACATAGCCAGAAACTCCAATGCGTTTAGCTTCAGCTTCCGTCTCTTCATCTTTCATGGAACTAACAAGTATTATTTTGGCTTTGGGATCATGTATACGAAGTTCTCGACTGCACTCAAACCCATCAGCCCCTGGCATTGCTATATCCATCGTTACAATGTCTGGCTTGCAAGTTGTGTATGTTTCAATTAAATCCTCTAATGTATCTACCTCGCCGACAACTTCGTATCCATTTTCCGATAACGCTTCTGAAATCATCATTCTGGAAAACGGAGAGTCATCCATAACCATCACTTTAATACTCATTTACTTCACTCCTTTAAATAAAACAGATATATTTTAAAAATTCAATATATTTAAATTTGAATAGATACATAGCAACCTGGAATGTCGATTATAATGTTTGTTTTTCACATAATGTTTAACACTCCTTTTACATTTGATTTAAATAATTATTACAAATTATATTTCTATATGAATTCGCGCTTTTTCGAGCCAATTCCTTTTAATTTTTAATATTTTTATTCAGATCTACCTAATTATTTTAATTTAATAAGATGAAAATTTCGTTTAATTATCTTAATAGTTAATCATCAAATACATTTAATTTTGTCTTAAAAAAAATACAGTACTCCCACAAGAGAAACTTGTTGGAGTACTGTATTTTTCTTAAGATTAGATTTTTGTAAGTGTATTATTGTGGGGCGGATTGCTTTCGACGATTGAAAATACAGAGCGTTCCACCGCGACGGAAACATTTGTTACAGGAAACGCATTTTGCAGATTTCATATCCCCATCTTGCCAGCGTTTAATTAAATCACTTTCGCAAATCAGCGGTCTGGAGAGGGCAATATATTCAATAGGCAGTTCATTAATCAGTTTAGTTATGGATGTGAATTCTCGATTTCCACCTACGGCGATAACTGGTACATGAATTTCTTGTCCTATTTCTGCAGCGTAGCGCTTAAAATATTCTTCTTGCTCAGGGGCCTTTATCCCTCGAACAACACCTTCGTTGAGTCGGGATGAAGGACTGCCGCCACTTATTTCAACTGCATTGATTCCTAATGCTGTTAGCTTTTGGCATACATATTTACATTCTTCAAAACTCATGCCGTCATCCATAAAATCATCGCTGTTGATTTTAATCAAAATTGGATATGTTGGTCCTACTTTTTCTCTGATGGCTTGATATGTTTCAAAAATCATTCTAGCCCGATTCTCAATAGTGCCACCATAGTTATCAGTGCGGCGATTATAATAAGGCGTTAAAAATTTACTTAATAAGTAGCCATGGGCCGCATGGAGTTGGATGCCATCAAATCCTGCTTTTTGAGCGCGGAGTGCAGCGTCAGCAAAAGCTGTTTGTAAGAAGGATATGTCTTCTAGAGTCATCTCTTGCGGCGTGACTTTATAGTTAGAGTCTTCTACTGCACTGGGGCCCCACACGACCTTACCAGTGGTTTCGCTAGGGGAATTTTGGGAACCGAGACTGGCAAGTTGAACAATAATATTGGTATCATGTTGGTGAATTACGTTAATTAATCTTTTATATTCAGTGATAAATGAGTCATCATAGATACCCATCTGACCCGGGCTAAGTTGCTCTCGATCAGTCACAGCGGTTAGACCTGTGATAATGGTACCGACTCCTCCTTTTGCCAAATTCTCATAGATTTGAAATAATTCTTCTGTTACGTGTCCGCCCTCATCGGCAACGCCATCATAGGTAGCCGATCGGATAAATCTGTTTTTTAACTTGAGTCCGGCAAATTCTGTTTGGTCAAATAATGATTTCATTTAAGTCTCTCCTCGTTTATAAAATTCATTGATATGAGTAGTTATAAAATTTAACATTCGTGTGTAAATTTTATGTGTATATACATGTAAAAGAAGAAAAATTTTATTCTACTATTTGCTCAAGCTCTTTCAGCATTTTCAGAAAGTCATGAAATCGTTCTTTACCCATTCCTTGTTCGATCTGCAATTGGGCCTGCTCCCACAATGGTATAGCTTCCGCAATTTTTTGCGCACCTTCATCTGTTATGGAGATGGATTTTTTCCTTGCATCACTTTCTTCTTTAATAATCGTAATGTACCCCTGTTTCTTCAATAAATTGATATTGCGCGTTACTGTGGTTTGGTCCATCAGTAGGCGGCTCCCCAACTCGCTGACTGAAATATTTTCGTGTAAGTAAATGTTGATTAGTAATGAACATTGGGTACTGCGCAAGCCTGTTGATTGCAGGTAACGGTCATAAAATTGTGTAATTGTTCGCGTTGTTTTTCGAACATTTCCACAAGCACAATATGCCATATGTTTTATATCTAATTGCTTTGAATGAGCTGGCATTAGTATCACTCCATATCTTTGCATGTATATGCATATGTTATTGTGTTGAAAGATAAATGTCAAGTATATTTTGGAAAATCTTCTCTGAAAATGAGATACTTTGATAAATTTATCATTTAAGTATTGACATTTTCTCAAAAAGTTCGTATTATATGTAAAGTAGTTAAAAATAATTGTTATTAACAAGGAGAAATTATTATGAAAAAGTTTATTTGTGCAATCTGTGGTTATGCTCATGAAGGCGAAGGTGCTCCAACATCCTGTCCACAATGTAAGGCTCCTAGTGAAAAATTTGTTGTAAAATCAACGACTGGCCTAAGCTGGGCAGATGAACATAGAATCGGTGTTGCGGCTGGTGTTGATCCTGAAATTATTGAAGGTCTTAGAATGAATTTTGTCGGTGAATGTACAGAAGTCGGCATGTATTTAGCAATGAGTCGTCAAGCAGATAGAGAAGGATTTCCGGAAGTAGCAGAAGCTTATAAAAGAATTGCATTTGAAGAAGCCGAACATGCTGCAAAATTTGCTGAATTATTAGGTGAAGTTGTATTTCCTTCCACTAAGAAAAATCTTGAACTTCGCGTTGAGGCCGAATATGGTGCTTGTGAAGGAAAATTAGGCTTAGCTAAAAAAGCTAAACAACTCAATCTAGATGCTATTCATGATACTGTACATGAAATGTGTAAAGATGAAGCTCGTCATGGCGCAGCCTTTAAAGGGCTTTTAGACAGACACTTCAGTAAATAATACATACTTAAAAAATAGAAGCTCATATCCTCATTTTTCGAGGATATGAGCTTCTATTGCATGATGGTTTAGAGTTAAGATACAACTCTATTCCCTATTACAGTTTCATGGCTTGATTGATTTGTGTCGCTAATGGATCGGCGACTGTACCCACGACAACTTGATAGTTTGTATTGTTCATTTTCATGACACCAGTTGCACCAAGCTGCTTTAATTTTTTTTCATTGACCAAAACGCCATCTTTTACTGCTACACGTAAACGTGTAATGCAGGCATCAAGGTTGACTATATTAGTTTTGCCACCTAGGGCTTCTATGATATCTTGCGCACGGAGGGTAAGATCGGATTGATTAAGACCCTTTAGTATTACTGATTCTTCCCCTATATCCTCTTCTCTGCCTGGAGTAGGCAGATTGTATTTTTTAATGACTGTCAAAAATACTACATAATAAATGGCTCCAAAAACTAAACCGACTCCTAGTAATTCCCATGGCTTAGTCGCAATTCCTTTGCTCAAAACCCAGTCAATGGCTCCCGCTGAAAAGCCAAAACCACATTTTATACCTAAACTTGCAGTAACGAACATTGCAAGACCTGTTAATACTGCGTGAACAGCATAGAGGGCTGGTGCTAAGAATAAGAAGGTAAATTCAATTGGCTCAGTAATACCTGTTAAAAAAGAAGTTAGTGCAATACCAAGTAACATACCCGTTACAGATTTACGTTTTTCTGGTTTCGCTGCCGTAATCATGGCTAAGCAAGCAGCAGGTAAGCCAAACATCATAATCGGAAAAAAACCAGTCATGAAAAGGCCAGCTGTAGGATCTTGGGCAAAAAAACGTGATAGATCACCTGTTACAATTTTACCTGCTTCTGTAGTGAACGTTCCAAATTGGAACCACACTAGACTATTCATTACATGATGAAGGCCGAAAGGAATAAGAGCGCGATTTAAAACACCAAAAATTAATGCGCCAAATGATCCAGAAGTTGCTATTGCATTACCAAAAGCATTTAATCCATGTTGTAACATTGGCCAAATATAACCAGCCAGAACACCAAAAATTAACATATAAAAAGACGTGATAATGGGTACAAAGCGTCGTCCGCCAAAGAAACCTAAAAAATCCGGTAAACGAATATCATTGTATTTATTATAAAGATAGCCAGCTACGATACCTGAGAAGAAACCTGCTAGTACGCCCATATTAATAGTTTTATCAAAACTAATCGCTACTTTTGTTAAGACAAAGTAACCGATCAAGGCCGCTAAGCCTGCGACACCATTATTTTCTTTTGCAAGACCGATTGCAATACCGACTGCAAATACAAGGGCAAGATTAGCAAAAATCGCATCCCCTGCTTCAAACATCCACTTCCAAGCCAAAATATCAGGGGCACCTAAACGCAGCATTAAAGCTGCCGCCGGCAATACTGCGACGGGAGTCATGAGAGCCTTACCAAGTTTTTGTACATAAGACATACTATTTGACATAAGATAGGCCTCCTTATTTTTAATAAAAATGGTTAGAAACTACTTTAGTTTGTAGGAAAAAATAACATCTTTACCAGTTGATACTTGCTTAACGACATTTACTGATAGTTGAGCGATATTCTCTTTTGTTG
The DNA here is from genome assembly GCF_042610375.1 of Pelosinus sp. sgz500959. NCBI lineage: Bacteria > Bacillati > Bacillota > Negativicutes > Selenomonadales > Sporomusaceae > Pelosinus > Pelosinus sp. sgz500959. The sequence continues at coordinate 302,884 of NZ_JBGJZL010000002.1, forward strand.
TAATGATAACAGGACTAATGATGGAACGACCAGAAGTTACGATCACATTACGATTAAAACGAATCACAGGATCACCAGCTTTTACGACACTCCCCTCCTCGACTAAACGTTCGAAACCTTCCCCATTAAGTTCTACCGTATCAATCCCGATATGCACAAGAATCTCAACATCATTTTTCATTTTAACTGCAAACGCATGATTAGTGCGAAAAATAAGAACAATCGTACCATCAACAGGAGCGCACGCAATATCACCTTGTAAATCGTCAATTGCTACCCCATCACCCACTATTCGTTGTGAGAAAACAGGATCTGGAACTGATTCGAGGGGAACCATTTTACCATTTAATGGTGATAGTACCTTGAACTCTTTTTTAAATAAGCCAAACATCTTTTTACCTCCTCAAAATGTTAAATGGATAAAATTCTATTTTTATGAATGATATAATTTGGGTTTTAATAGTTGTGCTGCATTTTCTTCTACGATGACAGTAACATCCTGATGAAGCTGTAAGATCGATGCTGGGACCTCTGGAGTAATTCCTTCAAAAAGAGCACGAAAAATAACTTCTGCCTTATTTTCACCGCTTGCTAACAAAATGATTTTTTTGGCATGCATAATGGTCTTAATACCCATACTAATGGCAAATCTTGGTACTTCCTCAATTGTTGAAAAAAAGCGAGCATTGGCATTAATGGTTTCATCATCCAACTTTACTTTGTGTGTTGTTGCTTCAAATTTAATATCAGGTTCATTAAAACCAATATGTCCATTTGTACCAATGCCTAAAACTTGCAAATCAATACCTCCTTTCTTTTGAATTTTATCATCATAATTTTTACATTCTAATTCGACATCGTCCATAATACCATTGGGTATGTAAATATTTTCCTTTTTTATATTAACATGATTGAAGAAATTTTGAAACATATAATAGTAATAACTTTGTTCATCTGAAATTGGTAAGCCTAGATATTCATCTAAATTAAAGGTGATCACTTCTGAAAAATCTAAACCAACCTCTTTATGCACACGGATTAGATCCTTATACATAGAGATTGGGGTGCTGCCTGTTGCAAGCCCTAATACACTATTGGGTTTCAAATAGATTTGTCCAGCCACAATTCTTGCTGCTCGTTGACTCATATCTTCATAATCTTTTGCAATCACAACACGCATTTTAGGTCCTCCTGTATAATAAATTACCACGCACAAGAGTGGCAAATATCTCTAAAGACTCGTCGAAAATAGCAAAGTCGGCATGTTTACCAAGCTTAATACTGCCTTTAGTATTTGCAATACCAATTTGCCGAGCGGGATTTATCGTGACTAATCGGATTGCGTCGATTAAATCAAGGTCTGTATTGTTCATAAAATTTTTCACTGCTTGATTTAAGGATAATACACTACCGGCAATGACTCCATCTGCCAATCTTGCTTCATTCTTGCTGACGGTCACGAGCTGCCCACCCAAATCATATTGGCCATCGCCAAGCATACTCGCTCGCATAGCATCCGTAATCAAAATCATCTTGTCGAGACCTTTGTTGCGCAGCAAAAGTCGTTGCATGGCTGGATGTACGTGAATATTATCAACAATCAGTTCACAAACGACGCGATCGCTCTCCATGGCAGCTGCAATCGCACCAGGTTGACGATGATTGAGAGGCGGCAGTGCATTAAAGGTATGTGTCATATGAGATACTCCCGCAGAAATGGCAGACATCATTTGTTCATACGTTGCATTACTATGTCCAATGGATACGACAATTCCCTTTTCTACACAAGTTCGAATAAAGGAATCATCAGTAGCTATTTCGGGGGCTAGGGTAATAATTTTAATTACATCGCTATATGTCTGAATCTTTTCGAAATCAAGCATAATAATATGACGTTGATCCTGTGCACCTTTATAAACTTCGTTGATAAAAGGTCCTTCCAGATGGCAACCTAGAACTTCGGCCCCCTTCATTTCGCCCATTGCGTGCCGAATGCGCTTTAGGGTTTGAGTGATCTTCGATAGAGTCATGGTCATCGTTGTTGGCAAAAAAGCGGTAACACCTGTTTTAAGTACACTATCACGGATGATTTCGAGGGCATTTTCTTCATTATCCATGGTATCAAAACCACTACAACCATGTACATGAAGATCAATAAATCCAGGTGATACATAACGCCCTTCGGCATCAAATTTCTCGGAACATTCATACTGACTCAATTCAGTATCAGGTAAAATTGCAATAATCGTTTCATCAAAAATCACTGTATGATCGGTTAAAATTTCTTGTTCTGTAATAATTTTTCCATTAAAGATTGCTTTCACAATTGTTCATCCTTTATTGCCTTTTTTAGAAATCCATCATGTTTTTTTAGTAGAGTGTAGACTGTCAGCGCATTTACATTTAGCGTTAGCATTAAAATGGCAGCTTTGGTATTTCCTTCGACTTCATCTAAAGTTTGTTTGGCAAGACTTTCGTCTTTACCTGTTGCCAGCATGACAATATCCAGTACTCTTTTTTTGAGTTTCATATTAATCGGTCTAACGTCAACCATTAGATTCTGATAGGTCTTGCCCAGTTTGATCATGGAACAGGATGAAAGCATATTAAGCACCATTTTTTGCGCTGTACCACCTTTGAGACGAGTCGACCCCATAATCACTTCAGGGCCTACATCGATGCCAATATAACAATCAGTCAGCTTTTCCAGTTTTCCCTTTAGGGAACAACCTAGACCAATGGTTTTACTACCTAAATTATGAGCATAACGTACGGCAGATAAGGCATAGGGAGTGTTAGCACTAGCACTAATTGCAACTAAGATATCCCTCGACCCAAAATTTCTTTCGGCTAAATCTCGCACCGCTAATTCTTCATCATCTTCTGTATCTTCTCGCCAACCAGATACCGCATCTTTTCCTCCAGAGATCACCCAAACGACCATATTGTCATGGATTCCAAAAGTAGGTGGACATTCTGTAGCGTCTAGTACTCCTATCTTTCCTCCTGTACCGCTGCCAATATAAAATAGTCGACCACCATTCTTGAGAGCTTGAACGATCATATCGACAGCAATTGCAATCATAGGACTGCACTTGTCGACAGCAAGCGCTACTTTTTGGTCTTCACGATTAAACATTTTTATCATTTCGAGAGTCGTCACTTCATCAATATGAATGGTATCCTGATTCCAATCTTCCACAACGCTCCTCCATACTACTTATTTCATTTACGATAGACGTTATCTTTTCAACATAATTTCAAATTTATAACGATCACTTCGATAAATCGATCGCGTAACTTCAATTGGAATATTTTGTTTTGAATAAGTAAGGCGCAAGAACATTAAAGCCAAGGTTTTCTGCTTTACCTTCAGTAGTTCACTCTCATAATCATTGACTAAGATGGGTTCAAGGGTCTGCCGGCCATAGTCAACTTGTACGTTAAATTTATTCTCTAAAATATGATAAAGAGAATTATTTTCTAACATTTCAGCCGTTAGCCCTTCGCATAAGCTAGTAGGAATATGAGCGATTTCTAAAGCATAAGGTTCATCGTCTACATTACGCAATCGTGCAATTTCAAATATTTCTTGCTGAGTTCCTAAGTGTAAATCTTGTTGCATTTTTTTTGTAGGAATTCTTCGTTGAAAAGAAATAATCTGAGTTGTCATGCTAATGCCACGTTGTTTCATATCCTCAGTAAAACCAAGTAAGTTTTGTAATGGATGTTTTTCTTTATTTTTAACAACAAAAGTTCCTTTACCGCGCTCACGATATAAGAGACCCTCATTAACCAAACTTGCGATTGCTTTACTAACCGTCATGCGGCTGATTCCATGGTATTCACAAAGTTCTCGTTCGGTTGGAACAAGCTCATTGGCTTTTAATTCTTCATTGTCAATTAACTCAGAAAGAATATTTTTTAATTGATAATAAAGAGGAATTTGAGAATCTTTATCCACTTTTTTCATGATGATCACCTTTTATCCTTCAATGCTATGTTGACATGTTGTTATATTGTCTATACATTTACATTCTAGCATTTTATCAGAATATTGCAAGAAATTTTTAGGATAGTAGTAGATAAAAACTGGGATAGCATCTTACTGCTATCCCAGTTTTATATTCATTTTTCTCATAGATTACTTATTTAATATCATTAAACTTAGCTATCTTTTGAATGAGGAAAAGAGGATTTTTCAAAAAATTTGATCAGTTCTTTTACAGCGAAAGTAGCAGAAAGAGTGCCATTCATAACAGATTCTTCAATAAAAGGTAATTTTCTGACTATATCAGGATGACTAAAAAAAATTTTCTGCAAATACTCCTGCACCATAGCATGTACCCAGCTTAGCATTTGTGTACGACGGCGTTGTGCGAAGATACCAGATGTCATAGTAATTTTATGAAATTTTTCGACTATCTTCCAGATATCTGCGATACCTTCCCCTGTTACTGCTGAGCAAGTATGACTTTTCGTCATCCATCCCTCTGTGGCAGGACGAAGATAATGAAGAATGCGATCATAGTCCACTTTTGCCATGAGTGCACGCTGTTTGTTATCTCCATCGGCTTTATTGACAACAATGGCATCAGCAAGTTCAATGACACCCTTTTTCATTCCCTGAAGTTCATCCCCTGCGCCCGTAATCATGAGTAGCATGAAGAAATCGACCATCGATCGAACTGTGACTTCGCTTTGTCCTACGCCCACTGTTTCAATTAATAGAACATCATAACCAGCCGCTTCACACAGTAAAATTGTTTCTCGACTTTTACGGGTTACACCTCCTAGAGTACCGCTAGAAGGTGATGGTCGAATAAAAGCACGTTCCCTGCGGGATAATTCTTCCATACGAGTTTTATCCCCCAAAATACTGCCTTTTGTTACTGTACTACTAGGATCGACAGCCAATACAGCCACCTTATGTCCATCATCACAAAGTTGACATCCTAAGGCTTCAATGAATGTACTTTTACCGGCTCCTGGTACACCTGTAATTCCCACACGAATAGATTTTCCGCCATAAGGTAAGAGTTGTTTTATCATCTCTTGGGCCATCTTCATATGAACTGGTAAATTGCTTTCAATTAAAGTAATAGCCTGAGATAAAATGACCCGTTCTCCATTGAGTACACCTTGAACATATTCATCTACAGTCAGTCTATGGCGTGCAGATTTAGAGCGCACTGGTTCGTGTAGCGTTCTTTGGTTAGGCATACCATCATGCACACTAGGAATTCCGCCCATGACCCGGGTCGCAAAAGCGTCCCCGGAATCAGGTGGAGTCCATTCTGGCTTACGGTCATCGTTAGGATTTTGATTACTCATCTTCAATCCGTATCCTGGATAGTTCGTTTCAATTCTTCTAGTATTTTTTCAGCGGCCACTGGTATTACGGTGCCTGGTCCAAAAATCGCAGCAGCTCCGCTTTCGCGTAAGAATTCATAATCTTGAGCAGGAATGACTCCGCCAATCACAACCATAATGTCTTCGCGCCCTAGTTTCTTTAATTCTCCAATCAATTGAGGTAATAAGGTTTTGTGGCCAGCAGCTAAAGAACTCATACCTACAACATGAACATCATTATCGACAGCCTGTTTGGCTGTTTCTTCAGCTGTCTGGAATAATGGACCGATATCCACATCAAAGCCCATATCTGCAAAGGCCGTGGATATGACTTTTGCTCCCCGATCATGACCATCCTGTCCCATTTTAGCAATCATAATTCGTGGACGGCGTCCTTCTCTTTTCTCAAAGTCATCAGCCATATTCCGCACTTTAGCAATGATTTCTTCATCAGCAAATTCGCTGCTATATACACCCGATATGGAACGAATAATCGCCTTATGCCGTCCTGCAACTTTTTCAATTGCATCTGAGATTTCTCCTAGACTTGCTCTCGCTCTCGCCGCTTCAATGGCAAGTGCCAGAAGATTTCCTTCTCCCGTTTCCATAGATTTTGTAATGGCTTCTAAAGAACGTTGGACTCTCTCTTGGTCTCGATTACTACGAAGTTTTTCCAAACGGCGAATTTGCGACAGACGTACTGCAGTATTGTCCACTTCAAGGATATCAAGAGGATCTTCCTTTTCTAAGCGATATCGGTTTACACCCACAATCGTTTCTTTACCTGAATCAATATGAGCTTGACGACGAGCAGCGGCTTCTTCGATTCTCATCTTCGGCAGACCCGTATCAATTGCTTTAGACATACCGCCTAATGCTTCTACTTCTTGAATATGACTCCAAGCTCTTTTCACCAATTCATTTGTCAATGCTTCTACATAATAAGAGCCACCCCAAGGATCAAGAACATTACATACCATGGTTTCATCTTGAATGTAGATTTGTGTATTACGGGCAATTCGTGCTGAAAATTCCGTTGGCAAGGCAATGGCTTCATCGAGTGCATTAGTATGCAGAGATTGTGTATGACCAAGGGCAGCGCCCATCGCTTCCATACATGTTCTTCCTACATTATTAAATGGATCTTGTTCTGTCAGGCTCCAACCCGAAGTTTGAGAGTGGGTACGCAGAGCCATGGATTTAGCTAATTTGGGATCAAATTGTTTGATGATTTTTGCCCATAATAGTCGACCAGCGCGCATCTTAGCGACTTCCATAAAGTAATTCTTGCCAATAGCCCAGAAGAAAGAAAGGCGTGGTGCAAAAACATCCACAGGCATACCTGCCTGAATACCTGTTTTGATATACTGCAGACCATCGGCTAGAGTATAGCCTAGTTCAATATCAGCTGTGGCACCCGCTTCTTGCATATGGTAACCTGATATACTAATACTATTGAATTTAGGCATAAACTCTGAGGTATAGGCAAAAATATCAGCAATAATGCGTATCGATGGCTCTGGCGGATAAATGTACGTATTACGCACCATAAATTCTTTTAAGATGTCGTTTTGAATGGTACCTGTCAAAAGTTCCTGCTTAACCCCTTGTTCTTCCGCTGCTACGATATAAAAAGCCAATACTGGTAATACTGCACCATTCATAGTCATGGAGACTGACATTTTATCTAAGGGGATACCAGAAAACAAAATTTCCATATCTAAAATAGAATCTACGGCAACTCCTGCTTTTCCCACATCCCCTACAACTCTTGGATGATCTGAATCATAACCACGATGAGTGGCTAAGTCAAAAGCAATGGATAAACCTTTTTGCCCAGCTGCTAAATTTCGGCGATAGAAAGCATTACTTTCTTCTGCCGTCGAAAACCCTGCATACTGACGTACGGTCCAAGGACGAGAGACATACATATTAGGATAAGGCCCACGCAAAAAAGGTGGTATGCCTGCTACATAGGGCAGATGATCAATGCCTGCTAAATCAGCCTTTGTATAGAGCGGTTTCAAATTAATTTGTTCCATAGTTCGGTATTCTAACTCATCAAGTAATTTACCACTATCGCCTTGTATTTGCATTTGCCATTCTGCAAAATCAGAAGCTATCCAATTTTTTTGGCAGGGAATTTTAGTGAAATCTGGCTTTATGAGCATTATATAATCCCTCTTTCTTTTTGCAGTTTCGCAAGAATCTGGTAGCAATTTGCCTTAATGTGAATAAAATCATCAACACCAGCTTCTTTATATAGATCTTGTAAATCCGCGGGAGGAAGACCTGCTAAGAACAATGTTATATCCGGTCTATGTTTTTTGATTCCTTTAGCTAATGCTGGAACCAGTTCGGGATAAGTAACATCTGTAGAACAAATAACAGCAACAGGTGCACCAGACTCAATGGTAGCGTGGATGGCATCGTCTATTGTTTTAAAACCATCATTTCTTAACATTTTAAAAGCACCGACTTCTAAAAAGCCGCTTACAAAATCAGCTCGTGCTTTATGTTGAGGAATAGGTCCCATATTGACTAAAAAAATCTCTAGATTTTTTCCTGTTCGATTTTTATAAGCCTCTGTATGTTCTCGTAATGTCCGATATTGTTCATCGGCTCGATGGCTAACGAGTGGGGTGACCACTGTTTTTCGTCCATTATTTTTGCGGATACTATTGGTAACTTCTCCTAAGGTGGCTCCATTAAAGATAGCTTGAATCACGACATCAGTGATAACGGCCATTCCTCTATCAACTTTGTCTAAGGTCCTCACTCGACGTTCACATTCTTGTTCGTCCATATCATTACGATATGTATACAATTCACTACTACGTTGTTTTTTGAAATCAGCATAATCAAATTGAGGAATATCTAATGGTTTTTCCAACAAATTTGGGTACATATTAGTTCCCAAAATGACATCCTTACGTTTAGCAAATCCTTCAGCGCGTTTTTTAGCGATAAATTCGATTTTTTCCTGAGGTATTTTTTGTAGTAAGGATTGAAACATACCACCAGCGCCTTCGATTTCTTGAAAGAGTTCCCAAGCTTTTTCCCCAATCATACTGGTTAATTTCTCTACATACCAAGATCCGCCAGCTGGATCAATCGGTTGAGTTAAATTACACTCTTGTTGTAGTACAATCTGAGTGTTACGAGCAATACGGTGGGAAAAGGTGTCAGCTGGACGTATTGCTTCGTCAAAATATCCTACATGTAAACTATCAACCCCACCTACTACTGCAGAAAAAGCCTCTGTTGTCGTACGTAACATATTGACGTAAGGATCATACACTGTTTTTGTAAAGGCAGACGTGCGAGCATGAATCACCATTTTTTGCCCTTCTTCATTACCGCCAAAAGCTTTGACAATCTGAGCCCATAACATACGTGCGGCCCGTAATTTAGAGATTTCCATAAAAAATTTAGTACCAACAGAGAAAGAAAAACAGATTTGTTTTGCAGCTACATCAATTGGAACTCCTCGTTCTTGCATACTCCGCAAATATTCAACGCCTGTAGCGAGGGAAAATGCCAACTCTTGTACAGCATTGGCACCACTATCATGATAGGCTTGGCTTTTTACTAAAATCGTTCTAAATTTTAAATTATTATAATTCACCCATGTCATCAGTCCTGCCATTTCATCATACAGAGTATCCAATGAATCAGGAAGTTCACCTGTCCTTGCGAGTTGGTCTAAGGGATCGACTCCAATGCATCCTCTTAACTTATGATCATCTTGCCCATTGGCTTTCATAAGAGCCATCATCAAACTAACCATCTGAATACCAGAAGTACCTACAGGCATAAATAAAGGAGTATTCTCTAAATCAATCCCTATAAAAGCTCGCTGCAGATCATCTAATGTTGATAAAGATAATCCTTTTCCTATGAGATGTTCATCAGCCTGATCAACATCTATTCCCAGTTGCGTAGCCTGATCTAAGACTACATTAATCCCAGTTCCCCCCTTATCAAGTTCTTGCTGTAGTACTTGATTAAATACATCCGCTAAAGGTTCAGAGCATTCCTGGGAAATATCCCAAGGCTTATCTAAATAACCTGCACTTTTTGTCCCACGGACAAAAGGAAAACTACCCGGCAGGGAATGGCAATGCTCTATTTCTTCAATATCTTCCATGCGGTACATAGGTTGCAATGCAATGCCTTCATAGGTTTGAGTGATTAGCTTTTTTTCCCAATTAGCTCCTTTGAGAGATTTTTCAGATTCAGCTCGCCATTCTTCATAGGTAGGGTAAGGGAATTCAGCAAAAAAACGTTCTTGAGGTTTATCATCAGCTAAATTTTCATTTTGTTTTTCCATGTTATCACCTTTCATTTCACTAATTTTGGCAAAATAAAAAACTCTCAGCACAGGCTGAGAGTTATACGCAAATGTTAAATTATACTTAATAAATCCCGGCTGAAAATATCAGCCGGGACGAAATAACGCAAATTTTGCGTGTAAATCTCCTCCCCATCTCTCGCAGGTCAAACGGTGATTGCTATATAGGCAGTTCTCCTGACTCTGGATCATTGCGCATCCAAACCTTCCCAAGAATTCATTCTCAGTGGTATACTATGGATTTGCTCCTCATTACAGTGGCGGGACCGTGTTGGCTTTGAACCAACTTCCCTATTAAGCCCCGAAGGGCACCTATATCATCATATGAAATTTTTCACAAAGTATCTGATTATTACTCTATAATAAAGTTTTCATTTTGTCAAGTGATTATATACATATAAAAATACACTCATATCTGTTTTTTAGAACCTGAAGTTTGTAATGAGATGATAGGAAGATTTATAGCTACTAAAAGTAGAGGGATCATATGGTTTTAAATTATAATATCTTGCTTCTACATTAGCATTTTTTGCAAATACATATTGTACACCAAAGCCATAACCTTGCGCGCCGTCACCGCCGATACCATTACCGCTATTTATGACTAAAGTTCCTGGGTTATTAGTAGAATCAACAGCGTAATTTCCTAAGTTTAAATAATCAACACTAATACCAAAGGTTCCTGGTTTGCTATTATCTATACCTTTCCATAAGACTCTTCCCCAATAACCATGATCTTGCGCATTCGCTGGCAAATGACTATCAGCATTTTTTACATATTCACCTGTAATGGTAAGATCATTGATTTTTGTATTGAATCCATAGGCTGTTTGCTCAAGGTTATAACCGACAGCATTTGTCATGGTATTCAAATGCCCTATCGTAATGTTAGTATTGTCTGCTACTTTTACTTTAAGATTTGCAAGAAATGCATTTGTCGTTGAGCCACTTCCGGTGTAGGCAGCCAGATCACCATACCCAGCAAACAATTGAGCTTTGCCAAAATCATAGGTAGCCATTGCTCCATCAATGGAATTAGAGTCCCAGATAATCCCTTGCCCCAAAAAGGGCAAAAACCGCCCCAAGGAAGTAGTCAGCTGCCCATTCTTCCATTGTAATTCTGCCCGCTCAAAGGTTGGACTACTTGATTGTGAAGTTTTAGAACTATCACTAGCCTTCTTATATTGATTAGAAGTATTGGTTGCATTAAGACGTCCAAAAAAAGTTAAATCATCAGCAACATCTGAGGTGAAATTCAAGCGGACTCGCTCTTGCATACGGGTAGTATTTTTGCTATCTGTATTTTTAGCGCCTTGGTTCCAATTTGTTTGATAACGGATTCGTACATCTCCTGTCATCTTTATCCTAGGATTACTTTTTTCTAATTTTTCAAGACGGCTATCTATTGTATTATTACTCCCCATGCCCATGGTAAGCTCGGGAGCAAATTCAGCCTGTAAACTTTCGATGATAGCTTTGTCCGTCCCATTAACTTTGTCTGATTTTGCCATAGCTTTTGCTACGATAGCAGCCATTTCACAGCGCGTTAGAAGCACATTCTCTTGATAAATACCACCACCAAAACCATTGATAATACCTGATTTCGCGAGTTCATTAACTGCACTATAAGACCAGTGATGTTCAGGTATAACCGCAAATAAATTAGCAGATGCTGCGAATCCAGTAGTCGCAACACTCAAACTGAATACAGTACCTAAAGCAAAAGCAATTTTTTGATTCATGTAAATTCTCCCCTAGTTTTTTATTCCGATACTTTATGTTAGTATTTTCTCCATATGAACGATTTCGGCACTGCCACCTTCATCAATCGTGATAACAAATCCTTGTTTTTCCCAAAAGTTAAATCCCCCAGGCAAAAACCGATGAGTATGAAGATACATGATAAGGTACCCTTGCTTTATACAAAAGTCAGTTAGGGTTTTGACCAAATTAGACCCTAGCCCCTGCCGTCTTAAACTCTTGTCAATATAAAAACGCCCTACTTCCGCCGTAATAGGCAGATCATATCGCCCTTTCAGCAATTCAATCCGATCATTATAGGTACAAATTGCTGCAGTACCGACAACTTCACCTAACCGCGTAAATACTCCCCACATGTTGCAATTTATAGGTTCTAAATATGTCTTTCTGATCCCCCAAATATCATTGGTTATAGCCAACTGACCTTCTTGGGCAAACAGTTCTTGAAGCTGTCCTAATAAGAAATTTTGCACAGCATCAATATCGGCTTCACGAATAGCCCGAATTACCAGGTCTTGCTTTTGCACAGGGAACAACCTCCTTTTCTAATAAGATAAAAACTCAGTTCACGTCAAAAAGCGTCAGTAACTGTTTGGTATAAGAATGCCTCTCTGGTGCAAAAAGTTCTTTTCCTGCACAAAAATCCACGATCTCTCCATGTTGCATAACGATCAAACGCTGGCTCATAAAGTGAACGGCGCTAAGGTCGTGGGAAATGAAGAGATAAGACAGCCCCAATTCTTCTTGAAGATCTTTTAACAGATTGAGTACCCTGGCCTGAATGGATACGTCCAAACTCGCCGTCGGCTCGTCCAGCACGATTAGGGAAGGCTCTACACTAATTGCGCGGGCAATCGCTACCCGCTGTTTTTGACCACCGCTAAGTTCTGAGGGATAGCGGTCCAAGTAGCTTGGTGACAAGTGAACTTTTTCTAGTAATTTACCTGCTATTTCTCGCTCGTTCTCATTTATTTTTCCTAAAAAGCTGGGACACCCTTTATTTTGGCAACGTATTGGTTCCAAAAGAGAGTCCATAATCGTCAATTTACTATTAAATGAAGCCGACGGATTCTGAAAAACCACCTGCATTTCCCGGCGAGCTTGGCGAAGATTAGAAGACGTCAATTCATGGAGGGGATGGCCATTCAGCCAAATTGCCCCTTTATCCATCCGTTCCAATGTCAACAGACAACGAGCCAAAGTACTTTTACCACTACCACTTTCACCAACCAGACCTAGGCATTCTCCTTGCTCAATGGCAAGAGAAATACCTTTGATCGCCTGATGGCCTCCATGATAGGTTTTCCAGATATTCTTCACCCTCAATACTTCTGGATGCTTCAAATTAGAAGTTTGAATTAGCGGCATAAAGAGCACCTCCTCCCAACCCTTCTTCTCCCAAGACGGGAAGGCGCTTAGGTACATTGCGAAGGGGCGGTACGGAAGCGAGTAGATTGCGAGTGTAGATTTCTCGCGGATTTTTGAGTATCTCTTCCTTTGTGCCAGTTTCTACAATCAGGCCCTTTTGCATAATAGCAACCCGGTCTGCATAACGACGAACGCAGCGTAAGTCATGAGTAATGAAAAGCACGGCGCAGCCTTTTTCATTTTTTAGCCGGGCTATGAGTGACAGCACTGTCGCAGCACTCATAGCATCTAGAGCAGTAGTAGGTTCATCAGCAATCAATAGTTTAGGCTCCATCATCATTGCTAACGCCAAAGCAGCTCGCTGGAGCTGCCCACCACTGAGTTGGAAAGGATAACGCTGATATACTTTTTGTCCTTCCAGTCCCACTTCATTAAGAGCAGTCCAGGCTTTCTTCTTTCTCTCCTCTTTACTCCAATCCCGATGGGTCTGTATGACTTCATCCATCTGCTTTCCCAAAGTAAAGTACGGCGTGAAAGCACTTTGATAATCCTGAAATACATAAGCTATATCTGTACCTCGAATTTTTCTTAGTTCTGCTTCCGAAAGGCGAGTCAAATCTTGACCTAATAGCTTTATCTCCTTTGCTTCTCGCCGTAGTCCATCTGGCAATAGAGCTGCCAATGCAAAAGCGCTAATACTTTTACCACTACCGCTTTCGCCAATCAGAGCAAACCATTCACCAGCCCGAATGGAAAAATTGATACCATGAACCAAGGAACAATGATCAGAACCGAAGATGTTTAAATCACAAACTGTTAGTAATTCCATCTCTATCCTCCTCTCGGCGGTCTGAACCGAATTTTTCTACTAAGCGATTTCCTAGTATATTCATGACAAATACAACTAAAAAGATAGCCACTCCAGGCACGATCATCAGGTAAGAATCTCGAGCGAAATAGGCCCGACCTTCGTTGAGCATAGATCCCCACTCTGGATGAGGTGGCTGGATACCAAGGCCAATATAGGAAAGAGAAGCTACCAACAAGATCACCTTGCCGATATCGAGGGTTGCCAAAGCCAGAACCGGGCCGATCACATGAGGAATCAAATGACGCCAAAGAGTAGCGCAGCTACCAGCACCGCTAATTTTAGCGACTAACAAATAGTCTTTGGACTTTTCTTGAAACACCACACTGCGTACCAGCCGAGCATAACCGACCCATTTCACAATGAGAATGGCAAACAGCAAGTTAAAGAAACCCGAGCCCAAGAGGCCGCTAATTACAATGGCAACGATATATTCGGGAAAAGCCATGAACGCATCCACTAGACGCATTAGCGCCCAATCTACTCGCCCTCCCCAATAACCAGCAAAAAGTCCGATTGGCACTCCGACCAAAATGGCCAGTGCCAAAGCGAGCAAACTAATTCCCACTGTAGTCTGCCCCCCTGTTAGAATTCGGGAAAGCTGATCCCGTCCTAATTGATCAGTCCCTAGCCAATGGTCCCAGCTCGGTACTTGAAGACGGATAGAAAGATCAACTACATTAGGATCCATTGGTGCCAGCCAAGGGCCAAACAAAATAATGAGCAGAAAGACACTCGTCAGCCAGACGCTCCAGGAAAAATTCCATTTCATCGACGTTCAGCCTCCTTCAAAGAAATTGCTGGATTTAAGTAACGATAGGATACATCTACTGCTAAATTAATCAAAAAAATTAAAATACCAATGGATAATACAAACCCTTGAATGATGGCATAATCACGACGAGTGACGGCTTCAATCGCCAACTTGCCGATGCCAGGGAGGCCAAAAATCACTTCGATTACTACTGACCCTCCTAGCACACTGCCTAGGCTGACTCCTAAAATAGTCACCACGGGGATCAAGCTGCCTTTTAAAATATGCCGCATAAAAATTACCCTTTCGGAAATTCCTCGAGAACGGGCCGCTCGAATAAACTCCTGACGGGCACAATCAAGCAAGCTATTGCGAAAAATTTTAATAAATGGCGGTGCAATGGCAATGGCCAAAGCAAAAGACGGTAAAATAAGACCTTTTCCATTGGCCATTCCTACTGCTGGAAGCCAGTGCAGACGAACCGCAAAGAGATCAATTAGTAGCAAGCCCAGCCAAAATGTAGGGATCGAAGCCCCCATGAGGCAAAATCCAGTGCTGAACTTATCGATCCCGCTCCCAGCATAGCGAGCGGATAAAGAACCAAAAATAGCGACGATCATGACTGTCAGCCCTAAGGAAGATCCAGCCAATAAAAACGTGGTAGGAAAAGAGCGGGAAAGTTCTGTCACTACAGAACGTCCCGTCATGATTGATTCTCCTAGATCTAGTTGCAGTAACTTCCCCATATAGTGAAAATACTTCTTATAGATCGGATCATTCATTCCCATTTCTTGCCTTAGCGCTTCTACTTGTTCGATAGTCACAGCGACGGAATCTACTCGGAGAAGTGATAAAGCCGCATCTCCTGGAGCTACTTGCACAATTCCAAAGCTAACCAGTGAGACAATCCACAAAAGAAGCATCCCTTCACCTAGGCGACGAATCAGCCAACTGTTACTGTGCCAAGTCCAAATCCTTGGTAACCATCTGGAACTCAAATTCATTTGAAGGAGTCACCCAACCTTTCACTTTTTTTCGGTAAGCAACCGTTTCATAAGGAGATGTAATATAGGCATTATAAGCTCGCTCTTCAATCATACTGGCGATTTCTTTGGCAATTTGATGCCGTTCTTTTGCGTCGATGGTCTGGTTGTATTTTTCAAGCAAAGCAGTCAATTCAGGCACATTGAGACGACCATGATTCTGCACCCCTTTAGGTGAAAAAGCAGCATTTAAGAAAAAAGCCCCATCCCCCCGGGTTGTCGTTAGTAGAGAGTACGTTACCAAATCCCAATTCCCTTGGGGCAGGTATTCATCAATGTTATCTGCTACATTGATTTCCATTTCGATTCCTACTTGTTTCGCTGAAGCTTGAACGATTTGAGCAATTTGAGGAAGTTCTGGACGAGCGATATAGGTTGCCATTCGCAGTTTAATACTCTGACCATCCTTAAGAACTTTCCCATCCTGCACTGTCAGACCAGCGGCCTCAAAGTGTTTTAATGCTTCAGCTATACCATACACATGTGGCTTAGATTCCGGCGAAAAAGGATAATTTCCAGGAAAAGGGTTAGCAGCTACAACGGCTTCTTTTCCCATAACTTTGTCAACAATCTCCTGCCTGTTGATAAGAGCATCTATCCCCTTGCGGAATTCTTCATTGGCCCACAAATCCTTATTTTTTCCAACATAATTATAAAGCAAGTGGTATACCCGTTTGCCGGGAACGCTCTCCACAACTAGCTTGTCATCTTTGCGCAAAGCTGGCAAATTTTCTAAAGCAGGACGATAAATGATGTCAGCATCACCAGATTGCAGTGCCAACAGACGGGCATTCGCATCATCGTTAAACGTTAGCATAACCCGATCTAGCTTAGCTACACCATTCCAATATTGAGGAAATTTCACCAACTCCGCACCTTTGGTTATGTCAAAACTTGCAAACATAAATGCACCAGTTCCGATGGGAGGTTTATCTTCCGGAGCAGTCACATCGATGATAACCGTGTTGTAGTGGACTAATTCCGACGGAAGAGCCGCATAGGGAGTTTCCGTAGTGATTTTTAAAATATCACCAGACGTTTCGATCGAGGCAATTTTTAACGAGGCTTTTACACCAGGATTTACTGCAATCGAGCGTTCTAGGCTAGCCTTGACCGTTTGTGGAGTCAATTCTTTTCCATTATGGAATTTGACTCCTTTACGAATTTTAAATTCCCAGTGCTGACCATCTTCAGACTTCCAGCTTTCTGCCAGCCAAGGATAAAGTTCTGTTGTTTTTGGATCCAGTCCAACGAGTGTCTCCATAGTGCCGGAATTCAATATAAAACTAAAGTGACACCGATGGGGATCCATCGTATTAGCTGGCCAAACCGTAATAAAGTTGATGCTTTTCTCCTTTCCATCACCACTGGTTTTTTTGTCAGAAGAACAACCAGCTGCAAATAACATCAAGCACCCCATCAATAGGGATACCATCCATAGATAAGAACGTTTTTTCATTTTTCTTCACCTTTCTTGTTATGTAATATTATTTTTTATTTTAAACAGTAGGATACCATTGAAACTTAAGCTCCTACGGAATAAAGACTGCTACACTGACACAAATGAGGGTCGATACCAACCAGCAGCTCAAACTAAGAGCTGGTATCCGTATCTAACTTTAGGACATGCCCATTCAGATTCGGTAAATATATCCATAAAAATAAAGACCGCCCTAAGCTAAATACAGTAAAAGCTAACCATACACCGTGATTGGCTAATTTAGGTACTCCAACCCACAAACAGGCAAAGAAAAAGATAAGAGAATAAATCATGGAATTTCTAATCGGAACAGCTACCGTAGCTCCAACAAAAATGCCATAAAGCTGCAATCCCCAAAAAGCAACCAGTGGGAATAGGGCAATCCAATAAATATAACTTTTTGCTACCTGCTGAATATCCGTGATCGTTGTAAATAGATGAATTAAAGGTTCTTGGAAAAGGATAACGCTGATTGCAAGCAGTACAGCCGTCAAACCGCTCCAGATGGCTGTTAACTTAATTGTTTTAAAGTAAAGCTCTTGATTTTTTTCACCAATGGCTTGGCCTACAAAAACCGTGCTGGCATTGGCAATGCCGCCAAGCAAATTAGCCATAACAAAATGTACTTGCATAAGTACTGCATTTACTGCTAAAATCGTATCCCCATACCTGATGCCATATACAGCAATAAGATTGTATACAGTAAGAAGGCATATGGTTCTTATAAAAAGATCCCGATTCACTTTCATCATGTCGATGAAGGTTGCTGGATTAAAGAATTTTAAAAGAGAAAGCCCGCTAAAACTTACCATTTGCATTTTTCTTATCATCATAACTCCAATACATGCTGTAGCAAATTCCGCTATAAGGGTTGCTGCTGCCACACCATCTGCATTCAAACCAAAGCCCACAACCAGAATCACCGCAAACAAAATATTTAATAGATTCATTAGTACTTGCAAAAACAAGGAAAGTTTAACTTTTGCCACGCCCATCAGCCAACCATTGATAACATAGTTGATCAGTACAAAAGGCGCCCCCCAAATCCTAATATTATAATACGTACTAGCTAAGGAACCTATTGTCTCATTAGGAGCTAATAGAATGAAAGCTACAGCTTTGATCGGCCATTGGCATACAACAATCAATATACCAAGGCAAAGAGCAATCACCGTTGGTCTTACCAGAGATAGAGCTATAGCCTGCTTGTCGCCAAGACCGAACGCTTGGGCGCTGAACCCAGCAGTACTGACGCGTAAAAAACCTAATACCCAATACAAGGTATTAAAAATAAGCACGGCAATGGATACACCACCAATATAGGCGGCTTGGGGAAAACGTCCCATAATAGCAGTATCTACAACCCCTAATAATGGTGTAGAAATAAAAGAAATAATCAATGGTATGGCTAAAGCCAGAAAAATTTTGTGATCATGCAGAGTAATAGTTGTTATAGATTGCTTCATTAACCCCTCCGTGATTTTATTGGATGGTAGAAATGGTTGACTATATGTAGAACAAATCACATATCAAAGTAATACTTATGAATTCTGGGGTAAAAAAAATCTCTCGACCCAAAGTCGAGAGATACAATTAAGAACATACCAGCTATATTTATAAAAATCTCGGCGCAAAAATACGCCGAGATATAAGTACAATACAACATGTAACACATGCACTTAATCCCCTCCCCATCGCTCGCAGGTAAAAACGGTGATTGACAAATAGGCAGTTCTCCTGGCTCTGGATCATCACTCGCCCAAACCTTCCCAAGACTTTCGTCTCAGTGGCATAACATGGGTTTGCTCCTCATTACAGTGGCGGGACCGCGCCGGCATTCAACCGGACTTCCCTATTAAGCCCCGAAGGGCACCTATTTCTACTATATTTTATTTTAAGTCAATTCAATGTTTCTTATATTATCATTATTTTGAAAATTTGTCAACTTAATACAGGTTATCTATAATATGAGATATACATTAGTCGCAACTATCCTCTCTATATCTCGCAAGTCAAATCATGATTGTTAGATAAAGTGCTTACGCAGATATAAAAATAAGCTAATTAGGATATACGTCAACTATAATTGTAATGCTTGTTGCTGTACCAAAATTTTTTGAGACCATTCTTCTATAGTGGAATACATGAACTCATGTACCAAAAAATCTGGTTTAATATAATTGATTAATCGTTGAACTTCACTAGTAGCAAAAGGCTGATGCTGATCTATTTGTAAGACGTGATTCATAATTTCAGTTATACTAAATTTTTCTGTCTTTCGGAGCTGGCTCTCTTTTGCATACTCTCCTGAAAGAGATTTGTGTAAATGAATACCTCGCACATAGGAACGATATTCGCCTAAATCATGTAATACAGTAAGAATATAATCAATACCCTCAGATTCCGTTTTTAACTCTTGATTGGTATTCATTAGATGTCCTGTATCCAACATGATTCCTACATTAGGGTGCTTCACACCGTTCAATAATCTAGCAGCCAATGTAGGATTTTTGAGAGTAAGTCCCGGCCACCATAAATTTTCAAATAATAGTGCTATATCTGTTGGGATCTCATCTGCTAGTTCATTAACGAGTTCAATGGTAGCTTCGATGACTTCACTGTCAGAAGAACTAAAATTCCCACTAAAAAATTCTGGTACTCTGGCATGACAAACATGAAAAACCATATATTTCGCACTGGCCTTTACTGCAGTTCGAATATTTTCTCTATAAATGTTAAGCCAATCACTACGTGTTAATCCTCCATAGCAGGCGATAATCCCTTCATTACTGCCAAACTGTTTGAGTAACTCTTGATTATCACCACGCCAAAAATCAAGCCAAGTAGGCCAAAAGCGTAGATGGACTCCTTGTACCCATTCTTTTTTATGAACAAATCGATCCCATGGCGCACAAAACATCATTTCTAATCCATCGATATGATGATGATTTAAAAAAGTCTGTAGACATTCTGCGTTATTATGAATCAGTTCATTATCACATGTATAATTAGATATATTAACAAGTTGTATCATTATCATAAATCCTTTTTTAATCGCTTGTCCCTAAAGATCGAGCAATTTTATTTTAAGGCTACCCTATCCAGTATTCTTTGCTATCATTCGATCCCTTGATTAATAACTCGTACCTTAGCGACCTTAAAACTTTCTTTTAGCATTGGTAAAAATTTTTTTTCGATGATGGAATAATACATTGCCTTACCTGTGATAAGGAGTAACAGATCTCCGCTTCTTTTTAAACTAATCAGTGAATTGATATATTTATTGAAATCCTGTTCACCAATCATCAATTTTAATTGATGCAAACCTGATGATAACTCTGGTAATTCTACAGCAATACGTTCTGTTAAAGGCGTAAATGGAACAATTGTGAAATTTGACATTATATTTTCCTCCAATTATAATTCATTTTTGTGCTTTTATATTATGTAAGCATTTAACTTATCACTAGGATCATCATAATGGTATTCAGGAGTTGATAAATAGGATTCTTTTAGTGAAATAAAAATAACTTCTTGATATCCTTCTCTTTGTAACCTTCTAAGAACCTGTTGGGTAGTATCGAGTTGCAGATCATTTTTCGGAGCTATTTTTCCAATGACAATTGGCGATGAGATAGCTCGGCGTACTTCATAATCAGGAAATTTACCCTTAATTTTATCTTCTATACTTTCCATACCAGCCTTTAAGATGTCATAATCATTTGTATTAGTACCAACAACTACAATGGCTTTTTTCATCTTATACACCTCCTAATTAAAATTTGAGATGCAAAAATCCCGGCACAAATTATGCCGGGACGAAATAAGTACAACAAAACTATGAAGCTATCGTACAAATCTCCTCCCCATCTCTCGCAGGTCAAACGGTGATTGTTATATAGGCAGTTCTCCTGACTCTGGATCATCGCTCCCCCAAACCTTCCCAAGAATTTCATCTCAGTGGCATACTATGGGTTCACTCCTCATTACAGTGGCGGGACCGTGCTGGCTTTTACCAGCTTCCCTATTAAGCCCCGAAGGGCACCTATATCATTATTATTAAATTTTAGTGATTTATCACACTAATTACTCTATAGTATCTATTGAGATTTGTCAATTATTATGATAACCTTTTTATTTTTACTGAATCTTCTTCATTATATCAATCTCTCTGTATTTTTCATTGTTGCCTCACTATGCAAAAATGCCCACTTCTTAGCTCGTCTTGCCATCTGTTTTATAAGATCTGGTATCGAATCCTCTTGACTTGTTTCATTCACAAACTGTCCGCTAGAAGGAGTACCTCCCCCGTGAGATATGTTATATCCTTCTAGTACAGGTACACCTAATTGATTTAAAAAAGTTTTATCAACGGGACGTCGTTTTGTTAAAGAAAATTCAAAACAATTGATGAGCACATCAATAATTGGTATACCGTGGTCATAAAAATATTTTTCGACAGTTTCATTAATACTAGGTATATTTTTATCATTATTACCGAACCAATGACTAAAAATTCCAATGACATTTAAATCTATTTTCTCTATTTCGTCAATTAACATACTGTAATTCCCTGTATCTCCCTTCACCCACTCATCGCGAGAAAAGATAATACCGACTGTCAGCCTTTTCCTTTGACAAAATTGATGATGATATCTTTTAGTATTTGTAAATACTTGGTTTGCCAGAGGGTGAAAAATACCATTCCATACTAAAGATCGGGACATTGGATCATCACACTCTTGCTGTGAATAATGCTGTAGTCCCCCATAAAGTAGATGACTACGTCTTATATTTTCCTTATAGGTAGTAGTTAACATATTATATCTCTCCTAAAGTAAAAAATCTCCATACTTAAGAAAGTTATGGAGATTCTGTAATGATTTATAGCAAATAAAATCCCAACGTAAAAATACGTCAAGATGAAATAAGCACAATAAATAAATCTGACTCTGGATCATTGCTCGCCCACACCTTCCCAAGACTTTCCTCTCAGTGGCATACTATGGGTTCACTCCTCATTACAGTGGCGGGACCGTGCTGGCTTTTACCAGCTTCCCTATTAAGCCCCGAAGGGCACCTACATCATTTGATATTTATTTGTGATATTTTTCACTTTATAGTAAATTGAAAACGTTGTCAAGACTTTTTTTGAGATGATGTGAGGCAACCTTATATGTTTTAGTAGTAACAAAAACACCTTCGCCCCTTTGAGATATAAAACTCCCAGTACAACATGTACTGGTTGAAATTCAGTGGTGAAATCACACTGAATTTCAACCAGCTTCCCGAATAAACTCTAGAAAGTATCTTAGGACAAGAATACTAGAATTGTTGTGTATAACCTAGACGATAAGAACGTGGCAATGCGTAATATGGTGTCGTACTATGAGTATTAATATCACGACGATCCAGTAAATTATCAATGGATAGATTAATGGTTTTATTCTGATCCATTGCGTAAGCTACTGTCAGATTCACCGGTAATTGAGGTTTGTCCGTATATGCCCGATCTCCTAAATAGCTCGCAGTTAGATTGCTTGTCCAACGATCATATTGATATTTCAATGACGTGTTAAATTGCACTCTACCATATTGTGAAATCCACTGATTCCCACTATAAATTTCCGGATTCCCATAACTAGCTCCTACTACATAACTAAAAGCTTTGTTAAGCTGTTTTTGATAACTCATTTCAATACCCGTATTACGAAAAGGTATATTTTCTGGTATGTAATATGGATCAGCATTGGTACCATGATTTACATATTTAATAGCATCATAATCCATGTTAAACACGGCAACTTTGATCGAACTATCTTTTCCTTCCCATTTTAAACCGGTTTCATAGTTCCATCCTTCTTCCGGTTTAAGATCTGCATTTGCCCCAGAAATAGTGCCAGCAGTATCATATAATTGATTAAATCCAGGCATTTTAAAAGATTTTCCTGCATTGATATACCAGGTTTTATTTTCTTCAAGCTTTTTTAAAACCTGCAATTGTGGGCAGAAAGCAGAAAGTGTATCACTATTATTTTTTACATATTCTTGGCGAACACCTAAAATCACCGTTGTGTCTTCACTTACTTTTTTACTACCTTGCAAAAACATAGAATATCCATCCCTAGACTCATTAAAATTGACTGCCGAAGCTATTGGTAACATCACTTTTTTACGATAATTTTCCCGGGAGTAGCCAATACCACCTAAAAAAGTAGCAAAAGAAGTTTCCCAGTTGGTTTGAGCATCTATTCCATATTCAGAAAATTTATACTTTTCACTATTACTATGTACTTTACTAGTATTTAGCCCAGTATATTTGTTATATTCTCGGTCCTGTACATTAGTGTAAACATTTATATCCCATTTATCACCATCATAATGCAAACGAGCATAATCTTTTACATCATCATATAAAGATGATTGCGTTTTCACATTCCAATTTATATTGGAAGTCGTGCCTGAATATTTATCAAAAGAATATTCATTTTCTACATGCTCATGGGTAAAAGTCAGCTGATCACTCACCTTATAAGACCATTGGAAAGAATTTTTATCGCTACCACCAGTACCATATCCAGTATCAGAGAGCCCCTTAACAAGCCCAATTTTCTGTTCTACTGCCGTTATATTAAACTTTCCGTCTTGCAAAGATAAACTATGGTTCTTCTGTCCAAAATTCCCCTGTGAATAGGTTATACTATTCTTAATATCTTTTTTGGTAATTACATTAATGACTCCGCCAAAAGCATCTGCTCCATATAAAACAGAAGCAGCACCTTTAACGATTTCCACTCGTTCAACATTTTGTACTGGTATGTCTTCTAAATTATAGTAGCCATCCATATTTATTTTTACACCATTTATTAATACCAAGGTTCCTTTTTCGGAACCTCTCATCACGGCTTTAGATGTCATCCCAGCCCATGATTGTCCCCCTGGTCCCATAGAATGGTAAATAATCCCTTCCGTATAACGTAGAGCCTCTAGTATATTCGCTGCTCCAGTTCCTTTTAATTGTTCTTCTGTATAAACAGTTACATAAGCAGGAGTTTCCAAATCTTTACTTTCAATCTTGAGAGCTGTGACAATTATTTGGTCTAGACTAAAGGTTTCGCTTGCTTCTGCGCATACACTAGGTAATAATAGACCAGCAGCTAAAGCAGTGCAAATCATTTTACTAAGTAATTTATGTTTCATATTTTCATTCTCCTCTACGTATCTCTTTCTTTAAATGAGCATCAAAAATCTCCAATGGTCAGTTTTATGCTATAAAAAATATTGCTTACTTTTATAAAATAGCTAATGTAGGTCACCTTAAAAATTTCGCCAAATAAAAAACTCCAGCCATAGGCTGGAGATAGTATTTATTAAGCAAAATAATCCATACAATTAGACTTTTAGGCATAAACATGCAAAAAAGAACTACAGTACAATACTAAGCACTTAAAACCCCCTCCCCATCGCTCGTGGGTAAAAAACGGTGATTGATAAATAGGCAGTTCTCCTGGCTCTGGATCATCACTCTCCCAAACCTTCCCAAGACTTTCATCTCAGTGGTATACCATGGGTTTGCTCCTCATTACAGTGGCGGGACCGCGCCGGCATTCAACCGATCTTCCCTATTAAGCCCTTGCGGGCACCTAAATCATTTCTATATTCTTTTGTGACTTTTTTCACTATGCAATATACAGAAAAGTTTGTCAATATCTTTTCACATATCCCCCCATCCTCTATAATTTTCTAAATTATAGAGGATTTGAATGGAGTTTATTACTTCAAAAGATTTACTCCCTCTTTATTGTATAGCAATCATCAAAGTGCTAAAATAAATCATAAACACAGCGGAGGTTGTCAAAAAGATATTATTACCTTACTAGAAAGAACGGCTAGCATCAAAGATTCTACTGCTACCATATCAGCAAGTATTGATGTTTTAAATGTTAGGACCTTCCAAAAAGAAACCAAATTACGACTTATCGAAATTGCAAAATAGTACTTAATCTTCCCTGCTAAATATAGAAATTCAGACCATAGCTCAAATGGCATCTTACACCAAAAGTAAGGTGCCATTTTTCCTAGGCTATACTTCCACCATGCTCAAATTTTTATTATTGACTGTGATGTGTTCCTTTTTGTTCTCCATGAGCTGTTTTTTTATGATGCCCATGATGCATTTCTATGGCTTTTAATACATCTTTGAGATGTTGAGCGAAAATGCCTTGTATCGCAGGATTTTCCCCTAGCCCCTTTGTATATACGCTCACGGTAAAACCCTTAGCTTCTAGTTGTGATTTAGGAGAGTCTTCCTTATCACCACCTATGTAATCAATTACATGTTCACTAGCTACGAATAGAAATGGCACTAAGATTACTTCTTTCACTTGATTGTCTTGAAGCTGTTTTATAACGCCTTCCAACGTAGGATATCCTTCAGCCGTATATACAAAAGCATTTTTTAGGCCTGCATCCGATAATTTTAACTGTAAAACAGAGTATTCCAGTTGTTGACTACCATTGCACATAAATACAACAGCTTTTTCACTAGAGAGTTCAGGTAGTTGTGTTTTGATTGCTTCGATGGCAATTGCATAATCATCAGGATGATTTTTAATGCCTACAGAAAGGAGCAACGGCCGTCCCATAGTTATTTTTTTGAATGTCTTTTCTTTGCTATGAGCAAGCTTACTCACATACTCTTTAATATGATGATAGGTTTTATCTGCAACGATATAAAGAGGCTGAATATATACTTCTTCATACTCTTCTGTAGCTAGTTTCTCTAGCGCCGTTGCCACCCCATCTACCTGAACACCATGTTTTTCCGCTAATTTTTCAATAACAGTTGATGAAGTAAAAGCACGCCTTATTTCATACTCTGGAAAAGCGACTTTAAAACGTTCTTCTGTACTTCCAATGGTTTTTTCCAAGGTATCAACATAAACAGTGCCAAAACTCACAACTAAAACAGCCTTCTTACTCATAAAGATTCCCCTTTTAAAGTATATTTTTACACATGTAATTGAAATAGGACAGGCATCGTAGTATAACAGACGATCGGTGTCCCTGATTCACGATCTTTGGCGGGAATAAATTTCCATTGCTTTACAGCCTTGACCGCTGCATCATCTAATAAGGAATTGCCACTAGATTGATATACACTAATATGACCTGGACGACCATTCTCAAGAATTTGTATTTTCAGCATAACGGTTCCCTCTTGGCCAGCTCGCCGTGCTTCTTCTGGATAAGAAGGATTCACACGGGACAAAATACCAGGAGAAATGACTCCTCCAGCTTTACCAGCTTTTCCTGATCCAGAGGTTCCCGCGGCTGAATTGCTACCTTCACCAGTACTTCCAGTACCTCCAATTACCCCGGTGCTACCAACCGACTCTCCTGCACTAGTGGAAGAGCTAAGGGGCTCTGCTGATAACACAGACATACTACTAGTAACGGCCTCCACTGTTGGCGCAAGTTCTCTCATGGTAGCAGATACATCCACTCTCGGAATCGTCACAGCAGCCGATGCGGGGTGAGCATTTTGTACAGCGATCTCCCTAGATGCTGTAGTATTAAAATTTTCACTTGCCCCACTGAATTCACTGATCAATTCTAGTTCAACGTATTGTTCAGGCGTCTCCTGTACGGTAAAGGCTTTCGCAGCTACCCATCCAAGGCTAGTCAATAGAATACCATGTAAAAACAGTGAAATCATAATCGCTTTTCGCCAACGTTTTCCCTCGGTCATCTCCTTTAATTCCCCTTCCGCTGGGTTGCAATGGCTACCCGTTGCGCACCAGCTAATTTTAATTCATCCAGTACGGCAACCACGTTGCCATGTTCTGCCTGCTTGTCGGAACGTAATATAAAAACCAGTTCCTTTTCCTTATGAAGTTCAATTTCAACCCGTTTTTTCACCAGTTCCAGAGGAATTTCTTCTTGTTCAAATAAGATCTTTCCTTCTTGGGTAACGGAGATAGAAATACTACGTGGCATATCACTTTGTGCGGATGTCGTTTGCGGTAAATTAACAGGAATCGTGCGCTGTTCTACCATATATAAGGTACTCATCATAAAAAAAATCAATAAAAAGAAAATAATATCAATCATGGGAATAATCATAAGACGCGGCTGACGCTGGGTACGCAAATTACGCAATTTCATGACGATTCTCCCGTTTAATTTGTTTGATTAACAATGTACAAACTTGCTCAATTTGAGTAATCGTTTTATCTAAGCGGTGATTAAAATAACTATAGACAGCCATAGCTAAAATAGCGACGCACAAACCCGAAGCAGTGGCAATGAGAGCTTCCCCTACACCACCAGTAATTGCCATTGGTTGCCCTGCTTTCACATTCATGACACTGAAAGATTGAATCATACCAACAACGGTTCCCAGTAAGCCAAGTAAAGGGGCAATGGTAACAATAGTATCTAAATGAGTTAAGTTTTCCTTAAGCCCTGCTACTGCCGCTGCCGCTTCTCCTTCTAGCACACTCTCCATGTGATACACATGATTCTGAAAGCATTGTATACCTTGCATAGCAACTGTGGCTACAATACCTTCTTCCTTTTGACATAGCTGAAGAGCACTTTGCCAATCAGAACGTTCTAAGACAGGTGTTATTTTCTCAATAAACCCCTTCATATCATTTTTCAAACATCGATAGTACATAAAACGTTCTATGCCAATGGTCACCACCAGTAAGGAACATAGTAAAATCAGATACATTACAGGCCCGCCTTTTTGAAAGACAGAGAAACATTCTTCAAAAAAATTCATTTTAACTCCCCCCTCGATCTAAGGATCTATCACTTACTGGAAATTTTGTACAATACGAAGAATACTTTGTCCTGATAACTCTTTTAAAGGATAATAGGTGGCCCCCATTTCAGAGGCTACTCGCCTAGCGATCCCGAGCTTAATAAAATCCATTTCTGTATCAATGACAACACTCAAAATACCTGATAACTTTATTTTTTCAGCCATTTTGAGAGCATCATCAATGGCATCACCACTGCCTTTTACACTACGATTGGCTCTGCCATCCGTAATCAAAACGATAATGGGCTGCATTTCTCGTTCTTTTTTTCTCATAGAAGTAAGTAGGGAAAGAGCGGTAGCCAATCCTTCTGCAAGAGGTGTCTTCCCCCCTGTCGGTAATTGTTGTAAGCATTTTTGCGCTAAATCTACGCTGCGCGTAATGGGTAATAAAACCTCGGCCGTTTCTCGCCGAAATGCCACAAGGCCCACTTGATCACGTTTTTGATAGGCATCTTGTAACATGGAAAAAATGGCCCCTTTTACCGAACGCATCCGTTCCCGCGCTCCCATAGAGCCGCTAGCATCCACCACAAATAAAAAGGTATTACCAATCCGTTTTTCTCGAACTTTTTGCCGTAAATCTTCTTGCACAATGGTCATATAGCAAGTCCCTTTTTCCCGTAGACGTTGATAAGGTGCAGCGGCTCTAAGAGTAGCATCAAAAGCTAAGTCTGTCAGTTTTCCCTTAGGCAGGCAAGACCTCACATATCGTCCTTGCAATAGAGCCGTACGTGTGCGCCCTCGTTTACCGCTTCCTTGTCTAAGCTGGCGATCTTGTGGCAAGGTGACAGCCATTTTCAGATTTGAAAACTGTTTGTCAACCTCTGCTACACGATCTTCAGCAGCCCTATTCTCTTGTGAATCAGGCTGTGTTTCTGGTTGTTCCTCTGAATTATCCTTTTGAGAATCTTCTTCCTCCTGGGTATCAGAAGATGAATCAGGAGGAGGTGGTGGTAAATCAGGTTGATCGTCCCCATCCGTTTGATCAGAGTCTGTATTAGACTGCTCTTCTTGTTCCTCTGTCTGAGGTGGTGAATTATCGGTCTTGCGCATACGATGTGGCAATACAAAAAAAGCAGATCGCTCCATATCTATCGGCAGCAAATAGTTTCGCCCTGCCAAGGCAGCAATGGCTTTCGCTCCTTCTATGAGGAAAAGCTCAGCCCGATGTCCCACCGTATTCCCCTTCATAGAATATTGAGCAGCAAGTTCCATCATGGCACTACTTATCTCCATGGTATCGAGTCGTTCGCGGGCTTCTTGCACACGATCAATTAACTCCTTGGTCTCGGCTTCATACTGCTGACAAAATAATTCTGGTTCTTTCTCATAAGCCAAGACGCGGCACATAATTTCTTTTCTCGCTACGACTTCCGTCTCACGATGTACACAAGCAAAGAGGCCAAACCGATCGAGTACCGATGAAGTCAAGGTACCTTCTTCCGGATTCATGGTACCAATCAGAGTGAATTTACTTTCGTGCTGGAACGAAATCCCTTCCCGCTCTACCGTGTTGATTCCACGATCGGCAGCATCAAGGAGACTACTGACAATTTCCTGACGTAGTAAGTTAATTTCATCCACATAAAGAACTTGCCCATGAGCCCGACCAAGGATACCAGGAGAAAACTTTTTTTCCCCCTGAGTTACAGCATATTCAAGATCAATATGACCAAAGACCATATCTTCTGTTGCATTTAGTGGTAAATTAATGATGTTTTGCCCAGGAATGACTTGTCCCAAAGCACGTACCAGACTGGACTTAGCCGTTCCTTTTTCCCCAACAATTAAAAGGCCACCGGTTTTAGGGTTAGTCATAGAAATTAAAAGTGCTTCTTTTACATCTTCTTGACCGACTACCCCCAAAAAAGGGAAACATTCTTGTGTATTCATCCTGTTCCTCCTACTTATTGCTCTTGGAAAAGAGTTTCGAGTATCTCCCAGTTCAGTACCCCTTCTTCAAAAGGACGTCGGCGCATACGGTGAGGTAACACCAATCTAGCTGCTTTTTTGATGTCATCGGCAGTGACGCTACAACGACCATCAAATGCCGCTAAGGTCAAGGCTGTTTTAATGACGGTAATATCGGCCCGATGACCATCTACTTCCAGCTTGATTGCCATGTTAGCAACTAAAGTGAGGAGTGTATCGTCGATGACAACCTGTGGCAAGAGTTGACGTGCCTGCATAATCCTTTGACCTAACTCTTCTTGCTCTTTTTGATATATGCTCACAAATTCCTCTGAATCCTGTTCATAAGCAAGGCGTCGTTTAATGACTTCTACCCGTTGCTCGGCTTGGTGTTCCCCTGCCACTGTAATGGAAAGTCCAAAACGATCGAGAAGCTGAGGTCTGATATCTCCTTCTTCAGGATTCATAGTACCTACGAGCACAAAGCGAGCTGGGTGGGAGTAAGAAATGCCTTCCCGTTCTACCGTATTGATTCCCATGGCAGCCGCATCAAGTAACACGTCGACAACATGATCATCCAGTAAATTAATTTCGTCTACATATAAAATATTCCGGTTAGCCCCAGCTAAAATACCAGGTTCAAATTTCTTTTCCCCGCATTTGATAGCATGTTCGATATCAAGAGTTCCAACTACCCGGTCTTCCGTGGCACTAACAGGTAATTCTACCACTTTCATCTTCACCGATTGCCCTACTAATGTCCCTTTTTTACTTTTTTCCATACACGCTTCGCATAGATGATGACTATCCTGTGGATTACAATGAAAGCGGCACTCTTTTACCCCTTCCATGGCGGGAAGGAGATCAGCTAAGGCACGAACCGCTGTAGATTTTGCTGTCCCTTTTTCACCTTTGATTAATACGCCACCTAACGCAGGATTAATTACATTAAGGATTAGTGCCAGTTTCATATCTTCTTGTCCGACAATCGCAGTAAAGGGGTATACATTAGTTCTCATCATAAATCTCCTTTATTTTTGAAATTTTTTCTCTAATAAGGTTAAAAGTAGTATTTCCCAGGCAATAAGCTGATTCATATCAATAGTTACTCTAAATCCCTCTAGCTCATAGTGCTCACAAACACACTGGATTAGTTCTATTCCTGCTATTTGAACTTCACTCGAAGAAAGTAATCCCCATGCTTCTTGATCTAATAAATGAATATATAAGGACGTGTACGTCACAAGATAGCTATCCTGATCAAAACTATATAGACAATCTAAAAACTGAGCTTTTACAGCTGTATTTCCTCGTTCGAGATAGGTCTTCCACAGACGTTCTTCTGTAATCCCATATCTTTTTAAACGACGTAACACACTATGCTGATACGCAGGCGACAATTGAGTTTGCAAAAATAAAGCTTCTTTTACTGCTTCTTTCACTGCCTTCCCAATCAACTCGCCTAGCTTAGAATGTTTTCCTGCACTTTCAAAGTAGAGAGGAGAAGCTGGATTGGCGACTATAATGGTACTATCAGTACCTGAACCTGTGGCCAGCCCCGATGAATAATTACTACCTGCCATCAATTCTTGTAAGGCGGCCGTCTTAGCTTCTGTGCAGGTTACCAAGGCGCGAGCGAGTATACCTGGTGGCAAATCCGCGTCAATTACTAAGATAATATTAATGGTTCCTGGTTTTTCGAGTGTTACTTTATCAAGGGGTTGATAATAGGTTGCAGGATCACCCACCCGCCCACCGTTAACTTCCACTCCACCAGTCACAATGGCTGTCACTGTTAACTGTTCATAGGTACTGACACGTATAGCTACATTATCCATAGAGGCAGCGGTAGCTATTCCTGATGTTGTTTCGGGTGTAAGACCAAGTTCGTCAGCAACCAAACGCATATGGGCCTCATACGTGGGAGCACGTAAGGTACAAGCCATACCCGCTCCTGGATTACAATCGTGATTAAAAACAGAAGTTAACTCTTCATGATAACCACCATTTAACGTAGAGGTACTAAGAACTTTGCGCGGGGCCTCAAACAAAATAACAATGGATTTATAATAACGATATACAAGATCACCTGTTGACAACGTGTATAACTTCATATCCTTACCTCTTACCCTCTTGGTATTCTTGAATAAAAACATTTTTCAGCATGCATTCTGGTCCATATGGATTACCAGCAGAGTTGGCTCCATACCAACGAGCAAAGCAAGCACCACCGCATAGGGAAAAGGAGGAACAGCGAGGACAAAATTCCATACTTTTCTGAATCAAAACACCAATCTTTTCTTGTTTAAGTCGATCCATACTAGAATGAATATTCCCTAGCTTAAAAGCTGGAAAACCAGCAAGAGAGGCACAGGCATACATTTCACCCGTTGCATCCACAAAAGCAGCTTCACCATTCATAGCATGACAATGAGCAAAACCTGTCATATGTTTTGCGCCTAAGCTTTCCACACGTTCTCGATGAGAAAATATGATCTTTTTACCAGTCTGCTTCTCTAGATGATTTGCCCTTACTAATACCTCTTGCAATGCCAGCTCCAAGTCTTCCGCCCCAGCCGCTTTGATTCCTACCCCACGCCCTTGAGCACGCAGAAGATCAAAGCCAATTTTTCGCACATTGCCTAAATAATAGGCCATCTCCACAATACCTGATAAGTGGCGAACATTATGATCTGTGACCACGCAAGTAATACCAATTTCAACTCCTACCTGTGCTAGAATCTCTGCCCCTCGTAAAATTAAAGAACTGGTTCCAGCACCTGATGGTAATTTTCGATATACATCGTTTTGATCTGGGCGACCATCCAAACTAATTCCAATCCCCACTTTTGCATTGCGCAAATAAATGGCCATATCCCGTTCCATGAGAGAGGCATTCGTTTGAACTTGGAGAATGGCTGGTATTTTCTTCTGATGTACATAACCAACTAACTTTTGCATTACATCAAAGGCCAGTAAAGGTTCACCCCCACTGAACTGTAGCACAAAAGGTTTACCACTTTGCGCCGCCATATCAATGGCCTGTATCCCCGTGTCTACACTCATAGACTCTTGTGGATGTTCATGTGCGTAACAGTAGGAACAGGTAAAATTACATTGCCCTGTCAAACCTAAAATTAACATTTTCCATCCTTTATTTTGCTCCACCATATTCCTCCCATCCTCCTTGCTCTAGAAATTAGCAAACCTCATTATTCTTAATTTTTTCTAATAAGGTTTCCGAAGTCATTACCTGAACCTTAGGTTCTTTCATTAACTTTTGGTAAAGGGCAGTAGCCTTTCCCTTTGTAAAATCACGTTCAGTAATGGGCGTATCTTCAATGACAATCAATCGTGTAGCGAAAAAAGCAGCCGCTAAATTATCTAAGTTTTGCTCGCCATAACAAAGATTGCCTAAAATGACAACATGAGCCTGAGAAATTTTTTCTTTATGTTTCTGTAATTGAAGCTCCGTAATTTGACTAAAAGCTTGCCCTAGGACACAATCAATGCCAAAAGCAATAGCCACATCCGTATCTGTATCCCCCATTTGTAGTACACCAGCGCTTAGCTGGTAACACCCTTCATACAAGCCTCGCATAATAGTTCCAGTAGAACCACCACCACCAATCAGATGAATCAGGGTTTGATTGTTCGTGTTACAAGCCATAGCATAGGTGTGAATATCCAAATTTCCCGTTACTTTATTGAAAAAAACAGCCGAATGCAATCCATAGGCTTTTTCTAAATTTTCTACAGTCAATACATCGCTAGGCGCTCCATCGGCTACAATTTGTCCATGAGCCAGTAAAATGAGGCGGGAACAAAATTTTGCTGCCAATCGAATATCATGAGCAATCATAAATACGCTTTTTTCTTCTTTACAGATTGTCTGGCAATAGCGAAAAATTTCCTCTTGATACACTAGATCTAAGCTAGCCGTTGGTTCATCGAGAAAGATTAATGGCGTTTCCTGAGCTAACACTTTCGCTAGTAAAATCCGCTGTCTCTCCCCGCCAGAAACTTGATTTACAGGCTCATGCGCCAAAGGGGTAACGCCAGTGAAAGCCATGTATTTTTCAGCAATTTGTCGATCCGCATCCCGTTCATTTTCCCACCATTTTAAGTAAGGATAACGTCCAGCCAAAACGACTTCTAAAGCTGTGAAACCAAAGCCAACATTCACTTCCTGTTGCATATAGGCGACTAAACGGGCCGCATTTTTATCACCTAATCGATGAATCGGGTGGTTAAATACCTTAACCTCTCCCGCTGATACCGGTAACATCCCCCGTAAGCTTTTTAAAAGAGTACTTTTACCAGCTCCATTGGGACCAATAATGCCAATGAATTCACCACGAGTTGCTGTGAAACTGCAATGATGTACGATTTTTTTATCCCCAATCTGAACACATACATTGTCGGCAACTAAGGCATACTCTGGGTTTTTCATGATAGACCCCCTCCTTTTTGTGCACGACGCAGCAAATACAAAAAGTAGGGCGCACCAGCGAGGGCCGTCATAATACCCACACGAATTTCAGCGGGAGGAATCAAAATGCGTCCAATGGTATCACACCCCACCAGAAACAATCCGCCAGCTAGTGCACAAGCGGGCAATAATACTCGATGCTCTGGACCAATTAATAAACGCATAATATGAGGCACAATCAGACCGACAAAGCCGATGGATCCGCTAACACATACGGAAGTAGCTGTGGTAACCGATGCGACAAATAACAATAATAAGCGAAAGGCAAATACAGGTAAACCAACAGAACGCGCCTCTTGCTCACCTAATACTAAAATATTGAGGTGCCTAGCTAAAAAACATAAAATAATGATGCCCGTTATAATAGGTCCGACTGCTAACGCCACATGCTCCCAACGGCGATAATCAAGTCCTCCCACCATCCAGAATAAAAATTCTCGTAATCGATATTCATTCATAAACGTAAGAATTCCCGATGTCATAGCCCCGAGCAGCATACTGATCGCTACACCAGACAATAGCAAGGTCATGATTGGGATTTTTCCATCTCGCATGGACAGAGCAACGGTCAGTGATACTGCCAACAGTGCGCCTGTGAGTGCAAATAAAGGCATATAATATAAACCGTTAGCCGTTAACCCTAAGGCAATAGCACATACGGCGCCAAAGGTCGCACCAGCCGATACACCAATGATGCCAGGATCAGCCAATGGATTGCCAAAGACGCCTTGCATCACGGCACCAGATACCCCAAGGGCTGCTCCCACCAAAAGACCAACTAAAGTGCGGGGCATCCGAATATGCCAAACAACGGCTGTTTCTTCCTGGATCATGATAGCCTCATTAAAACCCGGTATCCCCAGTTGCTGGCTAAGAACGCCTACCATAGATGTGAGAGAAACATTGACTTGTCCTGACCCTAAAGACATGAAGATCACCAGCACCAGCAATACACCAAGAATGATAAAGATAAGTCCTCTACTCTTTTTCTTTTTTTCCATTTTGTCCAACCTTTCTCTTATTCCTTACTGAATAGCTCTGGATATGCAATGTGAGCAATCTCACTCACACCTTTCACAATATGGTGGGAAGTACAAAAGAGATAACGGTCGGATACTTGCTCCAGTCTTTTATTTTGTACAGCCTTGATGGTTTGTAATGCGGGGTCATTTTGGACTTCTTCTTTGTAGCGATTTAGATCTTCTTTCCCTTTATAATCCCAAGCCGGTAACAATAAAAAGTCTGGATTATTCTGCACGATCTGTTCTTTGGTCAAAGTCCCACTGGAGTCAAGGCCTGCCATTGCTGCTACATTTTTCACTCCTGCGTACTGGCAAATGCTATCAAAGGTACTACCAATACCACCGCTACCGCCCATATTGGAAAAACGAGCCACGATCTTTCGCTCATTGTCAGGGATATTCTTAACCTTATTTGTAATTTTTTCTAAAGATTGATCCATACGAGAAAGAATCGTAGCCCCTTTTTCTTCTTCTCCTACAATGCGTGCAATATCTTTAATATTTTGTCTCACTTGGTCAATACTTCGTGCACTTTTAAAAACATATACAGGTACACCTGCATCACGCATAATCTGAATGAGTTCACTAGGCTGCCAATCAGCAATCAAAACCAAGTCTGGCTTTAAAGCAATGACAGTTTCTCCATTAGCACGTATTTTAGTCTGTACTTGTTTCGCTTCTACAGTAATATTAGAAATGCTAGGTTCGTCAGCTAAATAGGTTAAAGCGGCAATGCGGTCTGGCGCCACTAATTCCATCAAGATTTCATCCGTCCCAATACTGAGTGAAACGATGCGCTGAGGTTTATTCGGTATCTTTATGACGACGCCTTGGCTATCCTTTACTTCAGATCCAGTAGTGCCTATATTTTTACTCTCTTCTTTCCCTGCGCAACCACTACATAGTATGAGAGCGAAGAGTAGAGAGATCACTACACTCAGCTTTAATGTTTTCATTTTCCACTCCCCTTTATATCAGGATATGCGGCATACATAATATCGCGAATGGCATGTACAATATCTTGAGAAGCACAGTATAAATACAAATCAGGAAGTTGTACTAGTCGTTTACTACGAATCGCCTTTACCGTCTGCAAGGCAGGATCATTTTCTAAGTCTGTTTTCACTTTATTTACATCCAATTTTCCACCATTCCAAGTAGGTACTAGTAGTAAGTCTGGATTGATTTTGATGATGCCTTCTTTACTGAGAGCTTCATTTTTTCCCAGTCCAGATGCAGATGCACCATTGATAACTCCTGCATGGGTGCATAGATCATCAAATAAGCTACCTTTACCACCATAAGCAGCCATATGGGAAATTAATACCAGAGTCTGGCGTTTTTCTGGCGGTATGGCCTTTACTTGCCCTGCAATATCCGCTAGCTCTTTATCCATATGGGCGATCATCTTCTTACCCGCTTCTTCTTCACCAATCGCCTGAGCAACCTCGCCGATGGCTTGTTTTACTTCCACCACACTCGATGGCCCTTTACTTACAAACACAGGTAACCCTAGATCACGCAAAGTCTGAATGAGTTCTGCTCGATTCCAATCTGGAGCAATGATAAGATCAGGTTTTAATGAACTAATCCTCTCCGCCTCATATTCTCGCATCCGAGCTGGTACACGCCCTGCTTGATCAGCAATGGTTGATATGCCAGGATCATCGGCAAGATAATGGAGGGCTACCATCTTTTCTGGCTGAGTCATCCCTAAAACCATCTCATCACTAGATAAAGCGAGTGTTACAATGCGCTGGGGTTTTCTTGGTAACGTTAGAATCTGACCTTGGGTATCTGTAACTTGATAACTAGTGGTTTCTGTAGTTTTTTCAGTATTTACCTTTTGGCTCCCAGTGCAACCTGTCAATACGAATGTACTGAGCAATATCATAAGGATTATAAGGATGCTACTGCACTGTTTTACGCCTCTTACGACTGGCAATTTACTATTGAGATTATGACTCATCACTACGCTCCTCTAGTTCTCCTTCAATAGAGAGATACAATTCTTCCAATCCCTGCTTTGTTTCTTCTTTCGCATTCCATAAGCCCCGCTGGGCTGCTTCTAGTAAAGTTTCTGCAATACGCTGTAGTGCCCATGGATTGACTTCTTTCATCCACTCTTGCATGGTAGGATCAAAGGCATATTTTTCTGCATACTTCTCATACATCCAGTCTTCCATAATATCACTGGTCGCATCCCATTGGTAACTATGAGCCACATAGTTTGATAGATCAGCAGCTCCCTTATAGCCGTGTTTTTTCATACCTTCCATAAATTTAGGATTGATGGCTTCGCCGCGAAACATTCGTTTGAGTTCTTCCTGCACGCTTCGCATCATTACTTTCTTACGATCTGAGCTATCACCACAATAAGAACGGGGCGCTTCTCCTTTGATGCTACGAACGGCAGCAATCATACCGCCGTGATAGGCATTATAGTCATCGGAATTTAGCATACTGATTTCCCGGTTATCTTGATTTTGGATCGTAACGTCCAAACTTCCCATACGACGACTAAACAATTCTGGCACATAAGCACCATTGCCCTTACCACTATAAGAATGAGCAGCCCAGCGAACATAGACCTGTGCCAGATCATCAATGGTTTCCCAATTTTTTGCTTCTAGGACAGCCCCAACACCAGCTCCATAAGTTCCCGGTGGATCACCAAAAATCCGCCAGCTAGCTTGTTCCCAAGCAGTAGCCTGGTCAACGCCTTCTTCTTCCATGATTTTCACATCATCTATAATGTGTTTTTTTACATAATTCATAGTGAGCTCTTCTTCTAGATTGGCAACAAGCTTAACAGCCTTATCCATCCAAGTTGTAGCCATTGGCATACTATCACGAAACAAACCGCTGATTCGCCCCGTTACATCGATACGTGGACGTTTGAGTTCTGAAAGTGGAATCACCTCTAGGTCTATGACGCGCATACTGCCTTTTTGCCATACAGGCTTTACGCCCATCAAATATAACAATTGAGCAATGCACTGACCGTGGCTACGCATATTACTAGTCGCCCATAATACAATACCAATATTTTCAGGATAACGCCCTTCTTCCCCAATGTAACGTTCAATCACCTGATCTGCCATGGTTTTACCGATTTCCCAAGCGGCTGGCGTAGGCAAGGTTCGTGGATCGATACTATAGAAATTTCGTCCTGTTGGTAAAATATCAGCTCCACCGCTCGTCGGTGCTCCTCCAGGTCCTGGTTCTACATAAGAACCGTCTAATGCTGCTAGGAGATTGCTGATTTCTTGGGTAGTTTTGCCTAAATTCGGAGCTATATTGTTGCAGACATATTTCAGAGAAAGTAGTAATTTGTCTCGCAAATCATCTGCAAGAGTTACTGCCCAAGGGCGGGTAAGGATTTGCTGAACCTCCTCTGGATCAAAGTCATACTCAGCGAGCATGATAAGGATTTCCCGGCAACGTTCCCGAACATCATCTGCCAGTGCACCATACGTCTTGCTCCCATCGGGTACCATCTTGCCACTGTCTTCTAACAGCTGATAATAGTCATATCCATATAAAGCGGCTATAGTTTGAATAAGAGAAGGAATATCACCATTATCTACCTTGGTCAGTGCTAATAAATATTCGATAAGAGTATCTCCCGTTGGAGCACACCCTAAGGTATGAAGTCCTGTCCGAATTTGCATATTTTTAATATCCGTCACATACACATGCAGTCGTCCTACAAATTCGTCAAAAGGCTGCTCTGGATCTTCAGGCACATCTTCCAGTAAATTTGCTTCCTCAGCTTTAGCACGAATGAGCTCTATAACCCCATGAATTTGCTCTGGTTGCGTTTGTTTAAAATGACAATATTCATCCAATAGTTTTTCTAGTTCTTCTAATTCATCATAAGTGCCAGCATGACTCATCGGTGGCGTTAAATAACTAATGAGGCAAGCGGCGCTACGCCTCTTGGCCTGAACTCCTTCGCCGACTACGGTGACCCAGTAAGGATATATATTGGGTACATCATCAATGGCGAGATCAGGATAACACTGCTTAGACAGTCCAGCACCTTTACCTGGTAACCATTCTAGTGAACCATGAGTCCCTACGTGGACAACGGCATCGGCTTGCCAAACATCCCGTAGCCAATAATAATATCCTAAATAATGATGGGTAGGAGCGCAGTCTGGGGAATGATATATTTTTCCTGGGTCTTCGCCAAATCCTCTAGGTGGTTGTACGGTTATGTATATATTTCCATTCATCATACCAGGAATTAAGAGTTTCCCATCATAATGAAAGACATCTCCTGGTGGTGTGCCCCAATCCTTTGTCAATTGCTCCTGAGTCTCAGTGGCTGTATGATCAAACCAAGTCTGATACTGAGAGGTAGTTAGCTGCCCGTCGGCGTTAGTAATTTGTTTTTCTGTCAAATAGCGTCGATCATTGGTAGCGTGGGCAATTAATTCGGTCATAAAAGATTGACTATCTTCAGGAATACGATCAATCTGATAACCTAATTCCCTCATCTTGGCGAGTAATCGACGAATACTTTCTGGTGAATCCAAACCAGCTGCACTGCCAATGTTGGAATTAGTCGGTGGATAGTTATGAAAGATGATACCGATCTTTTTCTCTTTATTAGGTTTACTGCGTAATGCAGCCCATTTTCTTGCCTTACGCACCATCATCTGAATTCGCTCTGTAATAGGAAGATAGATAGCACTACCATCCGACTGATACTCCCGCCCAGCAACAGGTACACCATGTAACGCTCCATCAAACTCAGGCATGGCAATGCTAACAGCCATTTCCATAGCCGTCATGCCTTCTATGGATTTTTTCCATTCTTCTCTGGATTGATACAAGGTATATGCTTGTAAAATAGGTACGTTTAATTGATTGAGTACTTCTTGTTCAATGGCTTTCATCGACGTCATCGAAAACTTTATGGTATTAAGCAAGACATCAATACTGGATTTTTGATCATATTGGAAAAACTCAGCCATCGTTTCTCTGAGACCTGGAGAACCTAATTCTTCATTTCTCATATATTGACAAAACACACCTAAGGCATTCATACCTTGTGTTTCAATTTCTTCAA
Organism: Pelosinus sp. sgz500959; assembly: GCF_042610375.1. Classification (NCBI taxonomy): domain Bacteria; kingdom Bacillati; phylum Bacillota; class Negativicutes; order Selenomonadales; family Sporomusaceae; genus Pelosinus; species Pelosinus sp. sgz500959. The sequence goes on from NZ_JBGJZL010000002.1 coordinate 343,200, forward strand.
TTAACGCTGCCTGGTAGGCAAGATCCCCCCAGACCCATTCATCACGATAAAATAAGAGTCCAATGGTTGGTCGATCAGATTTACAAAAATCCTTCTGGTATTCCAGCAAATTTTCATAAGGACGGTCGGCACGGGGATGATAAATACCATGCCATAACAAAGGTTCTGGTTTTTTAGCCGAAAGAAGTTCATGGCAATACACCTCAGCTAACCAACACCATAATTGACGAAAATTTTCAAGACCACCATAGGATAAATAACTTTCTATGTTTTCCCGTTCTTCTGGAGAAACATCCCAAGATAAGTCACTTGCACTGGGTTCAGAAATAAGCATAAGATGGCGAATCTTTTGTTTTCGTAGAAAATCCGCTGACTTTTTCAAAAAAGTCGTATCCAGTCCACTGCCCATCCAAGTAAAAATTACCATATCGCTAGCTTTAAAGGTCTTCTGCCATTCGGCTCCCCATGGCACAGCATCGGTTAGAAGCACCATTCGTCCTTCTGACTTCATGCCTTCTTGAGACAGGCTATGCCGCGCTTTCTCTAGCATTTGATATTGCCGTTCCATATTCGTTAAAAAAATAATGCGTCCCATGATATACCCTCACTTTTGTTATGTACTAAGTAATGACTCTCCCCTGTGGATCTCTACGATAAGACAAAGAAACATCAATTCACTCCAGGCTTGTAAAGAGGTCTCCAGATTCCATTCTTTTAAAATAGGGCTTACTATATCAAACGTCTCAGCAATCGTAGCTAATAATGGATTGGCTGCTGATAAAACTTCCTCTGCAGATAATAAATTCCAAAGAAATTGATCTAGTAGATGAATATAAAGAGATGCGTAAGTGACAATTTGAGATTTTTTTTCAAAATCATATAAGTACGTTAAAAATTCCTGTTTTTCTAAGGGTTGCGTCGTACTAGAGAGGTATTTTTGCCATAGACTTTCTTCCGTGATACCAAAACGTTTAAAACGCCGTAGCATACTATGCTGTTTAGTAGGAGAAAGTTGATTTTGTTTTAGTAATGCTTCTTGCACCGCTTGTTTTACCGACAGTCCTATTAACTCCCCAATCTTAGAATGTTTACCTGCCCCTTCAAAGTAAAGGGGAGACTGAGGATTCGCGACAACAATACTTTGATCCGTGCCTGAACCTGTTGCCAGTCCTGTAGAATAAAGACTTCCCACCATCAATTCTTGCAAAGCGGCGGTTTTGGCCTCTGTACAAGTCACCAAAGCCCGCGCCATAGTACCTGCTGCCATATCTGCATCTAAAATTAACATAATATTGATCGTCCCAGGTTTGTGATTTCCCATCTTTTCAATCGGGGAAAAATGAGAAGTGGGATCTCCGACTCGTCCTCCATTGCCTTCTACTCCCGCTGTCGCAATCGCCGTTACTACGAGCTTTCGGTACTCTTTTACCACAATCGCCACATTTTTCATGTTTGCTGCTGTCCCCATCCCCGTCGTCCGGTCAGGGTCCAGACCACTTTCTTGTGCGATAAGTTTCATATGCTCTTGATAAGTAGCTGCCCGCAGCTTACAATGACTGCCATCATCAGGACAAGAATTATGATTAAAAATACCTGTTAACTCTTCATGATACCCACCATGTAATAAAGAGGTACTTAGTACTTTTCGCTTTTGGGTAAAAGAAATAGAAATGCTCCGCTGATCTGGTTGCCATATCACCTCATCACCTGTCGATAAGGTATGTAATATAGAATTTTTCTTCATATAAGTACCGCCTTTCAAAGAGGAACTATGGTAAACTCCTCAGATAGAAGTTCTTGTTTCTCTATATCCCAATCAACTAAGAGCATAGCCTCTACACCATGATAAGCCAATTGGAGTTTTCCTTTGACGATCACAGCACTCTGCGCTTTACTTAAATCCATTCTTTCTTGATTTCCAGTCTGGTTACAGACAAAAACAGGTAAGCCACTTACTGCTGAACACCGTTCCCAAGCGTTAACTGGCGGTCCACCACATCCTCCTGGTGGCCAAGCAGCAGGCACGATAATGACCTTAGCTTCTTTATCTCTAAGCGTCTGCCCATTTTCTTCAAAATAAGCATCAGCACACACTAACACTCCTGCTGACATCTCTTGACACAACATTGGCTCTAACACACTTCCCTTACTGGCCCAACCTTCAGCCCCCGTACCATGAGAACGCATTTTGCGGTGACGACCAATGACTTCGCCCTCAGGACCAATGACTAAACAACTATTATAGTAAAGTCCCGTACTCGGTTCCTGCTCCGCACAACATAAAAACACTGTCACTCCATAAGTGGCAATCAACTCTTGCAGAGGCTGTAATAAGGGGGCAGGCTGAACAGGAATGGAAAAGGGACGATCTTTTTGTGTAAAAAAATACCCTTGCAGCGCCGTTTCTGGCGTAACAATCCACGTTGCCCCCTCTTGAGCAGCCAAAGTAATGGCTTTAGTTAACAGCAATAGATTTTTTTCTTCTGGTCCACCACTTAGGTCTAAATGCAGTAAGGCAATACGCATGGTAAATTCTCCTTTTTGATACCATAGCCTGATAGTATAAAAAGAAGATGCCTGCCAAAAGGGTTGGCATCTTCTGAAAATCAAGATTAAAACTGATATTGAACGCCGACCTGATAATTACGTCCAGGCATTGGGAAGTTTCCAATGGTTGAATTGCCCCAAACTTCATAGGCCTGATTTGTGATGTTATTGACTTTAACATACGTTCTCGTTTGTTTGTTAACATCATAATTTACAGATAAATCCCATACCCAATAACTATTTGATGTGAATCTTGCTAGGCTGCGGCCAGTCGCTCCCGTTCCTGTCATATCAATATTCCATGCATCTTTCTTGTAAGTTACACCTAATTTATAGCCATTAGGCTGTGTATTAGCAGGATCTAGTGTATAATCGCTGCTAGAACTAGTCTTGCTCTTCATCTGCAAATAAGAATATCCTGCCATCAGACTCCAATTTTGTGTGATATTTGTACGAACTTCTAATTCTGCACCTTGTTTTTTCATCTGATCTACATTAGAAGGAGTTGAAACTGTACCTACAGAGTCCCAGCGAATTGCATCTTTTAATTGACTTTGGAAGTAACTGGCTTTAAGTTCTGTAGTGTCATTCAGTTTCTTGTTCATTCCAATCGTAGTTGTATATCCAGTTTCAGGTTTCAAATTAGGATTGCCACTTACAATCCAAGACCCCATAGCAGAATATGGCCAAAATAAGTCATCAGTAGTAGGAGCATTAAAAACCTTACCCCAAGATACATAGATATCTGTCTTGTTATCCATCTGGTAATTGACAGCCGCACGTGGTGTTGTTGCACTGCCAAACATACTATGATGGTCATAACGCAAACCTGGAGTAAATGTCCATTTGCTAGATAAATTCATTCTATCTTCTAAGTAAACACTTTTATTATTGATACTTTTACCATCGTAGACACCTGGATAAGTCACATCTACATCACGCCATTGTATACCGCTCACTAAAAAGTTTTTATTATCTAATTTCCAACCATCTTGCCATTCTAAACCCTTTTCTTTATTTGTATACAAATAATTGCTGCTATTCATATCATAGTTATAATCATTTTGGTATAAACGCAGATAAGCTGGCAATTCGGATTTTTTGTCGTAGTTATAGGTCAAAGCCCAATTATTAGATGTAGTATCAAGATAAGATGTAGTATCGGGCAATATAGCTCCCCACGGCTGACCTTTGTGATCATCTGAATGCTCAATATTAAAGGTGATAGAGGAATCTTCATTCAATTTTTTATCCAGGCGTACTGTCATGCTATTTTTATCATATGCACTATTAGGCATTGTGATATTCTGCCCTGTGCTTGCTTTTTTATAGGAAAAATGATCTTGTTTGGCTTTACCAGCTGTAACAAACCATTGCCAGTCCTTTTCATGCCCTGAAGTTGTAAAGTTATAATTTTGTGTTCCCCATGATCCGGTACTGATATCGAGTGTCGACTTAGCTTCTGTCCCTTGACGTGTAATAATATTAATGACACCACCTACAGCGTCAGATCCATATTGTGCTGAAGATGCACCTTTAACGATCTCAATGCGTTCGATGTTATCGAGAGAGGGAAATGCATTTAAATCATAGGTGGCGCGATCAAAATTACCTGCTAGTTTACTTAAATTTAACCTGCGCCCATCAATCAAAATACCAACCCGTTGGTCACCATTTAATAATGCATGTTGTTCACCTCCGCCAAATCCTTGACTGATGATGGCAACACCATTAACATGTTTTAAAATATCTGTAATAGTTTTATAATTTCCTTTTTCTATATCTTCCCTAGTAACAACTGTAACATTTGCAGCAGCTTCTGAGGCTTTACTTGGTACACGATTAGCGCTAACAATAACTTGATCAAAACTGTACCCTTCTCCTTGTTCTGCCGCCAATGTAATGCCCTGTAACTGCAAAAATAAGGCACTACTCACCATAGCACAAAGTACAGCTTGTCTTTTTCTAATGCTTCTTGTTTGTTTCATCTTATTTTCCCCCTCAATTTTTTTGTGTTTCATCTTTGCTGTTGACATAAATGTATATATTTATTCCAGAGACCCTCTATCATGTGGCATGAACCACGCAGTCCCATGAATGGACGATCTGTAAGAATGACTTCGTCATGTACTGGTAAGGCGATATGTTGGCAAATTACATTTGCCACCCCTTTTTGTTGCAGTATGGCTTTTTCACGACTACTCCCTAGCAATAATCCTGATGATAACTCTGCCAGTCGACGTTCTATTTCTATACTATTATTTTGTCCATTTATAATATCCATGCTATCTGGTACTACAGAAGATGGCATACCATCATGGAGTATGGCAATCAATGGACCAGTGTCCGCCCATTCCAAATTTAGCGCCCGAGCTATCCCAAGAGCAATGGAAGAAGGTGCAGCAACCACTGCGCGCTCAAACTGCAGTTCCCCCCAAAGTCGTTCTGCATCCCGTATATTGCTACGCAATTCTTTCACCAAACAATTAGCTTCCCGCTTTATTATCTCTAGACTCTGTTCATCCATCCACATGGTTTGTCCTAAGGTTTTCAGCCAATGCAGTGATCCTTCCATACCATAAGGTGGTAATAAGGATAAATACGGAATACCATATTGCTTTTGTAATTGTTGGGCGAGATCTTTCCCTAGTTCTTCATGGACGATAAGATTCAGTTCTGCTTGCGCCATTGTAGCAATTTCACTAGTAGTGCTACCCGCCCCAGGCATTGCGAGGACCTGATATCCAGCTAGGGTTAACATACGCTTTAGCTCTTGCAAATCATTCCTAGAATTATAATAGCCGATGGTACACCCTAATAAGTTTATCGTTCGTGGCTTTACCATTCTCCTTGGCTGAAGAGGCATAGCTTCAAAATAAGCTTTTGCCGCCGCCCGATACCCTTCCCAAAATCCGCCAATCAAACCACCGCTATCAATACATATCACAGGGCAGGGCATATTTGCTTGAGTAGCAATTCCAACAATATCATCGCCAATCAAACTGACGGCACAGCTATTTTCAATAAAAAGTACAGATGGATTATATGATTCTCGTACAGATTGTAGCAGTTCCAGCAAACATTCTTCTGTTCCATAGATAACAGCATTATTATCTGGTTGCGTACCCCAAAAACGCTGCCCAATACTAGGACATGATTTTTCCAGATACCGACGAGCATAAAAATAACACCAAAGGGGTCCGTTCGCTACAATTCCAGCATCAGGAATACCAGCGAAAAAGGCCGCTGCACCAGTCAAAGCACAGGTATTGACCTGTGTACACACATTATCCCATTCCTCTTTACCAGCCATATAGGACTCCCCCCTTATGCGCAGACCGTCTTGCTAGTCGTGCCAGCTTATTTAATAAGTGGATCAAACCGCCTACGCCTAAGGGTGGTAATACTGGCAGGAAAAATTGACGTTTAGCCTCGTCTTCCAGTTCGTGAGTCGTTATTAGAATATCTGCCCCTTCTATCATGGCTTCACCCTCGTCCTCTTCAAGAACAGGTATTATCGTATATTTTTTTAGTTTTTTCTTTATAGCTTCCTTCTGCTCTCCAGTAAGCCCACTAAATAAGATAATTCCTTCAATGTTCACTCCAGCCAATTCAAGTAATTCAAGAACCCACTCTGGTTGGAAATGGAGGAGAGGACGACCGATGCACATTACCACTTTTATGGCCTGCAGATCACCACGACACTTAATGACTTGCTGCTGTAACCGCTCATTTTGCTCTTGAACGATCATTTTTGCCTTCTGTTCCAGCCTGAGTAGTTCACCTAGTTTTCTAATCCAGCTTTGGGTATTTTTCCAGCCTATAGGATCATTATGGTCGAGAAAAGGAATTCCAAACTTGGCTTGAATATCAATAGCAAGCTGCTGCATCGAAAAAGAAGATGGACTTCTTCTCCCTCCTAGGGGAATACAAAGGGCCGAAGCTGTGACTCGGCGAATTTCTTCTAATGAAGCATATCCAGGAAAATGGCAGTGTACCAAAAGACCAAAGGATTCTAGTAATTGCTGAATTTCTTGCCCATCCGTACTATTTGGACCGCCACGCCCGCCCAGTAAGGCAACAGTATTAGCATGCGTTGGTTGCTTACTCATGAAGCGATCAGATAAAATTTTTGCAGCATGATAAAAGCCAGCATAATACTCACCATCTAGAAAACCACTACAAGGTACAGTCATTATAGGAATATTCCATTCTTCTTCCGCTTCTTGGATAATAGACTCAGTATCATCACCAATTACGCCAACTACGCAAGAATTAGCCACCATAATATATTCAGGTTGATATTGCTTGACAACATAATCAATGCATCGACGCAATTGCTCAGTACCACCAAAAATCGAATGTTCTTCCTGTAAATTACTTGTGATTAAGGGAGCTGTATATTGCTTGGGTATAAACGACTGACGAGCTATAGAATGATAATGACTACCGAGTTCCATATCACTACTCACGTGACCACATGCCTTCGGACTATGAAAAATGACCACCGCTCCTTGATTATGGGCTACGGCTCCCCACACACCTGGCATACTACAGCTACAACTTCGTTTCATAGTCACCATATATCGTTTATTCATTGCCATACTCTAATACCAACTCCTCTAAGGTTTCAAAACTAAGGGGCGTCGGTACTGTTAAAGCACTATTATCCATAAGCAAGTCCGCTAATCCTTTATATATACAGGCTTGCTCAGACTGGTTTGCCCATTCAATTACTGTTTTACGATTGATTTCGGCTTGATGTACCATTTGATCCCGGGGAATGAAAGCAATGAGCTTCGTATTGAGTTTTGTTGCAAAGGTTTCCAGTAATTCTTGTTCATTTCTAATGTTGCGACTATTGCCGATAATGCCTCCAAGCCGAACGGTTCCTCGTTCAGCAAACCTTGCAATTCCTTTGGCAATATTATTGGCGGCATACAGGGACATAAGTTCTCCGGAAGAAACAATATAAATATCAGTGGCATAACCCTCGCGAATGGGGACCGCAAAACCGCCACATACCACATCACCTAATACGTCGTATAAGACAACGTCTTCCTTAGTCATTGCCTGTAATTTTTTTAATTTCTCTAAGGCGACAATAATTCCACGACCAGCACACCCTATTCCCGGCTCTGGTCCACCCGCTTCTACACATTTGACTCCAGCAAAACCTGTATGTACAACTTGATCGATTGCGACTTCATCCTCAAATTTTTTCACTACATCGAGTACTGTCTCAGAACAAACTTTACCTAACAATAACCGTGTAGAATCATTTTTAGGATCACAGCCAATTTGGCAAACTGAGTAACCTTTTTCAGCTAATGCCGCTGATACATTAGCTGCTGTTGTGGATTTGCCAATACCACCTTTACCATAAAAAGCAATTTTTTTCATATTTTCCTTCCCTTCATGACTATCACTAGAAAAACCATTAAATTTCCTATAAGAAAATGAGAAACCCTCCCTGAACAAACAAGGAGGGTTGGTATCATAAGAGAAATCCATTCCATCATAACTTCTAGTATCCGTAAAGATCTAAAAAAAATCGACGACTCTCATAATCCCCTCCCCATCGCTCGCAGGTCAAACGGTGATTGATAGTTAGGCAGTTCTCCTGACTCTGGATCATCGCTCGCCCAAACCTTCCCAAAACTTTCATTTCAGTGGCATATTATGGGTTTGCTCCTCATTACAGTGGCGGGACCGCGCCGGTATTACACCGGACTTCCCTATTAAGCCCCGAAGGGCACCTAACTCAATATTATTTAATTTTATCCTAATAAATAAACCTAGCTTAAATAAAAGCTAGGAAGGAAAAATGTCTTACAACCTCATCCCCCTCCCATCACCCGTGGGCACAATCGGCGACTCATAGTTATTGATTTACTTAAAAATTCATACTGCAAATACCATAATTATCATCGCTACTCATCAAAACAAAATAAAAAACTCCAGCCATGAGGCTGGAGTTTTGACAGATTAAGTAAAACAGTTGAAACAAATAAATCTTTCGAACGTTACATACGCCAAAAAGAATACAGTACAACAGTACGAACTTAAAATCCCCTCCCCATCGCTCGTGGGTAAAAAAACGGTGATTGACAAATAGGCAGTTCTCCTGGCTCTGGATCATCGCTCGCCCAAACCTTCCCAAGACTTTCATCTCAGTGGCATACTATGGGTTTACTCCTCATTACAGTGGCGGGACCGCGCCGGTATTACACCGGACTTCCCTATTAAGCCCCGAAGGGCACCTATCTCGACTTTATTTAATTTGAGTTGACTTAATGTTTGTTATAGTAACATTATTTCGAATTTTTGTCAACTTTATATAATTGTTTCTGCCTTTTAGATCTGTTCATTATCTTGCAGAAGATCAAAAAGAGCGAAGGCTAAGACCGTTACAGCATTACCTAGAGCGGTTTCATCAAAATCAAAGGCTCCATCATGATGTCCAGCTGTCCGATTGATGCCAATCATAGCATAGCCGCCGTGTCCCCCATGTTTCTGAACACGCTCTAAAAAACAGGTGAAATCTTCACTAGCTCCTAAATTTCCGCGATCCTTAATCATGCTAAATAAACCTGATCTCTCTGCTGCTTGGCGCAAATAATTTGCGATAACAGCATCGCTTTGACCACCCGCAGCTCCGCCCATCTGGCGAATCTTTACTGACACTCCTTGCATGGCAGCTGCCCCATGAATGATCCTCAGAGCTTCTTCCTGCATAAAATCGTTAATAAGGGAAGTTTCACCTCGTGTTTCTAGTTTCAAAATTGCTTTTTCGGCAATTACATTACGTCCACTGCCAGCTTCAAGTACGCCAACATTAACTCGTGATACACCAGAGGCATGGCGAGAGATCCCATGTAAATTAACAGCGGCATTAGCTGCAGCAAGTAATGCATTGCGCCCTTCCTGTGGGGCTGCCCCAGCATGGGCGGGTACGCCATGAAAAGAGGCATCGATTTTCGTAGTAGCTAAAAAACCATCTGTACCACAGATAAAATGATTGTGATCATCAGCCAGAAAACCTAAATGCATGCCAAACAAATAATCAACATCATCGGCAACTCCAGCCTCGACCATTGCCTTAGCTCCTCGGACTCCTTCTTCAGCCGGCTGAAAAATTAATTTAATTGTTCCGCACAGCTTTAATTGTTGTTCTTGTAAAAGTTTTGCCAATCCTAAGCCAATAGCTGTATGCCCATCATGTCCGCAAGCATGCATGACACCATTGTGAATGGAGGTAAAACCTTCTTGCCATGGCCTATGATGATCATCTGTTTTTTCTTGTACTTCATTAGCATCCATATCAAAACGGAGTGCGACTGTGGGACCTGGACGACCCGTATGTAAAGTGCCAACAACGCCAGTTTTACCACCTGCCATCCTTTGAATAACAATACGGTCTGCGCCTTCTTCAATCGCTCTTTGGGCATTATTTTCTAAAATATCTTGTGGAGGTATTCCCATCATAGCCGTTTCGTTTATAACCTCAGCACCATATTGAACTTCATATCCAAACTCACTCAAAATTTTGATCACTCGATCTGCCGTACGAAACTCAGTCCAAGCTGTTTCAGGATATTGATGAAATTCTCGTCGCCATTCAATGATTTGTCGTTCCATTTGTTTGACGATAGCTTTAATTTCTGTGTACATTTTTCTACCTTCTTCATTATTTTTTCTTATAGTAATAAAAACATAGACGCTATTGCTGCGATCAGCATCCCTGGAGCATTTCGCTTTGCGACTTCCATTGGGCTTACCCCTGCTAATTGTGCACAAATAATAGCGGCTCCAGCTAGTGGTGACATCGTTCTGCCTAAGGCGCCAGTCAGTTGTGCTAACGAACCTAACTGTGCGATGCCTAGACCGAACTGTGTGGCATGTGGTGTAATTGCACCGTTAAATGCTAACGTTGCAGCATCGCCTGATCCACATAACACAGCAATCAGAAAGGGTCCAAAGGTAGCTGCCAATTTGACAACACCCTCGGAATGCTTCATTCCTTCAATTAAAGCATCGGTTAAGCCAATAAGTTGCATGCCCGTTGTAAAAGTTGCTGCTGCAATGATGATGCCCATCACTCCTGCATAAGCCGTTCCCATGGCTTCAAAAAAAGCTTTAGAGATTTCCTGAGGATTATGCAGAGTGATCAAATATCCGAGAATTGTGCCGCATATCATGGCTTGAGGAACACTAATTTCAGGAATAACGTGAAGTTGTTTGCTGCCTAAAACCAGCATAACAAGGGGGACGATCGGGACAATAGCTTTTAGAAAATTAACTTTGAAATTTACCTTTGCATCAAGGAGCTGATTTTCTGTTTGTTCGTATCCACTATGTTCTTTACGTATATATGCAACAAAGGTCAGTACCAGAGCACCGATGAGTCCTGAAATAATCGTTGTTGTGCTATGTACGGCAATGACACTAAGTACATCCATATTGGCAAGTTTAGCTACAAATGGATTGTGAGTAGCACCTGGGCTGAGAACACTACCAATGGTTCCTGCAAAAATAGCTGCACCAGCTACAGCTGGATGAATCCCAGCACTGATTAAAGTGGGGATCATAATGGCACCAACGGCAGCTGCACAACCTGCAGCGCTCGGCAAGGCAATATTAATTAGAAAAGTAATGATGACTGTACCTGGAATCAAAATAGGTCTACATTTGCGTAATATACCTGCCAACATATGGACTAGATGGGCATCACACTGGGTTAGCTTCATAACATAGGCAAAACCCATCACTGTTAAGATGACAGTAACCAGTCCAGGATTGACCATAGCCTTTGCAAATGCATCGATTGCCTCTAAGGGTTTCCCAGCCAATGCAGCCATCAATAGGCCAGACAAGAAGAGAACTAGGCGAACTTCATATCGTTTGAGCACGGCGACACCAGTCATAAAAATGATTAATACTCCTACATAAACCAATTTTCATCCATCCTTTTCTATAAATTGAGACTAGAATTATAATGAGTCCAGTCACTAAATTCATTATAAACGTTTTTAAGGACTATTAAAAGACATTTCCTTAAATAAAAATATTTTATTTATTCATGACCATTATTTATTCGATTGTTTTTCTGATCGCGGCCCCAAATAACAATGCCGTTTCAGAACTATATAACAGGAATGGCTAGGATTCCACAGTTCTAAAACGGCTATAAGGATTTTATTTAGATAGGGAATCTAAGAGTAAGCGATATAAATTGCGAGGACGACCTTTATGCAAGGCTTCTTGGCGTGATACGACTGCTAGGTTATGATCTACCAGTGCTGACAATAAGCGCCTGGCACTGCGTGTCGTCATGGATAAATGAGTTGCTAATTCCTCGGCATCTACAGCTTCAATATCCATTTTATTCAGGCTTGCCAACAAACGATTAATCGTTGTGCCACTGACGCCTAATTGATTTGCTAATTGCTGGCATTCTACATCATCCATGCGCAATGAATATTGCAAGTAAGAAGGCGAACTCAAGGGACCGCTCACTGTCCCATCATCGGAAACGACCATCCAATTCCCTTTTCCGTTGTGGCGGGCAAATCCCATAGCTTTATAAGCATTTTCTTCTGCTGCATGCGCTGTCATACCAAAACCAATACCTCCGCTGACAGGCACAGACAAGGCTTTAATCAGATCTTCTTTTATTGGCATGACTGTAAAGTAGTCAGTAATCTTTTCAATAGCACCACGTGTTGAGTAAATGCTATATTGACCATGACCATGTACATTAATTGAGCCTTTGACCATCTCAGTATAATTAATTAAAATCGTATATAAGGTTGCTTCCAAGCGCCGCACTTCATAACTGGAACGAGCCTCTCTCACCACAGTCGAGTAATCATCAATCGCGATATACTGTACTGCAATCTGGCTTTCTTTAAACGCAGCGGCTTTCACTGTCTGGATGGCCAGATTCAAAGTCGTGCGTATATTATCGCGTAAGGGCCAAATCCGAAATACGGGCATATTTTTCTTTTTCAACTCGGCATATGCAGATTGCAATGTCGTTACAGCTGCTTTCGTCTTTCCATCTTTCCATAGTTTGTAATGATATGTTACCAAATCTTCAGCTGAAATAATGTTGTCAAATTCTTTTACATAAATATTTTTTACCTGCAATGGGATATCAGCAAAGGTGTCCTCAATTTCACTTCGACTTAACAAATCAAAACTAATGCTGTCAAAATCCAACTTCTCAATACAAGAAATTTGCAGCAATACTCGATATAGACTGGAACCTGTATGAGGAATATAAAACAATGGTTTTGTTGTGAGTTGCTTATCGAGGGCATAGTAATAAGGAACCTGTCCGGAAAATAACCAAGCATCAGGACTGATAGGCATTTTCTCCATCAAATGAGGAACTTCTGTCGGTTTGGTATAGGTTAAAGTCGTAAATTCAACCTGTTGTGCATACTCCTTGCCGACTTCTTTAATCAAGGCCACAGAGTCAGCTGGTCCTACGACTGCAATATTGATTTTACGCATAAAGTATCTCTCCAAAGGATTATTTTTATCGATCATATTGTAATTTCTATCTGATTACCATCGGGATCTAAGACACAACTTTCATAATAACCATCCCCTGTTGTACGAGGAAGGCTTACGATTTGATATCCGGATTTTTGTAGTTTGGTCGTTAATTCATTAACCATTTCTTTACTTCCCACAGAGAAAGCCATATGTACAAAACCAAGATAGTGGTTGTTTAGATCAGTTTTACATTCAGTTATCCCCTGCTTACGCATAAGTTCTAATCTAGCACCTGATTCAAATGTAATAAAATAAGATTCAAAGTGTTTTGAGGCATTAGTATATTTTTCATTTGCGCAGCCATTAAAAAATTCTATATAGAAATCTTTCATTTCTTCAAGTTGGTTAGTCCATAGGGCGACATGTTCTATTTTCATTTTGAAACCTCTTTCTGGTGAAACTATATAGCATTCCACCCAATTTTTTATACTAAAAATGTAAGACACCCTAGATTAAAATTACAAAGGGAAAAATCTTGTGAATAAGATATACAATTATTTTACCATAAAAATACAACGTCTCACAATTTTTAAATCATCTCTTTATTCTCATGTTTCTCCATATTTCATGAACAACCCTTGCTATTTATTTTTATCTGTGGGATAATATCCAGCAAATAGGAGTGATGATATGTTTACTATGTTTAGATCGGTTCCCAAATATATATGGCTGATTGCTTTAGGTCATGGTGTAGCGGATTTGTCCCCAGGGGCGCTGTATGTCGCATTGCCTTTTCTAAAAGCGAAGTTAGTTTTAACTTATGCTGAAGTCAGTGCCATTGTATTAGTGCAGAACATTACATCTTCCCTTAGCCAACCTTTTTTAGGGTACTATAGTGATCGCAGGCCACGACCTTGGCTAATGCCGGCAGGGTGTCTATTGTGTGGGGTAGCGATGCTGAGTTCTTTAATCGTAGAAAATTATTATTTGGTCTTACTGTTTACTGCCCTTAGTGGTTTTGGTAATGCTGCTTTTCATCCAGAAGCTGCGAAAATCGTCAATCGTTTGAGTGGTAAATCTGTAGGAAAAGGAGCGAGCTTATTTAGCGTTTGGGGAAGTATTGGCGTTGCATCAGGGTCAATGCTGATGGCCTTTTTTCTTTCTCAAAAATCAGAGTCTATCGTATATTACTATATTGTCCCCTTTTTGTTGGCGAGTGCTGCGTTAACTTATGTAGCGATTCATTTACCTGCAGCTCCGGCCATTACCAAGAACAGTTTACATCAGTTAAAAGCATCTTTTAATTGGTCAGTTCTCTCCTTATTAGGAATGGTCGCTGCTAGAGCAACTGTTTCTTCGGGTATTAGTGCTTTTGTACCTCTGTATTATGTTTCTTATCTCCACGGTAGTGCCTTATATGCGAGTTCTCTTCTTACTGTATATATGGCTTCTGGTGCTGTAGGGACAATGATCGGCGGTATTATGAGTGATAAATATGGCAGTAAAACTGTTATGATTTATTCGATTTTACCTCTATCCCTATTGATGTATTTCTTCCGGTTTGCAGATGGCATATGGCCTTTTGTGATTTTGTCATTGGCCAGCATATTATTGACAGCCACTTTTACGAGCAGTTTGGTTCTGATACAAAAAATGATGCCAGGCAATGTTGGCATGGCATCAGGACTTAATCTAGGTTTTAGTGTAGGATTAGGAACAATGGGGGTATTGGCCTTAGGTAAAGTCGCTGATCTATGGAGTATGCCGGTGATTTTTGATATTTTAGCATTTCTGCCGATCATCGCTTTATTTTTGACATGGTTTATCCGCGAACCTCAAAATGAGAATGTGGTAGGTGTTCGTGTTTAAGAGTTCCCTTTTTAGTTAAGAAAAACGCCGTTTTTACGGCGTTTTTTATTATCCTTTGCTATGAGACGCACTTTGTTAAAAGTTTGGAAGATACCATCTAGAAGATATCATCTAATGGTTTATTTCATTCAAAATAATCTCTAATCGTTTTCTTTGTTCTTCCCGATCGAGAGGAAGACCATATTGATAACAATCAAACACATCAGCGTCTTTTACGATTTCTTCTAAGGGAGTTCCGACTTCTTTTTTACTACTATGATTTTTGGCTGCTTGTGCAAGGAATTCAATCTCATTAATAGAAAAATAACCACTTTCTGTAAGAAAAATTTTGAGCGGTTCATAGCCCACATCTGCATGTCCAGCCTGTTTTCCTGTTATAATGCGACCATAATCATGCACTGAGCAAGCGATAGCAGCTAATTCAGGATCAACGCCACGCTTTAAAGCCATGATTCTTCCCACTGTTGCGCAACTGACCATATGTATTCTTTCCCAATTTAATGAAATGTCTCTTTCTTCAGGACTATTTTCAAATTCTGCAATCTTTTGCAACATTTTTTCCTGTACCTTAAACACTCGATTCATTACATCAGCTCCTTATTATCTAGAAAAAAATTATTGATATAAAAGCTCCAAATTTAGTATACTACGTATCTTACTAGTGATCAAATCAAACAGGAATTTGTCTTTTTCTTCTAGATTTTTTCTATGTGTAAGAATTTTTACACGATATGATCTCTTTTTGGTCACTATACCTCTAAAGAACTTGACGGAGTGAGCATATGTCTGCTTGCAATTTTAGCTTTAAAGAGGCTGATAATCCATGACAGGATTCCGATGGATAAAAGAGAATATAAGGCTTTAATGACCCCAACTGAGAGAACTCCAGACATAACAACCAGAAAATCAATAATAAAGGTCATTTTACCTGGATCCCAGCCAAATCTTTTTTGTAAATATAATACTAAAATATTTGCGCCGCCAAGGGAAGATCCATGGAAGAAAAGATAAGCAACTCCTAGACCAATCGTAATCCCTCCTAAAATAGCACCAAGTAAGGCAGAAATCACAAAATCAGGTGCCCAACGGTTGAGTTCTGTCATACAAGACAGACTCATAACAGCGAAAATGGTAGAGATGGTAAAATTAAGCCCCATACGCATGAGAGCGAGAATATAAAAAGGTATATTAATAATAAAAAAACCAATTGAAAAAGGTATCCCCCAATAATACATTAAACTAAAGGCAAGTCCAGCTGTTCCCCCTGTCATTAATTGGGCATGCTTTAAAATAATAATACCGATACTAACAATCATGCAACCACTTAAAACCTTCGCGAGCTTTATTAAATCTACGTTTTTTCCAATGTGTAAAAATTTCATTATATCCATGACACCTCCATTTTTCTTAAAAAAAATGGAGCCTTTGCTTAAAATGCAAAGGCTCCATTGCCATTTGAAATAAAACCTACAGGGTTTCCCCCATGGCTTCATTGCCGTGTTTCCACTATAGATGTATATTAACAGTAATTATCCTCGATAGCAAGACATTTTTTTTGTGGAAGATAAAAATATAGTAAATTATCTATCCATAAAAAATGATATGTTGTTTCATTTGACTATATTTTGAGAGGTTATTTTCCCTACATATTTTCCAATCATATCCATAGTTTGAGTAAGACTAATGGGCTTACTAATATAGTCGTCCATACCGACTTCCAAGCATTTTTCTCTATCTCCTTTTAGGGCATAGGCAGTCATTGCTATAATCGGTGTGCGGTAATTCATTTGTTTTTCTTTTGATCGAATGGTGGCAGTCGCTGAATAACCATCCATATAAGGCATGTTGACATCCATCAAAATTACATTAAATTTATTCTTTTCAAAAGCAGAAACCGCTTCTATTCCATTTTCTACAGCAGTCACTTCAAAACCTTTTTGTTTTAGCATGATCGTTACCATATTCCTACTTACCATATCATCTTCCGCAAGTAAGACTTTTTTGATGTCTTCGTTATCATACGGAATCGGCTGGTTATCGGTACTATCTTTTTTTATTTCTTTTATTTCCTCTTTTGGGAGTTCAAATACTGCTGTAAAAAAGAAAGTGCTTCCGAGATTTTCTTTACTTTCTACGCCGATCTCTCCATCCATGATTTCAATTAATTTTTTTGAAATAGCAAGTCCAAGCCCTGTTCCGCCAAATTGTCTGGTATTTGAGTCATCGACCTGGCTAAATCTTTTAAATAGTTTATCAAGTTTATCTTCTGGAATTCCAATTCCTGTATCTGTAACGATAAATCTTAATTTTATTTGTTTCTCATATTGTTCGATAACGTCAACATTAATACAAATTTCACCTTCATATGTAAATTTAATGCCATTACCGACTAAATTAGAAACTACTTGACGTAATCTGACAGAATCACCAATGATACGTTTAGGTACTCTCTCATCAATCTTCAATGTAAGGAGTAGCTCTTTTTGTTTTGCACCTATGTCAAACAAATCAATGACTTCATTCATTGTTTCTGTAAGATCAAAGAGCCCTTTTTCCAATTCAATCTTTCCAGCTTCAATTTTTGAATAATCTAGTATATCATTTAGTACGCGCAGTAGTGAAAGTGTCGATGTTTTTACAATCGTTAAATATTCACGTTGTTGTTCTTCTAAATCTGTCATTAACGTTAAGTCTGTCATTCCGATGATTCCATTCATTGGAGTTCGTATTTCATGAGACATATTAGCAAGAAATTGGCTCTTTGCAAGGTTTGCTTTTTCGGCCTTTTTTAGAGCTGCTACCATTTCTTCTACTGCTTTTTTGCGCTCAGCAATATCAATTCCAATTCCGGCAAAATGCATTTTTCCATCGATTTTTAAGGGAACTGCAGTCAAATAGGCAACCAGTTTTGTACCATCTTTTCGTTGTAAATCAGCCTCGATATCTGCAAATCCTTCCTTAAGTGCTCGTTGTATTTTATTGGTAATATGAGTAGTGGTCTCTTCATCTCCCTTGTACCAAGCGAGGATATCCATACCTGATAATTCATCGGGTGAATACCCTGTCATTTTCTCATGCCGCTTGTTCCAACGAACGAGCTTGCCTTGATCATCATATAAATAAAGCATTCCAGGAACACTGTCAAATAAGGCATCTGTCAATAATTTTTCATGATATAATGCTTCTTGAGTTGCTCGTAGATTTTCAAATTGTGCCCGTAATTCTTCGTCTGTAGCTTGTAGTTCTTGATAGGAGGCCATCAATTCAGAGGTTCTTTCTTCGACACGAATTTCAAGTTTTTCGTTCATCACAATAAGCTCTTCATTCATTGACTTGATTTCTTCATTGCTTGCAGATAATTCCTTGGTTCTTTCTGCTACTTTGTTTTCCAATTGTTCGTTTGCTTCTTGCAAATTACCTTCCAATCGGACTGCCTTATGAAAAATAATAGCAGCTAAAAATAGAGATATTCCAAAACTGAGCAGAAGAATTTGAAGAGTTCTACTACGTGTTTCTTGAGCTTCAGAATGAAAAATATTTGCCTTATTATTTGCAAAATCAAGGAGAACGTTGATTTTATTTTCCATTTCTTCAATTTGCTGATTTTCTGTATTTTGAATGAGGGCAACAGCCTCTAGTTTCTTCTCTTGGATGACTAAGGATATGATCTCTTCTCTAACTATCTTCCAATTCAAAAAAGCTTGTAACGCTTCTTGTACCATTTGGGGTTCACCAAGAAATCGCCCCTCGACCAACTGAAAATCAGTCAAAACCTTATTTTCAGTTTGATTAAGAATGGTCTTATAGGTTTTGATTTCTTCTGGTGTTGTTGCTCGAAGTAAGTCGTTCATAACTAAATGCATGCTAAGGATATTGGCATTGATGCGAAGGACGGCTGTAGATACTGTATATGGATGATCATATAAATTGGCTGTCAGATTTGCTACTGTATTAACTGCTCCATAACTGATCCATCCGAGTATGAGTAAAATGACTGACAAGAGCACCACTAAATATGGCATTTTTCTTTTTTTGGGCATTAGCATCATCAAATCTCACCTTTCCCCTGCGCATCAGCTTATCCCTGGACTCAAGGCTTCATTATAATAGGCTTAACTATATATTTATAGATATAAAGACAAAATCCTCTTTATGATTGCTAAATTTGTCGAATTATTTGGAAATTTATAAGGTATTACACTGAAGGCAGTGGTTTCAAAATTTGTTTCGACCACTGCCTTTAGTGTAATTTTATGAGAGTAGTTTACCATAATTTCATTTATTGGAGTTCAGCTTAAAGAGTGAGTAGTGTTTTATTTCCAATAAAATAAAATCAGTAGAATTAAACTCGGAATTTGCTGACAGCTTCTTGAAGATCCATGGCAAGTTTGGACAATGCCTGACTGGATGAGGCTATTTCTTCCATAGATGCTGATTGCTCTTCTGTTGCAGCTGATACAGTCTGGGATTCTGAAGAAGCATTTTTACTTAAATCATTGATTTCTTTCACCGATCCGACAATTTGTTGACTGCTCGTAGCAAGTTGTTCAATGGCAGCAGAAATTTCTTTCGTTTGGCTAGAACCTTTACTGATCATGCCTACAATTTCTTGGAAAGAAATTCCAGAAGCATTTACGACTTCTGCTCCAAGTTTGACTTCGCGTGTACCATTATTCATTGCAATCACAGCTTTTTCGGTGTCGCCTTGAATTCCACTAATCAGTGTGGCAATTTGCTTAGCGGCATCTTGTGATTGTTCTGCAAGCTTACGGACTTCTTCAGCAACAACAGCAAAACCACGTCCTTGCTCTCCAGCCCGTGCTGCTTCAATGGCGGCATTTAAAGCTAATAGATTGGTTTGGCCAGCAATTCCAGAAATTGTATCTACAATTTGTCCAATTTCCTTAGAGCGTTCTCCTAATTGAGCGACAACTTGAGCTGAAGAAGCTACTGTTTGTTCGATATTAGCCATCTGAGTTACGGCTTTATTTACGGATTTATTTCCTTCATTGGCTTTATCAACAGCTTGGGCCGTTTGCTTAGCGACTTCATTGGCATTAGTGGCAATCTGCTGAATTGTTTCTGCCATATCTTGTACCACGGTCGAAGTATTGCTAGCAACTTCTAATTGTTGCTCTGCACCTGTTGCTATCTCGGTGATAGAACAGGCAACTTGGTTGGCTGACTGAGCTGACTGATCGGCACTGGCTGTTAATTCTTCAGAAGAAGCTGCCAATTGATCAGCAGAACTATTAATATTTTTCATCAGTAACGAGAGATTACTTTTCATATCTAGCAAAGAAATTGCCAATTGACCAAATTCATCTTTTCGAATTAAAGTATAGGGTTTATCACGGAAATCTCCAGCAGATAGTTCTTTGCAAAATGTGACCATCAGTTGGAGAGGTGTTGTAATGATTCGAGTGATATAGAACCCACTTAATCCTAATATGACAATAAATAGTACTAAAATACTAATTGTAATTTGTGTTGATGTTTTAAGTGAAGCCTTATTATCTATATTGATTTCTTTAGCTGCGTTAAGAGAATAGGAAGAAAGATCCATGCACTTATTGAGAGCTGCTGTTTCTAAGGGTGCTACACTCGAAAGATATAATGCATAGGCTTCTGCATTTTTATTTTGTGTAGCTAAATCAACTACAATCGTTCGAGCTTCTCGATATTTTTTCATTGCTGCTTTAAGATCTTCTAATTTTTGTTTCTCATTCGTATCTAGATTTGTTTTTTCAATTTGAGCGATATTGGCATTAAAGTTTTTTGCACGATCACTGATCACTGTTTTTAGTGCTTCTTTTTTATTACTATCTGTTGTGAGCATTAATTCTAGTACTGCGGCACTTACCTTATTGATATGAGCCTGATTTTCATTGATGAGTTCCACTGGTATCAAGTTATCCTCAAACATGGTATTCATATCTACACTTGCTTTCTGCAAGTAATAATAACCTGTAGAACCGATCGCTCCTAAGGATATGATGGCGATCATAATCAAAATACCTAACTTTAAACTTACTTTCATGTTGTTCAAAAAATCCACTTAATTTCCCCTTTTCATTTTGTAATTATTTAACTTAATTATTTATCCAACTTTTGCTTTTCGACATAATTCATCATTTTTCCTGCGTTTTATCCAAAAAATGCTATAAAATTCTAAAATTTCTTATTTACTATTTTTTCCTATAAACAATGTGTTTTTGTTTTAAATGACTTGTAAATAAAATAAGGAACGCCTCTTGCAGAGTAGGCGTCCTTCAATGTTATTTATAGAATTGTAAGATAGGTAAATAAATTCAAACTGAAATCGTTTTAGTATAAGACTAAATTTCAGCAGGATATTTTAGTCCCCATTGCATTCTAATATGATCTAATGTCTTCATAATATCTAGGGATTCTTGCAGAGGCATGATATGACTTTCCAATTTTCCTTCTCGTATGCATTTCATCGCTTCGGCTGCTTCATACTGGTAACCTGTACCAAGATATGGAATGTCAAACTTCTCGATTTCCATACCTTTTAGAGAGAGAATTACTGATTGAGCATGCCAAAAATCAGGGATTTTAATATAACCATCGGTACCTAAAATCAAAGCATCATGAGGAGTTTCAGTTCGCACAGCACCGGATAAAGCAGCTAACTTCCCACCTTGATAACCAAATAGTGCCATATATTGTTCATCTACACCTGTTTCTCCCAAATATGAAAGGCTACTGATTTGAGAAGGTTGAACGCCAAATACCATTGAAGCAAAGGATGTGGAATAAATACCGACATCCAGCAGCGCGCCACCACCCAATTGAGGATTGAACAATCGATTTTCTGGATTCCAATCAGCTTGAAATCCAAAATCGGCCTTTACTTGTCTGATGTCACCAATAACCTGATTTTTTAGTAACTCCCGAACTTTTACGATTGCAGGTAAAAATCGAGTCCACATTCCTTCCATAAGAAATTGTTTCACACTTCGAGCGCAATGTATGACTTCTTCTGCCTCTTTGGCATTAAGAGTAAAAGGCTTTTCACACAGTACTGCCTTACCAGCATTTAGGCATAGTAAGATACATTCTTTATGTAGTGTATGGGGCGTTGCTACATAGATAATATCAACTTGTGGATCATGAACTAATTCTTCATAACTACCGTAACTGGTAGCAATCTTATATTGCTGAGCAAATTCCCTGGCTCTTTCCAGTGACCTTGATCCTACAGCACTGATTACTGCGTCAGGTAAGGCTGTAAGCCCCTTAGTAAAACTGTGGGCAATTGCCCCTGGACCTAAAATCCCCCATCTGATATTTCTCATGTTATCACTCCCCATTACTTTTAGTGACAGTACCTTAAGATTCATTCTGCTTTTTAGGCCAAGTGAAAATAAATGTCGCGCCTTCACCAGAGTCTGATTGTAAGATAATGGTCCCGCCTTGGTCTTCGACAATCTTCTTCACCAATGCCAGTCCTATACCTGTATTTTCTTTCTGGTCGCGAGGTTGAAGAACCTGGAATATCTGAAATACTTTATTATGATATTGGGGTGCAATCCCCGGACCATCATCTCGTACTGAGAATTCATAGAACTCACCGAGATCTCGGACTGAGACATGTACAAAACCATCTAGGCGATTGTGATGCTTCATTGCATTATCTAATAGATTTGCTAATACCTGACGCAATTTTAAGGATTCAGTTTTTATTACAGGCATATTAGCAGCAAATTCCATACGAAAAGGTGGCTGCAGATTAAAATCTTCCTTGATATCCTCAAGGAGTTCCCCTACATCACAGACTTCAATCGCTCCTTTCACTCTTCCTGCACGTGAATATTGCAAGATCCCTTGTATAAAATTATCCATACGCTGTACCCGGCGGCGTAACAACTCCATATTAGTGTGAATTTCGTCTGGTGGTGATAATTTAGCCAGATCTTCTTCCATCCAGATCGATAAACTACTAATCGCTCGCAATGGTGCTCTCAGATCATGAGATACGATATAGGCAAATTGATCTAATTCTTGATTAATTGCTTTTAATCTATTTTCGGCTTTCTTACGTTCTGTTAAATCGCGAGCAAGGGAGAAGATGACTGCGTGTTGATTAATAATGATATGACAGGCACTAACCTCCACGGGTATATAGGTTCCATCTTTTGTAACATGAATGGTTTCAAAGGAACCGCGTCCACTAATTCTAATCTGTGCTAGAAAATCCTGTGCCTTTTCAAGATCAAAATTTGGTAAATTAATATTTCCAAAAGTCATATTCTTGAATTCTTCTTTGGTATAACCTAATCTTTTACAAGCCATATCATTCACTTCTAAAAACTTACCTGGGCTATTATTAGGTAAAAGTTCATAGATAAATACTGCATCATTAGCATTTTCAATAAATAGACGATATTTTTCTTCACTTTGTTTAAGTGCCGTTTCGGTTCTTCTTCGAACCCTACGATTGAGCAAGAGTATGACGATTAAAATACCTTGTATACTGACCAGACAAGTTCCCACAAGAATTTGCCATTTATATAATTCCCAGATACTTTTTTCTTTAAATTCAATCTTACTCTCAGAAGGTAACTTATTTTCGTCGATTCCCCAACGTTTAAGCTCTCGCCAGTCAAAGATGTATTCAGCCGCGACCGCCTTTTCAATCGGTCCATGGGATGTTATATTACCTCTTAGTATATCTAAGGCCACTGCGGCTACTTTATTTCCTAGTACGTCCTGGCTAGACATGTATCCGCCCACCGTTCCACGACCGATAAATACGGATACAGAACTGTAGATTGGTACCGGTGCTACCTCGTGTATTTTTTGCAGAACATCTCCGGGAATAAAGGCATTGCCAGCAGCATCCTTGTACATATAAAAATATAAAATAACTGAGTCACCGCTAATTTCTTTTATTGTCGATAGCATTTCTTCCAAGGGCAATTTATTCAGATATACGAATTCCACCCGTCCAGTAAAGTCTAGAGCCACATCTGTAAAAGACGCTATTGCCTTACGTTCTCTCTGTCCGTCTCCTGCTGCCACGTATATTTTTTTTGTGTTGGGCTGGGCTTGCAAGATGAGATCAATCGCTGTTGTCATGCCGTATATTCCCACCACATCGTAATAATTCACAGGAGGATTTTGGTAGGATTCGCTTTCTCCTTCATATAATCCCCTAATTGTCGGTACGCCAGGAAAGATCTGTTCCCCATAGGATGCCATAAAATTACTTGCTGGTTCTAAGTAACTGATAATTAAATCTGGCTGTTTTCTCCCATACTTCTCTCGTAAATACCTCGATAATAATTCTCCGTAGTCCTTCTCGCTAAACCTAGACATATCGAGATATTCATATACATAATCAATTTTATATCCATCATCTTGTCGCAGTCCTTTTTGGAGACCGTGAGTGAATAAACCCTGAACTGGTACATCGGCAGCGAAGGAATATAGAATCAGTACCTTTTTTGTCTGTATTGGCTCGGCTGCTAAGCAAAAAAGATTAGAAGTTCCCCAAAAAAATACAATAAAGCAGGCAATAACAGTTCGTATACATTCACCCATTAAACAAAGCCTCCTTAATGTATTGACATATATACGTAATTATTAAATTGATTTTATGTCATTATTGATAGTTGGTAAATATAGAAATATATAGAATAATCAATATATGATACTATATTTACCTTAAAAGCAGAAACTCCTGCCAAATTTAAACCTACTTTGGCAAGAGTTCATGTACTTTACCAGCGCGTGGTAGCTATGAATTTATGAACTAGATAAGGATCAAATTGTTTTCCCGCATATTTTAGTAATTCTGCAATGGCTTGCTCTTGGGATAATGCCTTTCGGTATGGTCTATCACTTAGCATGGCATCATACGCATCTGCTATGGCAAGAATTCTGCATTCGATAGGAATTTCTTCACCACGAAGTCCTAAGGGATAACCACTGCCATCAAACCATTCATGGTGCTTTAGCACCCAATCAGCAATGACTGCAAATTCTGGAATAGACTGAGCAATTCGAAATCCAATTTTAGAATGGCGGCACATCTCCGTCTTTTCTTCTAGCGTTAGCGGACCTGGTTTAAAAAGTATTTGGTCTGAAATCCCGATTTTACCCAAATCGTGAAATTGAGCAAATAGTTTTAATTCATTAAAACTTGTCACTGGCAAATTCAATTGCTGTGCTAAATTACAGACAAGATGCTGTAATCTGTCGCCATGTTCTTCAGTAAGAAAATCACGCGCCTTTAACATTTCTTTTACCGTTAAGGCTAAAGCGCTTCTATGGCTTTGATTACGAAGTAGTTTTTCTTTCTGCATAGCATCATCAACTCGTTTAAATAATTGATCAAAAGTTTCATTTGCGAGATTGGTGGTAGCGTAACCGCAAGAAACACTAAGAGGAATCATTCCAAGACCAGAATCAATTTTTTTTATACTGCTATCAATTTGAGAACATAAAGATTCAAGTTGAGAAACTTTTATATGAGGAATGATAACTGCAAATTCATCGCCCCCAATTCTAGCAGCAGTTCCCTGTCTTGCAACAATATCTTTTAATACCTTCGCTACCTGAATGAGTATTTCATCACCTTTTCGGTGTCCTACTGTATCATTAATAATTTTTAACCCGTCTACGTCACATATAATAAGACCAATCTGAGTTATTCCCTGAGATAATAAACGATTTGGCGTTTCTTCAAAATATTCACGATTAAATAGATTGGTTAGCCCATCATGTTCACTAATATAAATAAGATTTTCTTCCATTTTTTTACGTTCTGTAATATTGCGGCTTACACTTAGAACCCCTACAATTTCACCGGAAAAATCATAGACAGGATTTTTACATACTTCAAAATGTTGTTCTGTACCATCCGCTAATAATTCACTCTCTAAAAAAATATATTTTTTTCCTGCTTGCACCACTTGATTATCATTGCGAAGGGATTGGACCGCTAGATGATATGGATGAATGTCAAAGTCAGTTTTGCCGATGACTTCATGAGTTGCTTTTTTATAGCGTAGGGCAAATGATTCGCTGATCATCACATAACGTCCATGCAAGTCTTTTACCCATAAGACATCAATGATATTATCTAGAATCGAAGTCGTGACTTGAAGATTTAAAATCTCTGCCATTAAACGTTCTTTACTTTTCTGTACACCACTCATGCTTTAGTACCCCCATACCCGACTCATTTACTATGACAGATCCTTTTTAATAATAAGATCTCATTGCCACGACGATTATAAAGAACTCGATCACACCAATTTAGTATAATCGGTATACCGCGACCACGTTCGTTATATAACACAACTTGAAATATCTGTTCTAGACCGATTGCTAAGATTTCTTTAATCCTTTCATTGCCCTTAAAACCTTTTCCATCATCTTTAACTCGTAGAACAAGTCGATCACCAAATTGATTGATTTTTACTCTGATATGGATACCATGCTCTATCGCATTCGTAATCGCTTCACCTAAAGCCAATCCTATTTTAGATTGTTTTTCAAATGTAAGTTGATTTACAATCCAGTTAATTCGTGAGCGAATTTTATGATGATCATTCTGACGGGAAAAATAAAAAAATAAAGGGAAGGGTTTCTTATCAATAAATTGCATACAGATGGCTGTACAATCATCATGTCTGGTGCGCATAAGCGCTAATTGCTGCAGGCCTTGTACGCTGTCATCAAATTGATATATTTTTTCACTAAATTCCTTTGGTAACATTTCAGAAATTCCATCAGTCATAAAATAAAAAGTATCGCCATGTTGAACTGGGAGCGTCATGGTACTAAATTCGGGTATTTTTGACACTCCAAGGTAACTTCCTCGTATGGTTAATACACTGCTTTGCTCTCTTGTACAAGCTAGTAAATAGTTAATACCACCAGAAATACACGTCAATTTCTTATCTTCTAAATTTAACCAAAACCCCATAAAAGCAACGAAAGAATGATCTTGGAAGTAATCATAAAGATAGTTATTCAAACGTGTAAGTATCTCCACGGTCCAAACCTGTTCATTTTCCATGACCTCGTTTAGCAAGCTGCTGACCGCTGAGGTATGAAGAGCCGTAGCTACGCCATGACCAGTAACATCGATTAAATAGCCATAAAGTATTTTACGATCAGCAGACCAGCGATAGTTGTAAAAATCCCCACTGACCATGGTTAAAGGTTGAAAAATAGTACGAATACTTAATTGTTCATATTGACGATCTGGGAGAAGGAGAGATTTTTGTACGGTAGCAGCGAGTTCCACTTGTTTTTTGATTTCTGCTTGAAGTTTCTGTTGCTCTGTGATGTCCCGATATGACAATAGGAGCAGATAATCACCTCGATGATGAATTAATGAACCAGTTCGTTCAGCATAAATGACTCGACCATCTTTTCGTAAATAATATCGAATATCTGATTCAATATAATCATTTTCTAGGGATTTAACCTTAATCATTTTCAAATCTTCATGGTTAATGAGGCTGAATTGAGTGATTTTTTTGCCGACTACTTCTATTCCTGTATAACCAAACATTGCACTAAAGGCATAGTTCACATCGATTATTTCATTTGTATCTAAACGAATTACGATAATTGCATCTGACGATTGTTTCATTAACGCCTCGTAACGCTCTCGACTTTCTAGTAACTCTTCTTGCACGGCTTGACGTTCCATGACTTCTTCTTCTAATATCGCATTGATATCTTGTAGTTCTCGTGTTCGTTCTTCTACTTTTTCTTCCAATGCGATCGTTAATATACGTAATTCTTCTTCCCTTTGCCGTAAATCATTTTCCGCCTTTGTACGCTCTACTATTTCTTCTTCTAATATTGCATTCATATCTTCTAGTTCCCGCGTCCGTTCGGCCACATTCGATTCTAATTCTATATTTAACTTTTGCAAGGCCTTCTCGGCTTTATCTTGTTCAGTAATATCCCGAACGACACTAAATAAAATATGTCTTTCACCCACTTGCTCAGAGCGTGAACTGACTTGAACAGGAAATAGACTACCATTCTTACGTTTGTGAACTGTATTAAATATAATACTATCTTGAACAGCAACATTCATTTGTTCTATCGTCAATCCGACTTCTCGTTCTATTCTTAAATCCAAGATATGCTTATTTAGAAGTTCATCTCGTAGATAACCATAAGCTTTTTCAGCAGCAGGATTTGCTTCAATAATGTTACCATTTTCTTTGTCAACAAATAGCATAATATCTCGGCTATGAAGAAAAAAGAGTTGGAATTTTTGTAATGTTTCGTGTGTTTCGGTCATTCACGTAGACACCTCCTTTACTTTTCCCACTCTCTCTACAAATAGAAGTCGTTATAGTCGATTCTGTTATTAGCTAACTTGAATATTAAATATTTTATTGAGATATGTGATTTCAAACAATTCTTTGATGTTATCGCATAAATTAATCAATATCACATTGCCTCCTGAATGCAAGACGCTCTTATTAACGGCAATGAGTGCTGCAATACCCGAACTATCAATATAAATCAATTCGCTCATATCAATCACTAAATGATTGTTTCCTTGTAATGCATAGTTTACTAATTCTTGTCGTAATTCTTCGGCATCTTCAAGATACATTTCTCCACTTAATTTAACAAGTAGATCCTTTTTCATAAATGTCATCTGCTTTTTCATTCTAAGGCCCTCCTTGATTAATTTTCATCCGTATTTGCGTATATTTTTTTAGTGCATTTTCAAGATGGCGATAGACAAGAATTGTATCTTCTTCTGTCTGGTTTTTACAATTATGAATCTGCTTTAGAAGTTCTTCAATTTCATCTACGAGTTTACGTTCACGTACCTTATATCGCGAAATAGTCATCCTATTTCCACCCCACAGTACTCTTTAAAGAAAAATGTTATCTTATTTTTTTATTATTCATTGAAATTCGATAAAATTATTATATTGTTTCTAAAATCTTACAACATCCTACTTTTATATACTATTGGTAAAGAACAACAAAAAAGAATGTATTCATTGTTGCTTAATAACAATGAATACATTCTTTTTATTTGATTACTATATTTAAGTTTAAAAGTTTCCAGACCTTTAAGTACAGAATTAGCATACATTTAGTTTCAATATGATCCAAAGAAAGCGACAAGATTTTTTCAATCCGCTGTTTCCTCCAGATCGCTGTATTATAATGAATAAAAAGTTTTTGTGCAGAAATTTTCAAATTCCCATCTTCAAGAATTTGTTCGAGTGTTACTAAAAGATTGCCTGCATTTACCTCGTCATAGTCAGCAAGCTTGCCGATAATTTTTTGGATGGATCTACACTGACTTGTGTCTTTTAATAATTGAAATGCGATGTCATAAACCCCAAGGTCTTCATAATGTAGGACTTGTTTTTGAGTCATTGTAGTAGCGACTATCAGAGAGCGGCGAGCCTGCTCATATAACTCTTTGATATTCAAAGAGTTATATGAGGTACTAGAAATACCGCTTTGTGCTTCAATAGAAAATTTATGTTTAATTTTCCATAATAATACACGTATGAATTGAATTTGATCTTCTTTTGTGTGAATATTATTTTTTATAACAGGAGCAAGAAAAACGATATGTTCATTATATTTCCATACCCAGCCAATTGTTTGTTCAAAAAACCATACTACGATTCTTTCTATAACCATTTCATTGACGGTTATATTTTCCTTATAATCGGAGTCTCTATTCCATTGAAGTATATAACAGCAATATACCATATTGCAATCAATTCCATATTCATTGAGCTGTTGAGTGATATAACTTACAGGATAATCAGTCATGAGTAAGTCATTGAGATATACGCTTCGGTTATAGATTTCATTGGCAAAAGTCTTAGTTTCTTCTGCTTTCTCCATGTGTTTTTCCTCAGTAATGTCTTGAATGGTTCCAATTCTCTTAAGTAATGTTCCATCATCATCCAAAATGCTATAACGACGCACATACAGCCAGCGAATTGAATCGTCCTTCCTAATAATCCGGTATTCGATAGTCGATATGTTTTCTGTGCCAGCTGCTGTAACATTTTTTCTCGCCATTTCTTTATCCTCAGGATGGATGAAAGTAAAAAGAGTTTCAATCGATGGCATAATTTCTTGTGGTGCTAGCCCTAAAATTAGATACATTTGATCAGACCAATAGAGTTCATCCTCAATTACATTCCATTCATAATACCCGAGTTTAGTTGCTTCTTTGCCTTCTAGTAATTTTATTCGTTTTTCTTTTAAGGATGCCTCGATTGCTAATCGCTTTTCTGTTCTTCTTAAGATTGCGTTACTATCCTGTAATTCCTTAGTCCGTTCAATGACTCTAGCTTCTAGCTCTGTATTGAGCATCTCCAAAGTTTCTTTATCTCTTTGCCGTTCGGTAATATCTCGAATAACACTAAATAAAAGGCTATTTTTACCATTCGATTCGCAACGCGAACTGACTTCAACTGGAAATAAACTACCGTCTTTACGTCGATGGATTGTTTCAAATAAAATACTCTCTGTAATGGCAAGACGCATTTGTTCGATTGTCAGGCCCGCCTCTGACTCTACTCTCAAATCAAAAATATATTTACTCAGGAGTTCATCTCGCAAATAGCCATAAGCTGACTCAGCGGCAGGATTTGCTTCGATAATTTTACCATCTTTGCTATCAACAACTAGCATAATATCACGGCTATGGATAAAAAAGCTTCGATTCGCCATGCATATATTCTCCTACCTTTCCAGAGGTATATCCTCATTAAATAATATATATTTACCAGCAATAGATAAAACCCTGCAGATGAGTTAGAAAATTTTATTTTTATACATTTAATGTCCAGATCTCTATTTATAAAAAACATACGAAGAGGTGCAATTTTGAAATTGCACCTCTTCGTTAAATAAACGCAACATAAACCACATTCATTATTCCTATTTTAGCTTATCCTTAATGACCTGCCATGAAGCTGGATCTTCACCACCTAGTTTCCAAAGAGCAATTCCAGCAATATTATATTGATTAACAAGATCTAACTTATACTTTAAACTCTGACTATTTTCATACCATACTTCATGGTTTGTACTATCAGTTTCGGTGTAATTAAAATGAGGAGATTGGGATGCTTCATCCCACTGAATGGTAGCACCAAAACGAGTTATTAAATTATGGATGGCATCATTTTCAACACTTTCTACCCCTTTGCTTGACCAATCATAACCATAACCAGCAATTCCTAAATAGATCTTATTTTTAGGAATTAGGGTTAAAGCGTATTTTAAGTCAGATTCTACAGAGCGAATATCGGCAATAGAACCTGCACCATTCCAACCTGCATGGTAATCGTAAGTCATCAAAATGATTTTATCAGCGTAGTTTGCAAGGGCAGCATAGTCATATGCTACGGCAACGTCATTCTCTTCATTATGTTTTGGGAAAACATCAATCGAAACAATATATCCTTGAGGTTTTAGGCGATCTGCTAATTCACGCATGAAAGCTGTCAAATGATCACGATCACTTGCTGGTACTTGCTCAAAATCAATGTTAATACCATCTAAATTATATTTTTTAATATAGGATTCTAAGTTATCAATCGCAGTTTTTCGTAGTGATGAATCGCTTAAGACGGTATGGATGTCCGAATTTGAATTTTCTTGTTTAGCATTATTCACCATGAGCAATGCAGTCACTTTATTATTATGTGCATATTTGACTACTGAAGCATGGTCATTACCACCGCGGTCTGTCACTGATCCATCACTATGAAGCGTTGACCAAAATGGTGCAATGGTGCCGATTGTATCGATATGATCAACAAGATCATGATAAGAAGTAGTATCTGTTGCAAACCATTCCGTATAAAACCCAAGTACATCTTTGCCTCCAGATGTATTTCTCGTTTGCACGGGAGTCGTTGTATTTGTATGAGTATCTTTAGGATTTAAATCCAAATGAAAAATACTCACTAAGGCATCAAGTAGAGTAGTAAGGAAGCCTTTACTTGAATGATCTGTTGGTGATGCAGCATATACGGGCAGCGGTACTACAATGCTTGCACATATGACAAGCAATAATAAAATAACGGTTGCTTTATGAGTACGCATTGTATAACCTCCTTTGATCTTTTTCATACTCTGCAATGGTAACATAATAAGAAAATATTATCAATACAAATTAATGGTAAAAGTAATGCATATTATTGCCATATTGATATACTTTCTTCTGTATTTTTTCTTCATTTCCTATTTGAAGAAAAAAGAAACAAGGATTTACTCAAAGCTAGTAAATCCTTGTTTCTTTTTACCATTTTTACGGAATCAGAAAGATGAAAGAATCAATTATGCTTGAATCATTTCAAGGAAAGCTTCAATACGCACGCGGAGTTGTTCTGTATCGCTACTTGAATAATCAGTTTCCACTTGCATAAATGGCAGACTAAATTGTTCATCAAGATATTTTTTGATTGAATAGGATTCTACATTATAAGTATGGCAGCCAATCCAGGTCAAATCTAGCACCCCATCGACCTTAAATTCTTTTGCTAAGCGACCTAGTAGTTCATAGCGACCAGGGTTAGGTGACATACAAGAGCAAGCTATGGCTAGATACTTCTCGGCAATCGCTTCAAGAGGATCTTTATTTTCATCTTCGTCAATCAGCAAGTCTACAGGTTTATAGCCAGTACAGTTTTCTTGACAAACAACGGTTCCTCCTAGCTCTTCAACTAGTTTGATCACTTTTTCTGAACCCAGTCCAACGGGTACTCCTGTGAGTAAAATACGTGGTCCTACTTGATGATCATTTTGCCCTAAATTGTCTTTAACAGCAGTTGTCAGCTCTTCCAACATGGTGATTACTTTTTCTTTATCGGGATAGAATCCTCGATTATGGGCAACAGTCAGTATTTCTAAACCGGTAAGGGGGGCGGGAATATGCTGGTTAAGATCATATAGGTTACGTAATGCTCGTCGTTCCCGGTTGACAAGCTTAATCGCTGCCCGTAGTTTATCGGAAGTAATCTCGATGTTAAATTCCTGTTCGAGTCGTTCTTTTAGTTTTTGTACTTCTTGAAACCAAAGTTCTCGAGATTGGGGCGAGGCCTGTTCTTGGGGTAATTGTAGTAAATGGATTGGTTTATACTGAGCCATTAATTCATACATTTTCTTTTTACCATCACAGGTAGTTTCTGCTACGAGTAGATCAGAAAAATTAAAGAAAGGACAGGTATCTGTTGCAGCAAATCCATAGCTAGACTTAATGAGTGGGCACATATTATGAGGCAGGACTTTTTCTGCTGCTGCAATGGGCTCCTGCTTCGTACCGCATAAAGAAACGGGATAAGCGCCAGCTGCTAAAATTAATTCTTGTGGCGAATAGGTACAATACATACCAACAACCTTTTGTCCACTTTCTTTCTCCTCTTTAATTTTCATCATTCCTTGCTCACGCAGTTTGGAAAATTGCTCCATTAATAAGGAATCAATCATTTTTTATCACTCCTTTATTATGATTACGATTTTTTAGCAATCGTAGCGATCGCTCTGATAACGGTTTCCATTTCTTTTTCAGTATTAAAAAAGCCTGGGCTAAGACGGCAAGTCCCTTGTTGTAATGTATGAATGGTCTGATGGGCCAAAGGAGTACAATGAAGTCCAGAGCGAGTCACAATGCCAAACTCTCTTTCCAGTAGGAAACTAAGGTGAGCGGAATCCATCTCACCAATATTAAAGGAAAGAACCGCTGTTCGATCTTTTGGGTTTTCTGGTCCATAGATCTTTATGTCAGTCATTTTTTTTAGATTATCCCATAAAATTCCAACGAGACTTTGTTCATGGGATCGTATTTTATCGATACCTTGCTCCAATACAAAACGAACGCCTTCCCCTAGTCCAATAATTCCTGGGGTATTTAATGTCCCGCTTTCCAAACAGTCAGGCATACATTGAGGTTGTTTAGTATCTTGGGACTGTGAGCCAGTGCCACCTTCTTTTAAAGGTCTAACCGTAAGGCTTGGCCTTACATAAATTCCGCCTGTTCCTTGTGGTCCAAGCAGACCTTTATGTCCGGTGAATGTCAAAATATCAATCGATTGGTCGAAAACATCAATTGGTAAAACCCCTGCACTTTGTGCTGAATCAACCAAAAATAACAGGCCATGTTCACGGCATATTTTTCCTACCTCTTTAATCGGCTGGATCGTTCCTGTTACATTAGATGCGTGCAGTAACCCTACCATTTTGGTATTTTTCTTTATGGCTTTAACGAATGCTTTTATATCAAACAATCCTTCAGAATTACATGGAATCACGGTGATTTCAAGGCCGTGTTCGTTCAATGAAAAAGCTGGTCTAGCTAAAGCATTATGTTCCATACTGCTAATAATCAGATGATCGCCTGGTAATAAACTTCCTTTTAGAGCTACGTTTAACGCCTCTGTAATATTCAATGTAAAAGAAATACGCAGAGGATCACTGATATTAAATAATTGGGCTAGACGTTCTCGGGTTTCTAATACCATACTAGTGGAAGCCAAAGAAAACCTAGTTGTACCTCTCCCTGGATTACCACCAATATTGCGATTGAAATAATCAACAGCACGGTAAACAGCCTCTGGTTTTGGCCAAGAGGTTGCTGCATTGTCTAGGTAAATTTTTTCCATCGTAATACTCCCTCTATCTCCTCTTCACTTTCACGCCCCGACGTACCATGTCGATCCCATTCTCTTCCAAGAATATTACAGCTTGATCAATATCTTCTTCTTGCAGCTGAGCAGCCAATCCTTCACACGGTCCACTTAACTCATGAGGAATGGGAATAAGTTCAACACTAATTTTCTTGTCTTTAAGAAGCTTCTCTGCCCGTAGTGCATGTGTGATAGATAAAAAAGTAATGACCCATATGTCTAATAGCAACCCTATCCCTCCTTCTGCATCATTTCAGTAGCGATTAACATGGCTCCCATTGCACCCGTAAATTGACAGTTCTCAGGTACGATGATCGGCATATTAAGTTGCGCAGAAAGACTGTGAACCAAACTATTGTTTTGTGCAACTCCACCAGTAAAGATGATGGGAGATTCTGGAGTCATTCGCTCAGCCATAGCACTGATTCGGCGTGATATCGCCTGATGTAATCCAGCGATAATTTCCCCTTTTCCAATTCCCTTTGCTAAGAGTCCAACGACTTCTGATTCAGCAAATACAGTACACATACTATTGATTTCTACAGGTATTTTACCTTTACCCAAATCTGATAACTCAGTGATATCAATACCAAGCTTAGCTGCAATGACTTCCATGAATCGTCCTGTACCAGCAGCACACTTATCATTCATTACAAAATCAAGAACTCGCCCTTGTGGACCTATTTTAATGATTTTACTATCTTGTCCACCAATATCGATCACTACCCGAGTTTCAGGTAGTAAATAGGATACGCCACGTGCATGGCAAGTAATTTCAGTAACGGCTTTGTTGGCTATTGGTAGTGCGATCCGTCCATAACCTGTCGCGACGACAAAATCTGCTTTATCAGTAACGCCTGCCTGCTTTAGAGCAGCTGTTAATACAGATTCCCCTGCTTGGCGAGGACTCCAGCCAGTAGGAATAACAATTTTATAGATTTTTTCATCAACTGACAGTGCTACCTTGGTGGAAACTGAGCCAACATCAATACCTGCAACAATCATAAAACCTCCTAAATATTCTACAACAAAAGTGAAATGAATTTTTAAAAATTTTCTGATAGAACTCTTATAAGTATTCGATTTGTAAGCAAATATTTCCTTTTGCTTCATAAATAAAATACTTATTTTTTCTAACATAAATGATTGTTGATATATATAAAACAAGGATAATAAATTCTTTTGTCAAATTACATAGTAAGGTATTATAAATTTTCAGGATAAATCTGTCTATATCTTATGAAAAGTTAAGTTAAGTACTATTTTTCTAAAAAGTGTTTTGATAATTTTTGGAGGTGTTACTCATTGGATTTTGAAATTGCTAACCGAATTATTAATTTTATTTTTGACGAAACAGGTCTTTATTCCATTGTATGTAATGATAAGGGACAGATTATTGCAGCCAAAGTAGCGTCTAGAGTCGGTTCTACACACAGTGGCTCACAGAGAATTCTTGCAGAAAATCTTGACGAAATTATTATTACTGCTGCAGATGCGGAAAAATCCGATGGGAGCATTAAAGCGGGCATTAATTTACCTGTTGATTTTAAAGGCAAACGTATTGGCACTTTTGGTATAACAGGTGATCCTCAGATTGTCAAATCTGTTGTAAAGATCGCTGCTGGACTTGTTCGTATGGAGTTAATGAATAAAGAAAATAAAGAGAGTCTTCGCAGCCAAGTCATTCGGGCAAGTGAGTCTACAACGGTTATTGCAAAAACCGTTCAAAATTTAGAGAGTACACAGCGAGAATTTTCCGCCACTATGCAAAAAGTAGCAGAACTTTCAAGTAAAGCTTCTACTGATGTTAATAATACCAATACCATCATTACAACCATTCAGCAAATTGCAAGTCAGACCAACTTATTAGGTCTAAATGCTGCGATTGAGGCGGCACGAGCAGGCGAACATGGACGAGGATTTAGTGTAGTTGCAGAAGAAGTGCGCAAATTATCGGATCAAAGTAATCAATCTGCTAAAGATATTAAAATCATGCTTCAACAATTAAAAGATTCTATGGAAGCAGTCATTCAAAATACTCAGCAAACAGCTGCCATAACGAGCAATCAAAGTACTGCAGTTCAGTCGATTACTGCAATGGTTTCCAAATTATATCATGTTTGCGAGGATCTTCGATCTATGGCGGATGAAAAGTAAATCTCTTCATATTTTATTTGGAAAAGAATGATAAAAATTACATAACGATTTCATATTTTACGGCACACTGCTTATCTAATTAACATACTATATAGTAGATTAGGAAGGAGTGTTATTTATGAATAGTCGTTGTCCGTATTGTGGCAACTATCTATCTTCCTCAAATAACCGTGTTTGGGGTTGGGGCGGTCATGGCGGTTGGGGCGGTCATGGCGGTTGGGGCGGTCATGGCGGTTGGGGCGGTCACGGCGGTTGGGGCGGTCATGGCGGTTGGGGCGGTCACGGCGGTTGGGGCGGTCATGGCGGTTGGGGCGGTCATGGCGGTTGGGGCGGTCATGGCGGTTGGGGCGGTCATGGCGGTTGGGGCGGTCATGGCGGTTGGGGCGGTCATGGCGGTTGGGGCGGTCATGGCGGTTGGGGCGGTCATGGCGGTTGGGGCGGTCATGGCGGTTGGGGCGGTCATGGCGGTTGGGGCGGTCATGGCGGTTGGGGCGGTCATGGCGGTTGGGGCGGTCATGGCGGTTGGGGCGGTCATGGCGGTTGGGGCGGTCATGGCGGTTGGGGCGGTCATGGCGGTTGGGGCGGTCATGGCGGTTGGGGCGGTCATGGCGGTTGGGGCGGTCATGGCGGTTGGGGCGGTCATGGCGGTTGGGGCGGTCATGGCGGTTGGGGCGGTCATGGCGGTTGGGGCGGTCATGGCGGTTGGGGCGGTCATGGCGGTTGGGGCGGTCATGGCGGTTGGGGCGGTCATGGCGGTTGGGGCGGTCATGGCGGTTGGGGCGGTCATGGCGGTTGGGGCGGTCATGGCGGTTGGGGCGGTCATGGCGGTTGGGGCGGTCACGGCGGTTGGGGCGGTCACGGCGGTTGGGGCGGTCACGGCGGTTGGGGCGGTCACTGGCGAGATGAAGATTAGATGAATGCTGACATGCTCATTTGAATCTTTCTTGAGTTGAATACATAAAAAGCCTAGCGATTTGCTAGGCTTTTTATGTATTCACTATTTTCCCCATTTTCAAGCCACATGTCCACTATCGAACTTAATTGATGAACGTCAACTGGTTTTGAAAGATAGTCATCCATTCCGGCTGCCAAGCATTTCTCACGATCCCCACGCAGTGCATAT
Source organism: Pelosinus sp. sgz500959 (assembly GCF_042610375.1). Taxonomy (NCBI): domain Bacteria; kingdom Bacillati; phylum Bacillota; class Negativicutes; order Selenomonadales; family Sporomusaceae; genus Pelosinus; species Pelosinus sp. sgz500959. Next base: position 381,093 of record NZ_JBGJZL010000002.1, read on the forward strand.
GCAGTCATTGCTACAATTGGCGTATGACGATATAGTGCTTGTTCCTTTTGTCGTATGAGCTTAACGGCTGAATAACCGTCCATATAAGGCATATTGATGTCCATTATGATTAGATTAAAAATCATTTTTTCAAACATTTCAATCGCCTCTTTGCCATTTTGAGCCAAATAAATATCTAATCCTTTTTTGTACAGTAGAATGCGAATGATATTTCGACTTACTTCATCATCCTCACAAACTAAAACTTTTTTGTTTTGAGTGTTTTCGATCAACAATGTCTCTTTAGTAGGTTCAAATGAGATTTCTTTTCCTACTTCAAATAGTGCTGTAAAACAAAATTTACTTCCAGATCCTTCTTTACTTTCGACCCATATGAGTCCATTCATCAATTCAGTTAATTTTTGAGAAATTGCCAATCCCAGTCCAGTCCCTCCAAATTGCCGAGTATTTGAATTATCTACCTGACTAAAACTTTTAAACAACATGTCAATTTTATTATCAGCAATTCCAATTCCCGTATCCGCTACTGTAAATTTTAACTTAATGTTACCATTACCTGATTCTAAACAGGAAATATTCACGTCGATTGTTCCACTATTCGTAAATTTTATCGCATTACCAAGCAGGTTAGAAAGGATCTGCCGGAGCCTAAAAGGATCACCGATAAGAGTTTTTGGTACTTCTCTAGCGATGTTTTCTGTAATTTTTAATCCTTTTTGTTGTGCGGCAATATTAAATAAAGCAATAACCTCATGGGTTAGTTCAGTTAAAGTAAATGGTATCTTTTCTAATAGCATTTTACCTGCTTCAATTTTTGAATAATCAAGTATGTCATTGAGAACTCTCAGGAGTGACTTGGTTGATTCTTTTACAATTTGTAGGTATTCTCTTTGTTCATCCATTAAATCTGTCATAAGGGTCAAATCAGTCATTCCAATGATTCCATTCATCGGTGTCCTGATTTCATGGCTCATATTGGCAAGGAATTGACTTTTAGCTGCATTGGCGCGTTCTGCTTCATCCTTGGCTTTGCGCAATGCCTCTTCACTATTTTTACGTTCTGTGATATCAAGAAAAATAACAATACCCGCTTTGACTTTTCCAGATAAGTCTTTAATTGGTGCCGCATTGGCCCAGACTATACAGTCTTGGAAGTTTTCTCGCCTGATAACCAATTCGTTGCTGCAAGTTTCTCCATAAAGTATTGTTCGTGCTAATGGCAGTTCATTACGTTTAAAAGGACTTTGATCTTCATGTAGAATTTCCCAGCTAGCAATATATTTATCAATATCTATTTCTTTAATCATCTCTTCATCAGATTGATCGCTAATAAGCAGTCCCGCTTTATTGAGATAGCGTAATTTTCCATCTGGAGCATCGACAATTGCGATACCTGCTTGACAATTATCCAATGCTGCCTGCAATATAGCTTGCGTTTCTTGCAAGGTTTCCTCTGTCGCTTGCCGTTCCATAATTTCTTCTTCGAGTACTGCATTCATATCCGTCAATTTGAGTGTGCGTTCTTGTACTAAGGCTTCTAAATCCACATTTAGAAGTCTTAGTTGTTCTTCATAATGTTTTTTATCTGTAATGTCGCGAGCACTGATTGCCACCCCATCATGCAACTTGATGACTTGTCGTTCATATATTCCAGTAAGATGCTGATTTACATCATCAGAGTAAAAAAATTGTTCATCCATCAATGATTTACCTGTTTCACAAACATCACAGTATTCGTCAAAAATTTTACCTTTTACACCAGGCCATATTGTGAGCATACGCTTTCCGATTAATTCTTCCCGTGTCTTGCCATATTCTCGGCATTCTGATTTATTGACAAATTCGCAGATGAAATCTATAATTTTTCCAGATTCATCTCGCAATGCTTTAAAAAAAGTGTAGCGGTCATGAACATTATCAATGCATTCATGGAAGTGAATTTCACTTTGCCGCAAACTCTCTTCGGTCATTTTTTGCCGAGTTATATCATGACTGACTTCGAAAATTGATACAGGATTGCCTGCTGCATCACGCTCTAATGTCCAATGACATTTAATAAAAATTTTATCTCCAGACCTTCCTGTATCGATTAGTTCTCCTTCCCAGTAATCCTTAATTAAAAGTTCTTCTATAATTTCTTTCAATGGCTTTGGAAGATCAGTTTTTAATAAGTCGTAAATTCTATGACCTAAAACTTGATCTTTGGACAAGCCATAACAGAGCTCAGCACCTCGATTCCAGTATTTGATTGTACCGTCCAGCGTAAAAATGATGATATTATTATGAGCTAAATCTAGCATTTGAGCTTGCTTGCTAATCTGTTCCTGCGCTTCTCTTCTTGACTTTAATCCGGCATTGACCATTAAGATAAATAAACCAGCTAAGAGAATTGTAAGTAAACTTCCCCATAAAATAGTTTGTCTTAAAAATTTTTCACTTTCGCGAAGTAGCTGCGCTCGTTCTTCACGTAAGATTTTTTCATCATGATTGAACTCGCTTAGCAGAGTACGCATATTGTCCATATATTGTTTACCGTACATTGTACGTACTGATATGCTAACAGTGTCTGATGCTACCCGACCATTATCGACATCGCGCCTTAGATTAATAAGACTTGTTGCGTAATCCTCCCATTCTTGCTCGTCTTGTCGTAATTGCTCAAGTCGTAGCTGTTGACCAGGATTATCTTTAGTCAATAAATTAATAGTTGCAAAGTGTGCCTTAAAATCATGTTTTCCTTGCTGAAAAGGCTCCAGAAATGGGTCAAATCCACCAGCAGCAAAACCGCGCATTCCGGTTTCCATGTTCAGTAAACTGGCTAATAAGGCATCCGACTCTTCCATTACTTGATAAGTATGAATATTCCATTCGAGTGCGCTTGATTCATTAATACTATTTCGATATGTAATAAAATTTATTGCACTCATTAAAAGAAACATTAGGAAAAAGAATAGATACGTTCGTTTCAAGTCTTTAAAATTCTTTATAAAAAACATACAATCACCTCCTGCACTATATACAGATATTTCAGAAATTTCTTCCTACGTTAAATTTAATTAGTGTCTTTATGCTTCAACATTTTTACGTAAAGTCCTCTTAATCCTTCTATATTTAATTATAATTCTGAATTTTAATGAGTTGTATAAAGAAATTCCATATCATAGTTGATTCATATAAAAAACCTGCTAATGATTCTTTCGAAAAAATATCATTAGCAGGTTTTTTTGAGTATTTTATTTCAAGTCCTGTAAAAAACTTGTACCGTATTCAGGCATCTTCACTTGAAAATTCTCTGCGATCGTTGCACCAACATCTGCAAAGGTTTTTCTGATGGGCAGCTCATTACCGTGAACGAATTGAGGAGAATAAATGAGCAAAGGTACATATTCTCGCGTATGATCAGTACCACGATAAGTTGGATCATTTCCATGATCAGCCGTAATGATTAATAAATCTTCATTCGTCATTTTTGTAAATACTTCGGTTAAACGTGCATCATACTCTTCTAAAGCCTTACCGTAACCTTTAGGATCACGACGGTGACCGAATAAAGCATCAAAATCAACTAAGTTCAAAAAACTAAGTCCCGTAAAATCTTCATCTAAAAGGGCGATTAATTTATCCATACCATCCATATTGGATACCGTATGAATGGCTTTGGTAACGCCCTCACCCGTATAAATATCTGAAATTTTCCCCAGAGCAATCACATCATATTGGGCATCCTTCAGTTCATTCATTACAGTGCGTCCAAAAGGCTTTAATGCATAATCATGTCGATTCGCAGTACGAGTAAAGTTACCTGGTTCTCCTACGAAAGGACGAGCAATAATGCGTCCTATTTTATAAGGTTCTTCTAAGGTGATTTTCCGACAAAACTCACAGATTTCATAGAGTTCTTGTAAAGGAATCACTTTTTCATGAGCGGCAATTTGCAATACTGAATCAGCTGATGTGTAAACAATGAGTGCTCCTGTTTTCACATGTTCTTCCCCTAATTCTTTCATGATTTCTGTCCCGCTTGCTGGTTTATTGGCAATTACTTTTCGTCCAGTTTTTTCTTCAATTTTCTTGATCAGTTCATCTGGAAATCCGTTGGGAAATACGCGGAATGGTTTTTCAGTATAAAGGCCCATGAGTTCCCAGTGGCCAGCCATTGTATCTTTGCCATTCGATAATTCTTGCATTTTCGTATAATAAGCAAGAGGATGTTCTACTACTTTGATTCCCTGGATATGGTTAATATTCGATACACCCAATTTCTCCATATTGGGCATCTGTAAACCGCCACACTCCTGAGCGATATGTCCAAAAGTGTTCACATCAAAATCATCAAATTTCGCTGCATCAGGTGCTTCACCAATTCCAACAGAGTCCATTACGATCAAATGAATTCGTTTAAAAGTTCTTGTTACCATCTCTTTTCCTCCTTAAGTATGTACCTTATAAAAAACCTTGCAGATGATACATATACTAACTTTTCTTTTATAAAGAAGCTTAAATCTAACTACTTCTATCTATAGGTTACCAAGTTTTCGAGAAAATTACTACATCAATCATATACAACATTATGAATATTCATTGGTAGCATATTCTATAGTTGAATAAAGTCAAACAAAAATCAGAAAAATGGTTACAATTACTTTTATAAAGTAATTGTAACCATTTTAATATAACAGCTTTTTAAAAATATTAAACTACTCTTTATTCAGTTTAAATCACTCATTAAAAATACTCTTATTCTGTGCAGCCATCACATCCGCTACTAGGTTCTATCTTGCTCTGCTTACGAAGTCGAGGCACACTATAGGAAGCAGGTTTCGTAGCAATAGTCTTTAGAGTGTCTATATAGATCTCAGGCAGTCCTTGTTCTTTTGCTCCTTCTAAAATAATCGATAAATATTCAGTACTTGGTAATTCTTCTTTTCCTAACCGAGCTTTTTTATAGATACTTGCCTCTCTCACTGTTTGCTGCTCATCAAGAACTTCTACTGGATAATGGAAATACTCTCCCGTTCCATCTAACCTAGCATCCTCACAATTGTCCAATTGATCCCAAGCATAGGCTCCCAGTTGATATAAAACCCCCCACACTTCTGATTGATCGTCAGCTACAACGGTTTCTACAGCTCCATCCCATATAACAGAGTGTCCATAAAAAGCGATTTTATGATTTGCCAATCTGGCAATGCTGACTGGGATTGGCTTATGGCATTTTTCAAGCATTTTTTCTAATTTTAGATTAGAGCCATAGGCAAAATATAACCGTGTTTGATTCACTGTTTCCATAGTATTATACTCCTTTTACATGTACTAAATTCCTGGGCAAGCTATCATAATAAGCAGAAAGAGCCCTGCAAAAATGCAAGGGCTCCATTGCCAAATCTGATCTTCTTTGTTCTTAGGATAACAGATAAAAATAGGATTGACAAGAATTAAAATTTTATGGATATTTTTAATTTAATTTAGAACCTTTTGTTTCTGGAACTAAGAAAAATAAATTGACAGCTGCAGCTATGTAAATAAAAGCAAGTACCGCAAGGGCACCACTCAATGTGTATTGCTGTGCTAACATGCCAATCACTACGGGTGCAAAACCACCGACTGCTCGACCAGAATTAAATATAAAGTTTTGCGCTGTAGAACGGGCATCTGTTGTGTAATGCTCAGATAACAGCGCGCCAAAGCCAGCCATTGTCCCATTGCAGAAAAAGCCAAGCACTGCGCCCCCTATCAATAACTGCAGGGGATCAGTTAAATTAGAATAGATCCAAACTGAAGCGGCTGAACCAGTGTAAAAAATCATATATATAGGACGTCTACCGATACGGTCAGCAAAATATCCGAAAAGGTAAATCCCTAGCATCATGCCGATGACTGTAACGATCATCCATGTTGTAGTCTTATTTAAAGACAGGTTGTGTTTTTGCATCAATATTGTTGGAAGCCAAATCATAATTCCATAATAGCCAAAGTTTTGTACACTTGTCATAACAGTAAGAGCAAATGTTATCGTTGTTTTTTTTGTATCTGCAAAAAGATGTGATAGAGGGAATTTACTTGAATTTGTCAATAATTCTTGTTCTTCTTGTGAAATGACTTCACCACTAGCCAGTTTGGTATTAATCATTTTCTGTAGTGATTTTCGTTCAACCCATATATCTGGTTCTGGTAAATTACGCCTCGACCAAGCGGCAAATAATGCGGGTAATGCACCTACTAGAAAAAGGCCTCGCCAGCCGTATAAAGGCATGAGTAAGGCTGCAAGTACAGCTGCCAACACTACACCTAGCTGCCAGCCAATTGCTACACCAGCTGTAGCGCGTGCACGCTTTTCTGCAGGCCAAGTCTCAGCAACGAGCGTCATACCAATCCCAAATTCTCCTCCGAGACCGAGCCCTGCCAAAAAACGATAGATGTTGAGCTCATTCACAGAGTGTGCGATGGCACATAGTCCAGTAAAAATTGAAAAGATAATAATTGTCAGGGCGAAAATTTTAACTCGGCCAACATAGTCAGCTGCAATTCCAAAGATATATCCTCCTAAGACAGCACCAATTAGCGTATAGGTCGCAATCCACCCCCCATCGACGTATGATATTCCAAATTCTTTAATAATAGCTGCCATTGCAAAAGATAGGATTAACATGTCCAGTCCATCCATCGCATATCCAGCTACGGATGCATATAACATTTTCCAGCGACGTTTCCACGTCTCTTTGTCATCTCCTGAAAATAGATTCTGTTTATTAGGTACATCAATCATAGTTTTTTTTCCTCCTGCTATTTAATCGAACCTTACTCATTTTGAGAGTTCTAACTACATTCACTCCTTCCATAAATCACCGACAAGAGTAAACACAAGACGTTCTTTCATATAAAAAAATAACTTGTTACCCTTTAAAAAATAAAAAATGCCCGCAAAAATTTCTTTTCACGAGCATCGTTGTCGTATTCATTACTATGTTATTTTCAGATCATTCTCTTTATCTTTTTAATTATATCGCAATCAGTAAAATAAGTAAAACATATAATGAAAAATTATCATTTATTTTCTATACTTTCATACAGCAATATCTTGGCTTGCCGTGTGGCCCACTTGATTTCATTTGCAGTTACAGCGACTTCAAGTAACCCATGTAAATAATAACTATCTGTAAGCTTTGACTGCCATTGCTCAATTGCTTTAGTTAAGCTTTCCCAATAATCTTCACTGATTTTTTCAGGTATAGCTGTACCTCCATCGACGATAACAGACATAATTTTTCCGTTTACGCGGATCACGATTGTACATCCACTTTCTAATATTTCTAAAATCGCTTTGAATTCATCACTAATAGGTGGAGCACCAGATTTTATCCTGCGTTCCAATCGCATAGGTAAAAGATCAAAGATACGGTCACCTTTTTTAGTGATAGATTCATTATAATCAATCAGCTTTTCTGCTAAGGAAATCCATTCTCTTGGTTCAGAAGAGTCAGAGACTACGTGCCGCTCTCGGCTTAGTAAATCCAATAACATCCGCGCTTCTTTATTTAGTTTGTAAACTCTCTTTTTTTGCTCCAGATCCATATGGATCTCTCTGCTAGTAAGACCTACATAATCTTGTACTGCACGGCAAAAGTAAAGAACAGATGCTTCGTTGCTTTGTCGTAATTTCTCTTTTAATAGTTTATTATACTTCGGTGGCCATAATAAGACATTGACAAGCATAGCTGATCCAAGGCCGACGAATATCACCCCTGTTCTCGAAAGAGCATGGATCAAAAATTCTTCAGTACTAGAACTTAGAACAAAAAGAGCAGCAACGATCCCCATCGTAATACCGCTATGTAATCTTAATCTTATGTATATTGGTATCAATAGAATAACGATTAATCCTGCTGAAAATGGATTAACGCCAAGAAAATAACCAAAAAAGAAGCCTGCTAAGACACCTAGAATATGGACTAAAATCTGATCGCGAGCTGCCCGCAGTGTTAAGAAAATTGATGGCTGTATATTTATCACAGCGGAAACAGCACCAAAAAAGGCAGGATCGAAACCAAAAAATTTACATAAAAACATTGTTATTGCTACGGCTATACCAGTTTTAATAACTCGTGCGCCTATTTTCAAATTACCATCTCCTCATTCACAATTTTAACAAATCCACCCTATTATTTGCAATATGATTGACAACGATTGAGTGAAAGAGTGATATTTCCATGGCTTAATCATACTATATTTACCATCATTAGACAAACTCCTGCAAAGTTTGATTGCTTTACAGGAGTTTATCTTATTGGTAATGATGTTTTTTTTATTTTTTAAAAGTCTTCTTGCAAGGAGCAAAAAGACCATATCCTTCAATGAAAGGATTACTTTTGGTTTTGATATTGTGCGAGTATGTTGCGAATCGTTGTTAATTATTGTATTATTAGAACGGTTATTAAGAGCTGTACTTATGGTATAAGATTTCTTGATTTTATGTGATTTTCAGATTGGCAATAGATTAAAAAAATGAGATGGAGGGACTAAATGTGGAAATTGTAATCATGAGTTTACTGGCTGGTTGTTTATTAGGGGTCAGTAATATAATGACGGAAAGATGGATTGGACATTTAGATAAGATTATAATGGTCGTTTTATTTATCTTATTAATTGCAGTAGGTATTGGAATCGGGAATAATCAAGAACTTATTAATAATTTAACTTTATTAGGTTGGAAAGCAATGGTGATCGCCATCTTAAGTACGGTTGGCAGTGTATTAACATTATGGTTCGTGGTTTCCCGCGTTGATTTTCTAAAAAATAATAAAATAGAGGAAAAACAATCATGAAAATGATTAGCTGCATTGTAGCAGCGGTTTTAGCTGGTATTGCTGTTGGGTGGATGTCCCCTTCTATTATGAATTCAGAAGTATTGGATCATGTAGTCACCTATGTACTGGCGATCATGGTGTTTGGAGTGGGGATTAGCATAGGACATAACCGCCGTGAATTGATAAAAATAAAAGAAGTCGGTTGGCGCATTATACTAGTGCCCTTAGCGATTGCTGGAGGAAGCTTTTTGGGAGCTTCCATTGCTAGTTTATTTTTTAATATGTCACTAAAAGAAGTCTTAGTTGTAGGGGCTGGATTTGGGTGGTATAGTTTATCTAGTGTACTCATTACCCAACTTTATAGTGCTGAATTAGGAGCGATTGCATTTTTGGCTAATGTGTTTCGTGAATTAATGGCCTTTGTATTAATTCCTTTTTTAGCTATTCATGTTGGAAAAATTGTAGCGATTGCTCCTGGTGGTGCCACAACGATGGATTCCACTTTACCCATTATTGCTAAAATGACAGATACATCTACAGCAATGATTGCCTTTATAAGCGGCCTTATATTGACAACAATGGTGCCATTTCTGATTCCGTTATTATTGACGATTCATTAAGGTTTGTCACATAAAAAAACTTTTGTAATAACCGTCCTGATTATATAAAAAGAAAAAGCTATTGCCTATAAATTAGACAATAGCTTTTTCCTATTGTTCTACAGAACAGCTTCCTACGACTGGCAATCAGGGAAGGATATATGTAATCGTGGCTTTTTGACCTGTGGTAAGTTTAGGGTCATCTGCTGCAGGCTTTAACTGCTGACCGCTAAAATCAGATATCCCTCTAATCCCCTCAAAACGACCAGTTCCTTTTAAAATAGTTCCGTGTCCTTGATTGTAGGGCAGTCCATCCTGAGTTCTGCCTATCTCTGACTTCCAAGAGAATATAATCTGGGATCCATCAACAAAAGTAAAAGTGGAATATCCTTGGGCTATTCCGCCTGTAGTGCGACGAGAATCAAAAGTGGAGACCGTTGCATACTTGGCAGTCTCTCCATTACTGAATACCCCTTCTCCTTCTCGTTTTGCCATACCAATTGCATGTCCTGCTTCATCCCCAGCAGGAAGCCATTGGGAAGAGATAATGTAACTTGTAGCTTCCACCTGTAGAGAATGCTGAGTTTCTGCCCATACTGGGGTACAAAGCCATAAGATTCCAACCCAAATTGTCATTACAATAGATAACTTGCTGATTTTCATGTTATTTTCCTCCTTCTATAATCTCCTATTTATTCTTATTTTCCATTGGGGCGTACAATGATGGCGGCATCTTTGAGTGGGCAGCCATTTTCGCAGCCTCCGCATCCAACGCACAGATTCTCGTTAACATAAGGGCGATTTTCCTCATCGACTTCCACTGCATGGACAGGACATTGCTCACGGCATAGCAGGCATAATTTCTGTTCTGTCCAAACCAAGCACCTACGACGGTTTAGTTCTGCTAGGCCCATTTTGACCTGTTTTAAAGGTATACGATTGATAGCACCCGTAGGGCAAACCTCTTGGCATGATAGACATAATTCACACTTAGCCTGACGAGGTATTAGCCTAGGGGTAAGGAAAGCAAGAAAACCTTCTTCCAAAGGCATAGGAAAAAGACATTCCGCTGGACAAACTTTAGCGCATCGTCCACAGCGACTGCAACGAGCTAAAAATTCCTCCTCTGGTCTTGCTCCTGGCGGTCTAAGAATACTCGCAGCATCAGCTGTTGGTTTTAGGTATTGCCAGCCAAATCCACTGACAATTACCGCCATCCCACCTTTAAAAAGCTGCCGACGGGACAAAGTCCACAGTGAAACATTTGGTTCTGAGGGAGTAAAGGAATCGGAGTTAGACCATTTAATCGTTTCCACTGGACATGTTTGCCAACAGCGCCCGCATAGCATACAATCCTCTGCCATCTTGCCTTCCTCTATATTCACTGCCTGGGCAGGACAAGCTTTGCTACAGATCCCACAGTCCATACAATGACTTCCTACACGAAAGCGAAAGAAGCGATAACGGGATAACACCGCCAGCAGTAGCCCTGTTGGACAAATATAGATACACCAAAATCGGGGAAAAAACAGCAAACCCAGTAGTACCAAACTTGCCAGCATCCAGGGTATCTTTCCCTGCCACAATCGGGTAAGTTCTTCGGTCATTAAATGAAAGGGAGTCAGAAAGAGAGGCCAACTACTGTTCATCAGTAGTATGAGTAACAATATCAACCATATGTAACGGTTTTTATAGAGTCCTTGTGGTATCTTTAGCCCATTATGACGATGGGGAATCTGTGCCAATAATCCTCCAACTGGACATAGCCAGCCACAGAATATCCGTCCGCACAGAAGGGTCAGCGCAATTAACCCTAAAGGAAACCAAAACCAACTAGGTAAAGCCCCCTCAGCTCGCCACTCAGCGATTAGCATTAGCGGGTCGATCCGTGACAGCCAGAGCAATAAATTGGCTGCATCTGAAGATAAGGGATATTGATGATGCCAGAGTAATAGGATCGTTGTCAAGAAAAATGTGAGGGGAACTAGAAGGCGCAAAATAGGAAGAAAACTCATTCTATCGCTTTTCATATACGTTTTACGTTTAGTTTTTCCCAATCGATTTGTCCACTCCCCATTTCTGCCGCCATACGAAGATAATTAATTTTTGTGGGTTTCATCCCAAACAAAAATGCTCCATAAGCGTCAACGGCGACAGGATCGGTACCAAAGACCAACTGATTATATTCCTTAATTGGGCCAGGTCCAGTCGGGCCACTAGCCGTTATACCACGGAGTGCATCCAAGATAGTAAGATGTGGTTTCTTGAAAGCCGCCAACTCAGCAATGCATTGGTGTAAGTCATAGGTATGAAAAATACCACGATCCCAGACGAGGCCCATCATATTTTTGAGTCCCATTGTTACCTCTGTAATATAATGATGCTTGAGAATTGGCATGTTAATAAATACATCTGCATCTAATACATCCTTTGAAAAATAAACCTCTCCAAGCATCGTTCCATTGGTTTGCACTCGGCTAAAATATTTTTCAACACCGTTATTCAAGGCGTAAATTTTACCGCCGGCAGCTGTAACTGCATTTTTGATTCCTGTCTTTTCTAAACAAATGATAGGATTGGTAAAAGGATAATCAATCACCTTTACTTCCTTAGCGCCGACTTGTAAGCACATCTTAACGAGACTGGCCACCAATACAGGATTCGTTGTACATGCTTCTTCGGGCAGCCTAGGCACGCTGAAGTTTGGTTTCAATACAACCGTATTACCTGGTTTAACGAAATTACTAATTCCGCCTAAGGCATCGAACCCCTTGTTGAGCATGGCTGCCGGATCATTGCCTTCTACCATAATCAAATCTGTTACTCTTGGTGGGCTACCTTCGACTGTAGCTGCTTTTTTGGGGGGCATTTGCGTATGAGAACCCTGGAAGCTGCATCCAGGAAGCAAAAGACTCCCAAAGCCGGCACAGGCTGTAAGTTTGATGAATTCCCTACGATTCATAATGAATTCTCCTCTCATTCATTCTATTTTGCCCTTTTCGCCACCCTATGGTATGTCATACTTCACACTTAGGGCTTAAGATACTGTTCAAACCATTCAGTGGCCGCAGCAGAAACTTCGGCAAATTGAGGACCTTCATAAGGATCAAAATGTCCACCTTGGAAAATAACTAACTTCTTTGGTTCTCCAGCACGTTCAAAGGCTTTTATTGCACCTTCAGTGGATGTCAAAACATCTTCACTAGCAACGATCATCAGCAACGGTGTCGGAGAAATTAAATGAATGAATGTTGCTGGAGCAAATTCTTTGTAGATATCAAGTGACTCCATCGTAATTTGGTTTTTCCAATTCGGAGCTTTCTTAGCTGCTTCTGTAAAATACTCGTAGGCTGCTTTTTGTGTGAGACAAGCGGGCTGCCCCACAGGCGCAACTACAGGATAGTAGTTCACAATGCCTTTTTTATACTCTTCTACCCGATTGCGTGCATAAAATACTGCCCTCCTCTCTTGGTCTGACTTACTCAGATTTTGGTAACGGGCGTTAATTGTTGGTACTTGAGCAACTACCGCCTTCACACGTCTATCAAAGGCCCCTAAATGCAGTACATGTCCACCACTATCTGAAGTGCCCCAAATACCAATACGCTCAGCATCAACCTCATACTGCAAAGATAGCCAGGTAATAGCGTTACGATAATCCTGTTGTTGATCAAAATAGAAAACTTGACCACGGGGTTCTCCTTCACTGGCGCCGAGATATCGATAATCAAACACTAATACAGCAAAGCCAGCTTTTGCAAAGGAATCAGCGAATTTATCAAGACTCATTTCCTTGACTCCGGTAAAGCCGTGTGCCATAACAATGGCGGGATGTTTTACTTCAGGATTTACTTCAGTTGGAACATAGTACCAAGCCGCGCACTCTAATCCTTGACTTTTGAATCGCACATCACGTCGCTCGAAATCAGCACCCCAAACGACAGATTGCAGTGAAATGACTAGAATGAAAGCAAGTACTCTGGTAGTCCAAATTTTCCGTGTGATTTGAAACATCAATTAACCTCCTCCATTTATGTTTTTGCAAAATGACTATTCATAAAGTAATACGATTTCAATCTTTCTTAGGTTCACTAAATTTTAGATAACTTGGTAACTTTTTATAAAAAGTAAAAGCAACACATTCATTATTGTGCTGCTTTTACTTTAATTTGGGTACCAAAATCCCATGTTAACTTAAGTGCCAACGTACTACGTCTTTTATTTTCTAGAGGATTGGCTAGGAGATGCTCTAAAGTATTTATGCTGTTACGGTAATTTATTACTGTAACTGGCGAAATCTTTCTAGGATTATCATGATTGGGAAGGGCGCCGATCAACTCCAGAGCAGTCACAATGTCAGTCACATTAATCATACGTTTATTTTGATAACTAGTATTAATAATACGCAAAAATTGATTGACACCATCATCTCCTAAATTTGACTGTCTAATTCGATCCAACAGCAAGAATATTTCTCGTATGACCCACCCTCTTTGTTCTAACATCATCTCATTATCAGGAGATTCATCATTATAAGCCAGCCAATACTCTCTGGCATTATCATAAATTTTTTTGCCATGTTCATTTTCAAGATATCGAATATACATGTATAGTGCCAAACCGTCAGCAATATCTCCTTTTGTCTTACTAAAACAATTTGGCCACCATAAGTTTAAGCTACGAGCTTCACTCAGAACACGCCCTGCTGACTGTGACCACCAAGGAGAACCTAATGATTTCGTTAGAAAAATTGCTTCGGGAATGGCGATTGCATCAACAAATCCTAAATTACTCGTATTCATCAAATTATCATAGGTAAGAAAACGAGGAGATTCAAATATGAGGTACCCTTTTTCCAAGTCCCCAAAGGCAGAGGTCTGTATGTTCCTAGGAACTAAGCTATTATAATAGTCGATTTGTCTAACCTTATAAGCCATGTGATTCAGATTTTGCTGATGGTTAGGGAAATGATAAAAATCAACTAATTTTTCTGTCCCAGCAACCATTATCTTAGTATGTTCATAAGGGCCAGCGAGTAAAAAAACATCCCTACCTGCTGGTGAATTGAATTTGTGCCGTTCTATATTACCATTCCTAATCTTTTCAACCAATTCTATATTTGAAATCAGTGTTATGGTTTCATCACTATCAACGGTCATCTTAAAAGGAACCGGGATGTGAGAAACAAGTAAATGTTCTATAAGTTGTTTCTTTTGCTGAGTCCAAGGCAAAGAATAACTTGTTATGGTATAGAGGGTTTGCCTCCCTAAAATAGGATACCAGGCAAACCCCCCTCGTAAACAGGTAAATGGAGAAGAAACAAAATTAATCAGGCCTGTCCCTTGTCCATAAAAATCCTCGGATTGCTCCCATACCATGCCCGAGTAAGTTATCTCTATGGTCAGTAATCCCGCGTCGGTGAAACTGTCTGGAGGAAGACTTACTGTTAAATATGACCCCTGCTGCTGCCATGTCAATCTCTCACCTGTAGCTACGTTAATCACTTGTTGTACGCGAAAATAGTCACGAAGAGTAAATTCAACAGTGGAAGGCAAAAGACTTCCTAGATCCTTCATCGTCACCTGTGCCTGTGCCATTAGATTGTGGTTCTTGGAATCCAATACAATATATAAATCGTAAGCGGCAATAGATAGATTGGGGTGAATACTGCTATTTACGACTCTCGGTAATTCAATATCAGAGATTGAGGTTGGTTGTTTGTAGCTTATATTCTGAAGATCAAAATACTGCCATGTTGCAAAAAAGGTCGCTAGGATCATAATAATACCAGTCAAAACTTCAAACAAACAGGCCTTTAAAATCATGCCATTGGAGTCGCGCCTCGCGTTTTCAATAGCCACCCCAAGTGTAAATAATAAAATTGAGCAAATTATTTGGAAACCAATAATGGCTATGATCAAGCCATCATTGGGATATACCCCGGCAACTTCTGAAGGGTTACCTCCAAAACCATGAATAAAAGTAAAATTAGCAATTGACACCCATTGGGGAAATAATGTCCCAACATTACCTGTCAGAAAGATTCCTATCAACCACCAAAACAGTAATATAGAATAAAAGGGTATTGTTTTCTTGGTCAAGCTAGATGCTAAAAAAGTTATACCAATCACATTTATACAGGAAACAAGATATTTTACCATGAAAGCCCAACAAGCAGACGAGCTAAGATGTACGGGCAACCCTATACACGTGGCGATTAGCATGGTTAACAACAGTTCCATTCCTAATAGTATGAACCAAAGCAATACAGCAAGTGCCCGTCCGCTTAATAAAAATCCATTATGATATGGAAGAACATACATAATTTCTGTGAAGTTTTCCCTTTTATCTTTGATGATCCCTTCAGCGGTCACAAAAAGTAAAGCAGGTATAAACATTTGGGCCGCACCTGACATTACTTGTCCTGCCAAAAGAAATGCTATCCAAGCATAAGCATTAATCAGAGAAGCTGCGAGCCAGAAATTCCTACTCTTTAGATATAACTTGATTTCAAATTGAATTGTTTGCGTAATTACTGTTATCATGAATGGACCCCAGAATGCAGCAAGGTTAAATATCCTTCCTCCAATCGTGCTTTCGCTGCAATTGCCTTTCCAGGAGGTTTTTGGGGAGATAAGATTCTTACTACCATATACCCATCTTTTTGTTGTATACCAACGATGTTAAAAGTTGCTTTTAGCTGTTCGATCTGTTGAAAAGTTGCTTCTACCTGCCATACTAACCCATCAGCTAGGCTGATTAGTTCCGCTGGGGTTCCATCATACAGCATATAACCCTGACGTAAAACCAATAAGGTGCTGCAGCCAAACTCAACATTACTTAAAGAATGTGTTGAAATGATGACGAGACTCTGACTAGCCATCTCGCCTATTATTCTCCCCAGCCTAATAGTTTCTCCAGGATCAAGCCCTTCCATAGGTTCATCTAAAATCAATATACGAGGTTTTCCCAGCAATGCTTGCGCTATCCCTAGCCTGCGTTTCATACCGAAAGAGTATTCCTTGATTGTTAGCTTGCGAACATCGTTAAGATTAACTAAGTCAATTACTTCATCCACCCCATACTGGCGCATTTTTTTATCATCGATTCCCTTTAAAACAGCAATATAATCTAGTATGGCTTCACCAGTACTCTTGCTATAAAAACCAAATTCTTGAGGAAGATAACCTATCATTGAACGAAAAATCTGCTTATTTTGCCTTAACTCCAATCCATCAAAACGTACTTGACCAGAAGTTGGCTCTTCTAATCCTGCTATAATCTTCAAAAATGTTGTTTTCCCAGCGGAGTTTGGGCCAATTACCCCAACGATTCCTTTTTTCAAACTACAGTTAATATCATGTAAAGCAGCTATGTTTCCTTTATACGTTTTCATTAGATTTGTTATCTGCAATAACAATTTTTCATACTCCTTTTTGCAAGAATCATTTCACCTGACTAGATAGGTATAGGCGTCTTCAACTCTAGGTTCCCCAGGTTCTACACCCAGAATATCGGGTAGGGTATCACTTACAATTCTTATTTGGCAAAGGGTATCCGTACTATGTATTCCGCTTATAGCCCATGTCTTAGCTAATAGCGGGACCATTTCTACTGGTACATGGACTATCCAGACTTTCCCAACTATAAGATCAATCAACTCTTGGATACATCCATAAAAACGTATTTCTCCTTTTACTAGCAATAATACTCCATCACTGAAGGTGATGAAATCCCCTAAGATATTACTGCTGAATATCACGATCCGATTTCTTGAGAGACGAAAGAAATAATTCCAAAAAAATAATTTTTCTTCTGGGTCAAGTCCAACCATGGGCTCATCAAGAATTAAAATATCAGGATCATTTAGCACTGCTTGGGCTATTCCAAGGCGCTGTTTGAGTCCAACGGACCATCCGCCAACTTTTCGATCCAAAAAATTGGTTACCCCTACACAGTGGGCAACTTCTTTGACCCTACATGGGTATAAACTTGATGGAATCCCTTTCAAGCGTGCCATGTAGTGTAAAAATTCTCTACCAGTCATCTCAGGGTAAAAACCAAACTCTTGGGGTAAGTAGCCAAGTCGTTGTTTATATTGGCTATAATCTTGACTAATATCCTGCCCATTGAGTAATACTTTGCCTGAGCTAGGCTCTAAAATACCAGCTAACAGACGAAGCAGCGTTGTCTTTCCTGCTCCATTAGGACCAATTATTGTAAAAAGACCTACTTTCATAGTAGCTGAAATATGACGGAGTATCCACGAATTTACTTTATATTTTTTTGAGACATCTGCGAATTCTAGCATTAACATTCTTTAATACAACCCTCCTGCCGTACTTAGATAAACCTTTCTGAACGTTGCCAAATGCACAAAGAAAAATAAAGTAATCCAATTCCCAAGAATATACTGACAACATCTGTAACTAGATTTGGTAAGCCCGGTAAGAAAAAGTGTAAAAAAGAATCTCCGCCCACAAGAGTTAGCTGTGCAGTCCATATTGCTCCTGCCGTCATACAACCACCTGTTATCCCAAACTTTAAAGAGGTAAACAAGGCAATCCCTACGATCAATAATAAGGGGGCTAACCAGTTTATCATTAAATGTCCAATTAGAAGGGAAAATGAAGATTCAATCATTAACGTGGCTGCAGTACATAACACTACATTATAAACCAGAACCACTAATATTCGTGCAACAGCCACCTGAGCAGGGGAATAATGACAAGTCCCTTCCATTTCTTCCACTTTATATAATTGGGCACGATACTCATAGAATAGAGTAAGCAGACCCAAGAAAGGTGATGCGGTGACCAAAAATTTTGATGAACTACTTTCAAAAATATTGGCTAATAGTAAACCAAAGATCAGAAAAATGATTGTCAAAGTCACAAATCCTCTGTCTATTAATGCCGTCTGTGATCCTACTAGCTGTAATATGATTGGGATACCATTTTGAGATCGTTTATCTTCCATGATATCTCTAAAACGCTGCCCCTGATTTACTCCTAATCTTTCTTGCTTAAATACAGGTTTAAGATTTTGAATGAGCTGGTTAGTCGCTGCCATTGGCGGCGGTTTAATATGGTATGTATCTAATCGATCAAAAATATCGTTCATATCCGTATTGGCTAAACTCTCATCCATATCACTTACTAGTTGTTGTCTTTTATTCATAATCACCCCTCCTTTATGGAGAAAATCTTTTTTAACTGTGATAAGCCATTTGATAATCTTGATTTTACTGTACCTGTGGGAATCTTAAGAGTGCTGGCAATTTCATCTAATTTTAATTCATCATAGTACCGTAGGATTAACGTTTCACGGTAAATATGACCGAGACTATTAATGGCCGTAATTAATTGTGTTCTTTCGTAATCTTTTAAAAAATTTTCTTCCGGCGTGACAATGTGAGTCGAGCAATGGGTTTCATCCTCTAACCCAGGAATCACTTTCCGTGTATATGCTTTTTTTAGATGATCTTTATAGGTATTACTAGCAATACTATACAGCCATGGTTTAAAGGGCATTCCTGTTGTATAAGACTGTATCCCACGGCACATTTTAATGAAAATTTCTTGAGTCATATCATCAGTAGCATAATAATCGCCGCTCATTCTTACTAAATAGCCATGTATTGGTCCATGATAGCGCTTTACAATCTCCTCTAAAGCTACTTCACTGCCCAATTGCATTTGTAATACCAATTCTTCGTCAGAGACCAATAGATCACCACCCTTACAGCACCTATATTAAATACGAGTGTCTTACGCCTTAGGTTCATTTTTAAAATTAATCGGCAAAGTTTTTTATAAGAAAAAAGATATCCATAACCTACCTATGTGGTAAGTTATGGATATCTTCTCTTTATCAAACCTTAATTCCTGCTATTCTATTTTTACAAGGTTATGAGGGATTTATATCTGAAACAAAATAGTACGTTATTTTTTACGTAATCAGAAAGTATAGCACTTTCTAGGGTTACAAGTAAGAACGACTAAGGATTTTGCCTACGTCTGAGGACTTGGCACAAGCCAAGTCTGTTCTTATGCCGATGATTGGTAAAATAGAAAAGAATAGCAATCAATATAACAACAAGTGAACAAATCAAATACATTGTGCGATAATCTGTATAATCAACGACTAAACCAAGTACAAATGATCCTACCCCTACTCCGATATCCATCGATAAGAAGTATGTTGATGTAGCTAACCCACTTTTGTGTGTTGGAGCAGCCAAAACAGCGATTGTTTGAAAGCTTGGATTTAATCCTCCGAATCCGAGACCAATTATGGCGCCTGCTAATAAAAATTGTATAGGGTTATTCGCTTGGCTTAAAACAACCATTCCAATGAAGTAAACGAATACAGAGACATAAACGATTACGTTTGCCCCTATTCGATCAAAAAGTTTACCGATAAATGGTCGAGATAAAACGATTGCTAATGCATAAACAGCAAAAAAATAACCAGCCGTATCAATCATTCCTAGTTTCCTGGCATAAAGAGGTAAAAAACCAAGTAAACTACTATAAACAAAAGATAGAAGGCCCCCACATAAAGCAATAGGCAATGCATGTGGTTCAAATAAATCTTTCCAGCTAAAAGTTTCTTTATTGGTTATTTGACTTTTGTTTTTTTTCCCTGTTATTGATGAAATATTTCCGCATAAAAACGCCAGTAGACCAAAGACGGCACATACGGCAAATAGAACCGTAAATGAATAATCAACAATCAACTTCAAACCGATAAATGGGCCAATAACCATGGCAATGCTTGTAAATACGGCTAAGTAGCCAACACCCTCTCCCATACGAGAAGGGGGAGCAAATACCGTTACCATTGTAGCCGTTGCCGTCGTGCCTGTAGCAAAACCTGCTCCATGAAAAAAACGCAGTATGAGAAGAAAGAAGACTGTTTGTACACCAAGATACATAAAGCATATAATACAAAATAGTCCTAATGAAACAAATAAAACCCTTTTTTTCTCGAAATCGTCCATCCACTTTCCGGCAAATGGTCTAAATAAAACAGCACCAACCTGAAAAAAGGTCAATACCAAGCCAGCTTGATTTTCGTCCATTTTTAAAAATTGTACAACAAAGATCGGTAAAGAAACAAGTAAAGTGTAATGCGTTAAATACTGAAAGAAACTACCTAAACACATTCTAATATAACTTATATTCCATAATGATTGTTTTTCCAAAACGATACTCCTTCACATCACGCACACACCAAGGGAAGACTCTCATCATTATTTTAACCTGTATCCACCTTTGAAATGTCATGTAAATTTCTATAAAAACATTATATCATCTTACTATTGTAATTTCATAAAGAAAACTTGACTTCGGTCAAGCCACAGCGTAGACCAAAGTCTTAGTTGCCCTTACTTGTAATCAAGAAAGTGTCATACGTTCTGATTACGTAAAAAAATCCATAAAATAGTAAAAACCTGCGAGTTTCGCAGGTTCTAATAAAATTAAGTAGAGTTAGCGTGCAAATATTTTATTTGCCCATGCGAGGCCTGTTGGTGAAACAGCGAGACCACCTTGGGCTGTTTCTTTTAGGGAACAAGACATGGCATTTCCGACTGCTGACATGGCATCAATTACTTCATCAACTGGTATTACGCTTTCGATGCCAGCTAAAGCCATTTCAGCGGCTGTCATAGCGACTGCTGTTGCTCCTGCATTACGTTTAACGCAAGGGACTTCCACCAGTCCCGCGACTGGATCACAGACTAATCCCAGCATATTCTTTAATGTCATAGCTACTGCTTGTCCAACTTGCGCTGGGCTGCCACCATATAACTCGACTGCCGCCCCAGCGGCCATTGCTCCTGCTGAGCCACATTCAGCCTGACAACCACCAGCTGCACCTGATAATGTAGCTCTAGAGGCAATAATCATTCCGATTGCTCCTGATACGACTAGGGCTTTCGCAAGAGCTGATAAATCGATTCCTCGAGCCTCAGCTAAAGAAAAGAGGACTGCTGGCAATGTGCCGCTCGCACCCGCAGTAGGTGCTGCTACAATACGGCCCATGGAAGCATTGGCTTCACCCACGGCCAAAGAAATCATAATTGCTTTGGACATCACGCTACCAACAATACTGTCTCCAGCATGCTCATTTCGATAGTTCTCCATTCGTTTAGCATTGTCACCAACTAACCCACCCATTGATTTAATGCCGCTGAGTCCGATTTCAATAGACTCTTCCATTACTTTTAGCATAGTTTCCATACGCTGTAACAATTCATCTTTTGTAATTTCTAATTCTTGCGCTTGAAATTCTACACAAAAATCACCAAAACTCATATTTCTTTCTTGGGCTAAGCCAATCCAATCTTGTAATGATAATTTTTCATCCATAACACTGTTCCCCTTTCTATTAGCTAACCTAATTGAATACGACGTACTGACTCAATATGAGGCAAATTGCCTATAGCTTTAAATTCCGCATCATCAACAGGTTGATCCGTTTCAACAATCATCGCTGCCAAGCCACCTTTTTGTTTTCGAAATACTTTCATTTGAGCCACATTAACACCATGGGTTGATAAAACACTTGTTACCAAGGAAATAGCGCCAGGTCGATCATGATGCATTGTCAAAATTGCTGGAAATTCACCATTAAAATCTACTGGAAAATCATCAATATTTGTAATACATACGCGACCGCCACCAATGGATACTCCTGTGACTTTACAATGATTACCGCTTATGCCGATCAAAGAAAAATTAACCGAATTAGGGTGGGCTAAATCACCTAAATTGATTATTTTAAAAGAAATCTTAATCCCTGCTTGCTCTACTGCTTCAAAAGCTTTTGGTATTCTAGCATCATCAGTTGCCCATCCTTGAAGACCTGCGACAAGAGCTAAATCAGTACCATGTCCCCGATAGGTTTGGGCAAAAGAGCCATGTAACCCAATTACAGCCTCTTGCACGGGCTCACCTAAAATAGCCAGTGCCAAATTCCCTAGCCTCACTGCACCAGCCGTGTGAGAACTAGACGGACCGATCATCACTGGACCAATTACGTCAAAAATATTCAAATGAATTCATCTCCTTTATGAGTGTTATTCTACTCGGTGTATTAAGTATGAGTTGTGAAGTTTTCGTATAAAATAGATCATATAATTAGAAAAAGGAGATCAAAAAGACCCCCTTTTCTGTTTAACTATTCTTTAGTTGCCGCAACTTCCTGAATGATTGTATCATATTGGCTAGCTAATCGCCTATAGCTTTCTAGTCGATCTGTTGCATCTTTTTCGGTTTTTTCAAATAAAGCTCCAGCTGCTTCAGGAAATTGTTTCTTTAATGAAGAATAACGTACTTCTCCCATGAGGAATTCCTGGAAGTTCATCGTTGGTTCTTTGGAATCTAAAGCAAATGCTTTTTGACCAACATCCTTCAATTGAGGATTGTATCGATACAGTGACCAGTAACCGCTATCCACGGCCCGCTTAGCTTCTAAATGACTACAACCCATACCGACTTTCAGACCATGGTTGA
The DNA here is from genome assembly GCF_042610375.1 of Pelosinus sp. sgz500959. Classification (NCBI taxonomy): domain Bacteria; kingdom Bacillati; phylum Bacillota; class Negativicutes; order Selenomonadales; family Sporomusaceae; genus Pelosinus; species Pelosinus sp. sgz500959. Next base: position 404,019 of record NZ_JBGJZL010000002.1, read on the forward strand.
TACAAGGAGCATAAGCAATAATCAAGGATGGTCCAGGATATGCTTCGGCTTCTGCAATGGCTTTGATTGTTTGATTTTTATCAGCACCCATGGCAATTTGTGCGACATAGACATAGCCATAACTCATTGCAATCATGCCAAGATCTTTTTTCTTGGTACTTTTACCGCTAGCGGCTAATTTGGCAATTGCCGCTGTTGGTGTAGATTTGGAGGATTGACCACCTGTATTTGAATATACTTCCGTATCAAATACGAGGATATTCAAATCTTGCCCAGATGCGAGTACATGATCGAGTCCACCGAAACCGATATCATAAGCCCAGCCATCACCACCAAAGATCCATTGAGATCTCTTTACCATAAAATCTTTATTTTTATAGATTTCATTAAGCAAAGGATTATTATCTTTATATTTTTCTAAGTTGGCAATGAGTTGATTCGCTCTATCACGAGTATTTTTACCCTGATCTTTATGAATGAGCCATTCTTTACAGGCAACTTTTAATTCTGGTTCTATATCCAATTCACCTGCTGCTGTGATATTCTGCGCTAATTTTTCTCTGAGTTGTTTGACACCAAGCAACATGCCTAGCCCATATTCAGCGTTATCTTCAAAGAGGGAATTACCCCAAGCTGGTCCATGACCTTGATGATTTTTAGTATAAGGCATTGATGGTGCGCTAGCGCCCCATACAGAAGAACAACCAGTAGCATTAGCAACCATCATCCGATCACCAAATAATTGGGTTACAAGTTTAGCATATGGAGTTTCGCCACAACCTGCGCATGCACCTGAAAATTCAAGTAATGGTTGTTCAAATTGACTCCCTTTTACAGTGAGAGGATTGAGAGGATTAACTTTTGGTGATATGGATATAGCATAATTCCATAAATCCGCTTGCTCAAGTTGGGTTTCAAGTGGTTTCATTTCTAGGGATTTTTGTTTGGATGGACAGACCTGAGCGCAGTTACCACAACCTGTACAATCATAGGCAGAAATGGCAATGCGGAAATTCAGATCTTTCGCACCAGTTGCGGGTTTTGTCGTGAAACCTGTAGGAGCATTTTTAAGTTCTTCTGCATTGCTCAATATAGGTCTGATCGCAGCATGAGGACATACATAGGAACACTGATTGCATTGAATACAATTTTCTGGTAGCCAGCAGGGAATATTAATGGCAATGCCACGTTTTTCATAAGCTGCAGTTCCCATAGGGAAGGTTCCGTCTTCCATGCCAACAAAGGCACTAACTGGTAGTTGGTCGCCTTCTTGTCTGTTCATGGGAACCAAAATATTGCTAATGAATGCTGGTACTTTCCCTTCTATAGGACTTTCATCGTGAGCATCTCCCCAGGAATGAGGAATGGTTATTTTTACAATGCCTTGCACACCCTTATCGATGGCAGCATGATTCATATTGACGATTTTTTCACCTTTATTGCCATAGGATTTCACCACTGCTTTTTTCAGGTATGTTACCGCATCTTCAACAGGAATAATATTGGCAATTTTGAAAAAAGCCGATTGCATGATCATATTAATTCTGACACCTAGACCAATTTCTTGGGCAATGCCGACAGCATCGAGAGTATAAAAATTAACATGATTCTTAAATAGATAGCGTTTCATAGCAGCAGGCAGATTTTTATCCAGTTCCTGCTCTGTCCAATTACAGTTTAGAAGAAAATTTCCTCCTCGTTTTAGACCCTCTAATACATTGTATTTATCTACATAGGATTGATTATGGCAAGCAATGAAATCAGCTTTATTGATAAGATAAGGAGATTTTATTGGATTCTTACCAAATCGCAAATGAGAAATGGTTACACCGCCAGATTTTTTGGAATCATAAGCAAAATAGGCTTGAGCATACATGTCCGTATGATCACCAATAATGGTAATAGCACTTTTATTCGCACCAACCGTTCCATCTGAACCAAGTCCCCAGAATTTACAAGCTGTTGTTCCAACTGCCGTGGTATCAATATCTTCACCAAGCGGTAAAGACGTATGAGTGATGTCATCCACAATACCAACGGTGAAGTGATCTTTTGGTTGCTGTTGATTCAAATTTTCAAAAATGCCATGAATATGGCTAGGAATAACGTCTTTACCACCAACCCCACAGCGACCGCCGACGATCGTCGGTTGCCATTCCCTGCCGCTAAAGACTGCTTTTACATCCAGGTAAAGAGGTTCGGCAAAAGAACCTAGCTCTTTCGTTCGATCTAAAACAGCAATTTTTTTCACAGTTTTAGGAATATACTTGAAAAAATGTTCAAGTGAAAAAGGTCTGTATAAATGAACTGTTAATAGACCAACCTTTTCTCCTTTAGCATTCAAATAATCAACTGTTTCTTCAATGGCTTCGCAAACTGAACCCATGGCTATAATCATTCGGTCGGCATCAGCAGCACCGTGGTAGTTGAAAAGATGATAATCGCGGCCAGTCAGTTTATTGATTTCAGCCATATAGTTTTCAACAATTTCAGGAAGAGCCTCATAATATCGATTAGAGACTTCTCTTTGTTGAAAATAAATATCAGAGTTTTGTACGGTGCCTTTTATGACTGGATGATCGGGATTGAGTGCTTTTCTTCTAAATTCATCAACTGCATCCTGATCGACTAATTGAGCTAATTCATCATATTCAAGAACTTCGATTTTTTGTACTTCATGAGAAGTTCGAAAGCCATCAAAAAAATTGAGGAAAGGAACACGCCCTTTAATGGCCGATAGATGGGCTACTCCTGCCAAATCCATCACTTGCTGTACGCTACTTTCAGCGAGCAAGGCAAATCCGGTTTGGCGAGTCGCCATCACATCTTGATGATCACCAAAGATACTTAGTGCATTTGCACCTAGAGCTCTCGCACTGACATGAAATACAGCTGGTAAAAGTTCACCAGCAATTTTATACATGTTAGGAATCATGAGTAGCAGGCCTTGGGATGCCGTATAAGTAGTCGTTAATGCACCAGCGTGCAGGGAACCGTGTACGGCTCCAGCTGCACCTGCTTCTGATTGCATTTCCACAATTTGCATTTTTTGTCCAAAAATATTTTTTCGACCTTGAGCAGACCATTCATCAGCATGCTCTGCCATATTTGTTGACGGAGTAATCGGATAAATGGCCGCTACATCGGTAAAGGCATAAGAAATATGAGCTGCAGCTGTATTACCATCCATTGTTTGCATTTTTCTTGCCATAAATGAATCCCTTCTTTCTCTATAATAAGATTTTTATTTAGCAGCTTCTTGCACTTCTTCTAACTCTTCATTTTCCTGTCTTTTTCCCATACCAGAAGCATAATAACTTACAGTAACGATTGCGCAGAATACGGCTCCGACAATTAATGATACACGAGTATCTGCATTAAACCACATTCCAATCAATACTAAGGTTAAAAAGATGATGGTTGCATAGTTGCTGATCGGGAAGAAAGGAGATGTGAATGGATGGTCTTTTATTTCATCTTTCCATTTCTTTCTGAATTTAAATTGACTAAATGCCAATACAAACCACGGAATCATTCCTGGAAGAATGCTTGCACTATAGATATAAAGAAATAGCTTGGAGTCTGGAATAAAGAAATTAAAAACAACTCCTAATAATAGGCAGGCGATTGTTGTCATAATACTATTTCTTGGTACACCGCTTTCAGATACTTTGCCAAAAAATTTAGGAGCTTGGCCATTTTCAGCTAATGTATAAAGCATTCTTCCAGCGCTATAAATACCGCTATTACAACCTGACATGGCTGCTGTCAGAACAACGAAATTAATAATACCAGCAGCGGCAACAATACCAACTTTAGCAAAGGTCATAACAAAAGGACTACCAATTGCACCAATTTGGTTCCAAGGATAAATGGAAATAATAACAAAGATTGCACCAACATAAAAAATTAAAATACGCCAGATAATATTTTGGATAGCTTTGCGTAATGTATTTTTAGGATCTTCAGCTTCACCAGCTGTAATTCCAACTAATTCTACGCCTTGATAAGCAGCTGTTACGAGACAGAGAGCAAACAAGAAACCTTCTAAACCGCCAGCGAAGAACCCACCATGGATATAAAGGTTTTCGATACCAATTGGTATGCCGCCATTACCTAAACCGAAGAAAATCATTCCCGTACCAATTACAAGCATCGCGACAATTGCAACGACTTTAATCATAGCAAACCAAAATTCGAATTCCCCATAATATTTTACAGCCGCTAAATTAGCTGCCGCAACGATTCCTACCCCTGCCAAAGCCGGCAGCCATTGGGGAAGATCAGGGAACCAATAACTCACGTAAATTCCAATGGCCGTAACTTCTGACATTCCGACCGTAACCCACAAGAACCAATAACACCAAGCGGTCAAGTAGCCAGCTAACGGGCTCACATATTTATGAGCATAGGTCGCAAAAGAGCCTGTAACTGGTTCGAGAAAGAGCATTTCTCCCATGATACGCATGACAAAAAACATAACAATACCAGCTAAGGCGTAAGCCAATAACACAGAAGGACCAGCCCATTTTATTGTGCTCGCTGAACCCATAAACAACCCAACACCAATCGTACCTCCGAGTGCAATCAGTTCGATATGCCGCGCCTTCAGACCTCTGGTTAATTGTTTTTCTTCCATAAAAAACACTTCCTTTCTTATCGAATATTTACGCTATAGTGACGTTCTTCCATGAGTCTTTTTATCTTATAAATTTGTTCATCGTCTGCAGTTTCTAATTCTAATTCTACTCTGGCACAGCCCAAGTCTACATCTCTATTTTCTCGACTGTGCGTAATTGCGAGTACATTAGCGCCTGCATTGGCAATTAACTGTAATAGTTGCCACAAAACTCCAGGTTTATCTGAAATCATGGTATCAAAGAATACTTTACGTCCGGATTTTACAAGTCCTTTGTTAATAATGCGCGTCATCGTATTCACATCAATATTTCCACCACTGATGACGGCTGCAATCTTACGATTTTTATAGCCTGAAAGCCTATTTAGGATTGCTGCAATACTTGCAGCACCTGCGCCTTCAGCGACAGTTTTAACTCTTTCAAGTAGTAATAAAATTGCACTTGCTATTTCTTCCTCATCAACAGTGACGATATCATCTACATAATGCTGGACGATATCAAAATTTAAATCGCCAGGAGTTTTAACAGCGATACCATCAGCAATCGTTGGAATTCCATCAATTGTCACGACGTGTTTTTGCGAAATTGCTTCTACCATAGACGGCATATTTTTTGTCTGTACACCAATGATTTTTATCGTTGGCTTTATTTGTTTTAATGCGACTGCCATTCCAGAGATTAGTCCGCCACCGCCGATTGGTACAACTACCACTTCCACATCTGGCAGATCCTCTAACAGTTCTAAAGCAATCGTTCCCTGACCTGCAATGACCATTGGATCATTAAAGGGATGAACAAATGTGGAATTTTCTTCTGCTTGAATTCGTTTGGCCTCTGCATACGCTTCATCGTACACATCACCATGTAAGACTACTTTTGCTCCATACCCACGCGTAGCATTCACTTTTGACAAAGGGGCATGCTTTGGCATCACAATCGTGGATTTGATGCCAAAAGTGGTCGCCGCAAGAGCTACCCCTTGGGCATGATTACCAGCAGAAGATGCGATAACACCATTTTTCTTTTCATACTCACTTAGATTTGCTACTTTGTTGTATGCACCTCTGAGTTTAAAAGAACCAGTTCTTTGTAAATTTTCCATTTTGAGATAAATATGATTACCGCTCATCTCGCTGATGGTATTGGTATAGGCTAATCCAGTTCTGCAAATTACCCCATCTAAGATTTTGCGAGCTTTTTGTATCTCTTCTAACGAGACATGCATTTCATCACATCCTTACTTATGTTGGCAGTATGCAACAACTTCTATTTCGACTAAGGAACCTTTTGGTAGATTGGCAACCGCTACGCATGAACGAGCAGGTAGAGTATTAGTAAAGTATTTTTCATAGACTTGATTGACAGCAACAAAATCGTCCATATTCAGAATAAAGACCGTGGTTTTTATAACATTGTCAAAATCCACCCCCCCAGCAAGTAAAACTTGTTTTAAATTGTCCATTACCTGTTTGGTCTGAGCTTCGATTCCACCTTCAACCAGCATAGCAGTTTTTGGATCAATTGGAATCTGACCTGACGTGAATAGATAATCTCCAGCCTTTATCGCTTGGGAATAGGCACCGATTGCGAGAGGAGCTTCTGAAGTTTTGATTATTTCTTGCATAGTCATTCTCCTTGTCATTTTTTTCGTACCATATCATCTATATTTATATCAGGTTATTCCGTGCTGATCGTGTTCTTATGAAGACACTTCAATTCAGGAAATCCTGAAAGGTACCTAAAAGTCATATGATATCACTAGTTATTTCATAGCTAAATAGCGATAAATAGTGCTTTCTGATGTTTTTAAAGTAGTAGCAACTTTTGTAATGGCACCTTTGATCTTAAAAATTCCATTTTCACGTAATTCTTGAACAATTGCACTTTTTTCTTCAATTGACATTCTTTCAGCAGAAATATTGTATTTAGCAATTATTTTAGTTACTGCATCATCCACTACATTATCTAAGGAAGTACTTAAGGATTCTGTCACTTCTTCATTTTCATCCATTCGGACTACATTATTAAATAATGCATTTAGTGGGAATTCTGTTGGAATCTTATTAATATGATGATCTGGTGAATTTAAAATATTTACACAAAGCATTCCGATTAATTGTCCTTTCTCATCTTTGATATAATAGGTAGACGATATTAATTTTTCACCACTATCTGTACGACTGCGATAATTTACGAGAGCATTTTGATTTAAACGGAATTTGTCTTCCAATAATTTAATTCCTAAATCTGTTAAAGGACATCCCAAATATCGTCCGCTAATATATCCATTTCGAATTGCAATAACAGAATTTTCCACATCTACAATGTCGTGCAAAAGCACTTCACAATGAGAACCTATGATGTCTGCAATAAAATCCACGAGAGGAATATATAAATTTAGCAATTTTTTGTATCCCATAAATCCACCTTCTTGTTGTTTGAATTTTCTATATTGCATGTATTCTCTAAAAAATAATAAATTCCTTCCATGATAATAAATTTTTATTATCATTTTAAAAAGTCTTAATCACAGTATTAGAAGTAAAGGATAAAATATACATCTAAGGTAAAATTATATTTCATCAATAAAGTAATCTAAGTATCGTAAAATCAAAAAAGCCTTTTATTACCTACACTAGAATAGATAATAAAAGGCTTTTTTGGATTTTATTTTGAGAAGCTTTTATGAATAGCTTATTTTATAATAGTTACAGTACCTTCTTTGCGTGGAGTCGCTTTCGGTTGATTGCCTGACACATATCCTAAGGCAGCTGCACCACATATTTTATAATTTTCTGGAATACCAAATGTCGTTAATACTTCTCGGATTTTTGGTTGATCGCCAAACCAAGTCAATTGGTTGATCCAACATGAACCCATATGTAATGAATGTGCAGCTAAAAAAATATTTTGCAGAGCTACTGAGGAATCAGCCATAGCATTTGAATACTCTCGATCATTAGACACGATAATTAGAGTAGGAGCATGGTAATAAAAGTTATAACGATTACTTTCTGCTGCTTTTTTACCGGATACTTTTGAACGATATGTTGTATTATCAATAATCAAATCTTTAAAAGCTTCACGCACATGGGCATTGAGTTCTTTGAGTTTTTCTTCATTTTGTACAACAGAAAAATGCCAAGATTGAGAATTGCCACCACTTGGTGCATATTGAGCCGCTTTTATAATTGCCTCCAGCTCAGTATCTAAGATTTGCTCTTTCTGATAGGCTCTGATACTTCTACGAGTTAAAATATTTTGTAAAATCTCATTCAAGTAATATTCCTCCTCATTTTTAAATCATAGTAAGATGACTTATTTCAGATATATGTATATACATGTTAACTTATGGTATATTGAATGTCAAACATTAACTTTTTAGGAGAATAGATAGTCAATTTTCTTGATCCAAATAGTTTAACTCATCCAAAGATAAGAAAAAACTAGGTGAAAATACTTCCATGAAATAATTAACCTCAGGCAAATTGCTCTCTGCCAGCTCTTGTCGGAGCATTTTTAAAGCAACAGAAAATTCCTGATTACCAACTTTGAGCTCCTCAACGCATTTTAGATAGGCACTAATTTTGTCTGCTGCTTTAACAAGCCGCCATAACTCTGCATCTTCTTCCTGGTATATCAGTAGGTTCTGGTAATAACTTTTCAACTCATTGGGTAACATATTATACATCTTCTTTTGCGCCATCCCCTCAATGTCTTTATAGACAGTTTTAATCTGGGGATTAAAATATTTTACAGGAGTTGGTAGATCTCCAGTGAAAATCTCAGAGATTTCATGATACATGCCAATCAAAGCGACTTTTCCAACGTCGAGCTCTCCACCGAAATGTGTATTTCGAATGACAGCCAAGTTGTGAGCAATCATGCCAACTTGAAGGCTATGCTCTTGGATGTTTTCCATTGTTGTATTTCGCATAAGCCCCCAACGTTGGATAAATTTCATTCGGGATAAAAAAGCAAAAAAATGACTCATCGTGTTTACCTTTCTTTAACGCCTTTCAGATTTTTCAACATATGCTAAACAGTCTTGGCCCGATGACTGTCTAACGACTTCACAAGGTAATCGACTACTTTTAAACCCAATTGCTTTACAACCATAAGGAAAGTGCTTATCCCAAGTTGTATATAGATAAATGCAGCGTGTACAAAAAGGTTTTTTACTATCCACAATCTCACCTCTAGGAATAACTTTGGTTGTTTATTTTTTACCAATCATGATAAACAAGGAATAGTTTGTATTTACATCTTCAATGATTTTTTGATCATGATAAAAAGTCGAGGATTCTATCTTTTTAAACCCACTTTTTTCAAGACTGCTTTTTAAATCTGTTTGATTAAATCCATTATGACCAGTAAAATCTTTCTCCAATTGATGAAAACTGCCATCATCTTCATCAAGTTCAACAATGCATATCGATCCATTATTTTTTAATAAGCAATATAAGCTTGCCAAAGTCTTGTCGATATCTAGAACATGGTGTAATGCCATTGAGGTATAAATTAAATCATATTTTGGTATTAACAAATTTTCATCATTAATATCTCCTTGATAAGCGATCATATTATTAACTTTATATTGTTGAATCTTTGCATTTAATGTATCGATCATACCTTGGGATGTGTCAATACAGGTTATGTCTTTAAGCTTGTCATGAAGATTAAAGCTAATGAGCCCTGTCCCGCAACCAAACTCTAGGGCACTATAAGACTTGTTTAGTTGAACGGAATGAGTGATCTGCTTTGCAATGACTGTTGCTCTTTTGATTCTTTTTTCATTATCCCAACTTATGGCCTGAATATTAAAATCCATCTTTCCATCTCCCATTTATCCTACCTTGTATTATCTTTATTTTATAAAGAATTTATATCAATTGCATACTCTATTTTACGTGCCACTTCTTGTGATAAGTTTGCACTAAATAATTGTTTTAGTAAATAAAAACCCAATTCTAACCCTGAACTGACTCCACCTGATGTAATGATTTTTCCATCTTGGACTACTTTTGAAGAAATAACGTTTACGGAATATGATTCTAGCTCGGAAAAAGCCGTATGATAAGTCGTTGCTTTCTTACCTGTCAGTAAACCAGCCTCTGCCAGCAAAAAAGCCCCTGTGCAAACAGAGGTAACATAGGTAGCGGCGATCATTTGCTTTTGAATGAACTCTTTGATAGGGGTGCTTTTCATCGCGTCTATTCTGCCTTTACCGCCTGGGATGACTAAAACGTCTAAATTAGGACAATCTTGCAGAGTCATATCAGGGATGATTTTCATACCATTAAAGCCGTAGATTAACTCGGCAGTTTCAGCGACGAGCAGGACCTTAGTACTGCTTGGCTGTATTTTATTCACGTAGCTTAACACCTCAAAAGGACCTACAAAATCCAATTCTTCTACTTGAGGAAATATAAGTATACCGATTGTTACCATATCCATCACTCCTCTTCTTTTAGCAACGAGTCATTATTTGTATTGGATAGACAAAAGACACTAACCAGAAAAAAGTTAGTATCTTCTATATCATAACTCACTTTATTTCCAGCATATATCCGCGAGCTCGCACCGCTTTTAGCATCTCGCCGCGTTTTCCTAGTTTTTTACGAACACGATAAATCAATACATTAATCTCATCTACTCCAACATCTGGAGAACTATTCTCGCTAAGAATTCTCTCGGGCCATACTGCCGACCTAATTTCGTTATAAGTCACGACTGTATTTGTATGATCGTATAGGAGTTTGAAAAAATTCCATTCTTTTTCTGCTAGGAAAACAGGTTGCCCATCAATACGACATTCCCATTTTGCACAATCCAAAGCAATTGAAAGATCTTTCTTCAAGGACATGGATTGGGTTTGACTCAGATCCATTGTTTCTTCATTTTGTGAGAAAGTGGCGATACGGAGATCCACTATCCCCATAGATAAGCTAATTTTATCGCCATTCTTAAGCAAATATTTTTCATAAGGAACAATTACTTTTCCATTCAATATGGTACCATGCTTACTACCTAAATCCCACAATATTAATTCATTTTCACGATACATAAGGCAACAATGTTTACGAGAGATTAAGAAATTCGAAAAACTAGCATCTACTTGGTGAGCATGGCTGGAACGCCCAAGGTAAAATTCGTAAGTTGGTAGCTCCAGCCGAGTGCCTGCTTCGTAAGGTTCTCCTCTTTCTATTATAAGACAAGCACGTGATTGCAAAACCAACCCTCCATAGTCACAATGATTTTATTTTACTATACTCTTTTAATCCAATTTTTTCAATTATAACATGGATCATCTGATTATAAGTGGCTATTATTATGCTTGTAAATCTTTTTAAATCTTATCGAGTCAACAATTTATATTTTTTAAGAATATCAATCGTCACTTTTTTGGCGACTGGACCAGCGATTATCTCTTTCTGATCGAGGTTAGTAGCAAATACATAAGGATGTCCCTTCACAATAATAAAACCGACAAACCATCCTGTTGAATAATGATCAACAACTCCTGAACTCCCTGTCTTCCCATAGAGGGTATACTCATCACCTTCTTGTAAAATCATCATACGTTTAACAGTTTTCATGATATCTTTGTCAAAAGGAAGAGTTTCTTTATATAACCCTTCTAGAAAATGAATTTGCGCCAAGGGGGAAATTTTTAATGAGCTATTGAGCCAAAATTGATCAATACCACCATGGATATCACGGTTACCATAGGAACAACGATTCAACCATTCTTGCATACGTTCTTCGCCAATGTCACGAGCCATCGCCTGATAATACCAGACAACAGAATTTCTCATGGCTGAACCAAGCGTATGATCTTGATTCCAAACAGGTAGTGCGCGAGTCTTACCATCCCAATATTTGATGTCATATTCATCTTTTACGGTCTTTACCTGTAAACCAATCAATGAATTCATAATTTTAAAAGTAGAATTAGGGGATCTCTCTTCTTCAGCTCGTTCCTCGTTGTATATAAATATTTTTCCTGATTCTACATCTTTAAGGATGAAAGTACCTTCTGCTTTTGGAAAAAATTCATCTACATTGATACTGCTAATATCTAGTTCTTGACGAACAGGCTGTATCTTACTGGTGCAAAAGGCTACAACTGAGCCTATAATTAAAAAAAATACAGTTAAGATCATAATAGTCTTATTTTTCATTCTACTAATCATTCCTTCCGCTATTTTCAAATCCTAAATACAAACTTCTAAAAAGTATCTTGATTGTGCAAAAGTCTATCTATTCACGATCAATCACCTCAGAAAATTCTGATACTGCCTTTAATTATAATAGTAGAAAATTTCAAAAACAATAACAGCAAACTAATACTTTCCTAACTTAATTACGATCGATTGGAAGTTGGATTTCCTTTGTCATACAATAACCTATCAATATAGTAAAAATACCATTCAAGCTTGCATCAAGCAAGCTTGAATGGTATTTTTGATTGAATGAATTAGAGTTCATATCTCATCGACATTGATTAGCTCTTGCTCATCTTCTAGATAACGAGCAAAGGTGTATAATACGTCAGATAGTCGATTTACATATTTTAAAACAAGAGAATTAATGGGTTCTGTTTCATCTAGCTCGATCATGGCTCGTTCAGCTCGTCGGCATATAGTACGAGCCACATGCAAAGCACCGGAATCCTGACTGCTACCTGGCACAATGAATTTAGGAGCAGGGTTCATTTTCTCAACATATTCATCAATCCAATTCTCTAAGCGCTGTATTTCTTCATTACCCAATTGGGGTGAATACACCTTGCCTGATGGATCTGCCAACTCTGCGGCAACTTTGAACAATTCTTTTTGAATCGTGTGGATTCTTTCAAAAATCACTGCATCTTTTATAAAATGCTTTGCAAAGCCCAAAAAAGAATTTAGTTCATCAATAGTTCCGTAGCTCTCAACCCGTATGTTGTTCTTACGAATCCGCGTCCCATCTAATAAACTTGTAGTACCTTTGTCACCTGTTCGGGTATATATCATTGCCACAATCATCACCCCTGTATTTTATTTGATTTGGATTCAAAAATTAGGACCTGGGATAATACATTATGATACAGACTCCTATCAAACAAATAATTCCTCCGAGAATATCGAATTTATCAGGTGGGACTTTATCAATTCCCCATCCCCAATCACCTTTTTCCATCTTGCTGTAAAAATTCCAGTCGTGAGATGATTGTTGACATGATCATATCTTGATGTACTAAATGCTCCATAATAACTTTTATTTCCTCTTCAGCTTTTTTATTGATCTGGTAATCATGCTCAGCAGCTAACCTATCTTTTTCATTTTGCCGATTTTGGCTCATCATCACAACTGGTCCAGTATAGGCCGCTTGAAAACTGAGTACTAAATTAAGTAAAATAAAAGGATATGGGTCCCACGATTGAAAATAACTAGCATCATTGGTTGCCATATATACTAAATAACTATTTACTCCCATCCAGATTACAATCATAATACTTTGATAAATAATAAATGACCAACTTCCCACAACCTTAGCCAACCAATCTGCAACTCGTTGCCCAGTGGTTATTTGATCTTGATATTCTCGATTTATGTTTTTTATGATATGTCCGCCGTGTTGATATCTCTCTGCTGGTCCTCGTATTTTAACAGTACTCATCAGTAATGACTCCTTATTTCTTTATTCCCTTAAAAATCAGTAGCTGTCTTTAATGAAATCAAACATAAAGCAGCTAGTTCCATAAGAAATATCACTGGTGTATAATAAACCTAAACTAGACGGCGAACTGTTTCTAATTTTTTTGCTTCTAATCGTACTTGTTCTTTGGGAAGATTATTTAATTGCCTTGGACTACTTGTAGCAATACTTTCGGTTTATCTAATTCGTATATTTGCGGTTCGAGTCGTTGTAATTCTTCTGCTATCCATCCGTGCTCTTTGGTTAGTAATATCAAGGCCTCATCCATCGTTTCTGCAACTACAGCAGCAATTGCATCTGTATAGAAATCTTGATGTATATTAGGTTCATTCATCATACTCCAACTATGAAATTTTCGGTTATGTCGCCATAAAAATACTTTCATCTCATACCTCCACTATCATATGTAAGGACATCCTTAAATTATCACTATACCGTGTGCAATATGCGTCCTAATGAAAGTAATCCTTACTTATATAAAAAGCATCGATATTCTAAACAAATCTTTCATTGTGTCTAGTCTATAGATACTAATTTAGTTCTCTAAACTATATTTTTTATGAAATTTCGCTCGTTTTAATTCCCATTATCCTTTTCATGATACTCTTTAATATGAGAAATATATGCACGGTCAGCGTGTAATTTCGAATAACTAGGAGGTAATTCTTCAAAATCTATAATAAACAGTTCAGGGTTTTTTAACAGATCAAGTTCAACAATTCTATTGTTGTTATTACCATCTTCGTTGGACGTAATACGAACGATAGGAATATTTTTATTTTTTATATCAACCCCAAGAATGACGCCAATTTGTTGGTTATTAAGTCTCACCATTTTTCCAATCGGATAGATAGCAACATTTTTGTTAAACTTATCGATGATAACTGGATTGAAATATTCATTTGCAGCTTTGTTTAAAATCGCTGTTGCATAATAGACTGGTGTGGGCTGACGATGTGGCATTCCAGAGATTAGACGATCATAGACATCAGCAATACCTATAATTTGCGCATATTCAGAAATGGCATCTCCCTTAATACCCATAGGGTAACCGCTACCGTTCCAGCGCTCGTGATGCTGGAAGCAGGCGTTAAGTATATTGACTGATAGACTATAATTTCCTCGTAGTATCTCCAAAGAATAGAATGGATGTCGCCTGTATTCGTCTCTTTCTTCTTTCGTTAACTTATTGGAAAACTGTTGCGCTACGTTCTTTGAAAATTTAATTTTTCCAACATCGTGAAGCATCGCGGCCAAGCCTAATTCATCTAACTGTTTATCATTATATCCCATCGCAATACCAGTCATAATTGATAAGATACAAGTATTAACAGCATGGGAAAACATATACCCTTCTTTACGGCGTATATCCAAGATCTTAATCATATTTTCTGGTTTCTGCCCAAGTTCATTAATCCATTCACCAACAAGTTTTTTTACGCCATCTAGGTTTACTCCTTTACCAACACTAAAACGCTGAATGACTTCTCGTGCATCCGCAACTGCTTCTTGGCGATTTTTTGAACTATAGAAATCTTCATTCATTTCGGAAGTATTTTGAATTTTAGGGTCTCCAACAAATAAGGACGTAAAACCTTGATTGCGAAGATAATCAATGTATCTTTCTTTTATTACGATGCCCTCATGTAATAAAACCTTGCCATCAGCTGCAATCAGTGGCTTTGATAAATACATGCCTGGCTTTATTTCATCTAATTGTATGCAATATATAAGAATCTCTCCTCACGACAAGCATATTGTTTATTATTTCTACCATATACATCGAAATATAAAGCAAAATACTTAAAACATCAGAGATAAAAAAACTAAGTAAAAAGCTCTGCAGAATGCAGAGCTTTAGAATATTGTTATCAAGTATTCTTTTTTATTCTAATAAGAAGATCCAAATAAGAAGAGACTCTCATCGTTACCCATTCTTTAATGGTGATGATTTCTAAAAAATAAACTATGCGCGGCTTCAATTATTGCGCAACATAAGAAGAATACGAAGACAACTCTAACTGTAAACTTAAGAACGTCCATGATAACTGAACAATAAATATTCCACGATCCGATGATTGGTGCACTAAATGTAATCACTAGAGCAACGGTCAGAGATAATAGAAATAGATAAATAGATGGATAATTCTTCAACATAATATCATCTCCTATAATATTATCTTCTTACCTTTATTATATCTCTTATGATTAAATTTTTCCACAAAATAAACTGAAATTTTGCATTTTTTAAAAAATTCTTTATTGCAGTTGCTTATCAAGTAAAGTATTTAATCATACTATATTACCAATAAATACCCTCTGTAAAGCTTAGCTGCATTACAGAGGGTATTTATTGGTAATACTATTTTCTTCTCCAACGACTGCTGAACTCTGTGTCAAAGAACCTATCCTTTTGTATTATAATACGTGAATTTTACAACATCCCCTGCATAAATTCCAGTCGTTCCCCATCAGGACCAAGGAAAAAGAAGTTCTTCAAGCTAGTTCCTATGGAGCGAGGTACATCAGACAAGGGCATGATTCCAAGGGAATGTAGTCTTTCCATTTCAGCGAAGACATCTTCTACTTCAAAGGCAATGTGATCTACTATTCCAGCTGTACCATGTTCCGTTGCATTCTCTTGTAAACGTTGTACTAATTCAATTATTTGTCCGCCAGAATTGAGGAAAATGAGTTTAACCCGCTCATCTTGATAGGAATTTACCACCTCACAGTTTAAAACCTGCTGATAAAATAGACTTGATTGATCTGCGTCTTTTACTACGAGTCCAATATGTGCTACTTTGTACATTGCATTCACTCCTCTTCTATAAAAGACGCCTATACCAGACCGGCTATCTATATGTATTCTACCACAGCTTCTGTCTCAGTAACTACGGCTCAAATAGATGATGCTCTTACGATGATTACTATAGACGGCTTCTAATGTTTCAGCAGCAGGCAGCTCAATTACGATATATACTTTACTCTTCTTGGAAAGAAGGTCTAAATAGATTTCTAAAGATAAATCATTACCACAAATAATGGGTTGATTTTCACCATTGATGGAACTCTTTAAATGTGTATAAGAAATTCTTTCAATATTTTCTTTAAAGAACTCTTTAACATCATTTGGATCATTCTTAGACCGCGACACAGAAAAGAAATTGGCGGTGTCCAATTGCCAATCGACGTTACCATTGACGCCTTGTACTCCGAATAATTCGGTTGTGCCAAAGGTTTCCACGCCATCTCCACGCAGCCCCTCCCGAGCATTTTCAACAGAAAGCCTTAAGCCGGCTTTTTTTGCTGAATTTGCTCCTTGATTTATATTTTGTACTAACATCGCAAATTCCTCAGTCGTCCAATATAACTTTTTTTCGTTATTTACAAATTCAGTTCCATTGCATCCAGACCGAATCATCTTTGGCCCATCAAAGACAAGAGTATTAGCAATACCTCGGACAAGAACTTCTAAGTAACGTGGAGATATTGCACCCACATTTAATGCGTAAACGACCTCCACATGTTTTTGACGAGCGTAAACCGCTAGTTCCTTACATTCCTCCAATGTCAGGTTAGCTTCAGGATCTCTAATTTCAATAAAAGCAAATCCCTGATACCTAGCAAAATCAATCATTATTTTTACATTAGGTGAGGTTAGTGGGAGGATTTTTATAAAGTTCGCGGTGGTAAAACCAATCTTTATATTGGGATACTGACTTAGCCTAATCCTTTTATCTAGAATCTGCTTACTTATAATGATTCATCCCCTTTGAGTTACATTTTTTTATTATTTCTGCGATTGCTTTTATGAATCAGTTGTAGAAGTACTAATTTACAAGGGTTATTAACTCAAATTTTGCCTGTTAGCAACTCTCTTTAACCTTAGGATTTAGACAGTTAGGCGGCATTTTTCCGTCAAGAACGGCAAAAATATTTCGCGCGCAACCTTCTCCCTGTTGGATTCTAGCATCCATCGTCGATGTGCCAATGTGCGGGGTTAGGACAACATTAGAGAGTTCAATCAATTCCGGTTCAAGGTCTGGTTCGTGTTCAAATACATCAAGTCCGGCTCCCGCAATGGTTTTGTTTTGCAGCGCTTCTACCAAAGCTTTTTCGTCAACTAAGGGACCACGAGCGGCATTGACCAGTATTGCGGTCTTTTTCATCAGCTTTAATTCGTTAGCACCAATAAAGTGGTGCGTTGCAGGAAGCAACGGAACATGGAGGGAAATGAAATCGGCTTCTTTTAATAGGGTTTCCTTATCGACAAATGCCCCACCAGTGGCTTCTTCAAATACTGGATTCGCCTGTACATCAGTATAAATAATCTTCATGTCGAATCCTTTGGCGCGTTTCCCGACAGCCGTGCCGACACGGCCACCTCCGACTATACCGAATGTCTTTCCACTAACCTGTGTACCTAGCATATTTGTCGGACCCCAGTCTTTTTTCCCAGAACGTACATAGCGGTCAGACTCGATGGTCCGTCTTGCTGCGTTTAAGAGCAGTGTCCATGTTAGATCGGCTGTTGCCGCTGTAACCGCATCCGGGTTATTACTCACATACATTCCATACTTTGTCGCTGCATCTACATCGATATTATTGTAACCAACACCATAGCTAGCTAATATTTTGCAATGAGACTGGATGGCTTGGCAAATCTCTTCGTCGATCTCAGTATGAGATACAAGTACAGCATCCTTACCTGCTAGTTTTGCTAGCAGTTCTTCCTTCGGTAAAACTTCATATCCAGGATTCATTTCTACATCACAACGTTCTTTGAGCATCACAAGTGTCTCAACAGGCAGAAGGCGAGTTACATACACACTAGGTTTAGACATTTGATTACCTCCCTATATAATCTTTATTTTTCTTTATTCTTAATATCTTGCAGTGTCCACTTCTTTTCTAAACGGCCGTATTGGTGGGCGCTGCATCATCCATAGGTTCATCAATGGTGGTGACAAGTGTGAAGCATATGATCGAACTGATAGCCAGATAAATGAATACGGCATTCCAGCTATAAGCATCCAAGATGATGCCAACAATCAGCGGAGCGCAAGCGCCACCCAACTGTCCGCCAGTATTGACGATAGCGAAAGCAAGGGGGTATGCTTCTTTGGTTGTCAGACCCATAGGATAAACCGTATAACCGGAAAATCCGAAACCGATCAGCAAGCCAGACAACATGAGCATTAACCCTAAATATAGGGCATTATTGGGAGCGTAGATGAGGGCTACCATCATAATAATTGTGCACAAAGCGGCAAGGAGCATCGTTGGTTTACGCCGTTTATCTAGTACACGGTCTGAAAACCAGCCGCCAAGGGTATTTCCGATGACAGATCCGATAAAGGGAGCCGAGGCCAAAAAACCCATTTTTATGGATGTGAAGCCCTTAACATTCATCAGATAAGAGGGAATCCACATCATAAAGGTATTACTGATGCCGATCATACAACCGTAAGCGAGAGCGTTTCCAATGACATTCCAGGAGCGAAACACCTGACCGATAGTTTGCAATGGGGCGACTTTTTTAGTACGATTCAATTTGTCCAACCAGCCGAAATCATGATGGGACCTAAGGGTTGATGACTGACTACTTACTGCGGGTGCTTGTGTATTTTGAATATATGAAACTTCAGCCGGTGAACAGAATTTACTGTCTGACGGTGAATTTTTCACCAGGAACATCCAGGCGACAGCAAGGAAGATTCCAGGAATGGCAAACACATAGAAGATTTCACGCCAGCCATACATTTCAGCAATAAGAACACAAACAGGTGGTGCTATGACCGCACCTAGCTTAGAGGCCGTATTCCAAAGTCCCATAGCTGTTCCTTTTTCCTTGGCAGGAAACCAACGGTTCATAATGTTTGTACAGCCAATGCCTAGTGGACCTTCGGCAACACCCAACCCTACGCGATATAATTTCAGTAAGAAAGTGGAAGAAGTCGTACCCATAAGACCGGTAAAAACAGAAACAAGGAGCAAAAATACAGGAAATATCTTTTCTTGAGTCTTAGTGCTTATTCTTTTATAGAATAAGCCTGCTGGAATCTGGACTACCGCATAAGAGAAAGCAAACAAACTGACAATGGCCCCGGCTTCCGTATTACTGAATCCAAACTCCTTCTTCATAAATGGCAAAGCCACTCCCAGATTGGCCCGGTCGGCGCAAGCAATAGCCCACACACCAAAAATCAGTCCCATAACTACCCAACGGTAATTTGTTTTTTTCCCTACGGATTTTTGCATTTTTTCAAGAACTTTTTCAGGTTGAGACATAATAAATCCTCCCTCTATCGTCCTATACCGCTTAGTCTACTATATAATAAGTTTAGCCTTCGTTTTTTTGGATAATTATTTGCCCACATTTTTAAACGCTGCGCATGTTAGCGCCTATGAAACAGCGTTAGTTAGACGATTTTTTAGCAAGAACGCGATGTACAGCTTTAACAATAGACGGAGTATCAAGCCCGAATTTTGCCAATAGCTGCCCATAATCACCCGATTCACCAAATACATCTTTAACACCTACAAATTCTATAGGTACAGGTTTATTCACTGCTAATACTTCTGCTACTGCAGAACCAAGGCCACCCATGATGGTTCCTTCTTCCGCAGTTACTACAACACCCGTTTTGGTAGCCGACTGAATAACAAGTTCACTATCAATCGGTTTCACCGTATGCATATCGATAACTTCAGCGTCAATGCCCTCAGTCAGCAGGAGTTCTCTAGCCTCCATCGCCCGATGAACCATATAACCATTAGCAATAATGGTTACGGTTTTGCCCTCAGCCAAAACATTGCCTTTACCAATCACAAAGGGGCAATTGTCAGTGCTGTATACAGGAGGAACTTCGGCTCTGCTTAATCGTAAATATACAGGCCCCAAATAGCCAGCAACTGCTGCTACGGATACCCGAGCTGCATATTCATCAGCTGGTACAATTATCTTTAAATTAGGCAGCGAGCGCATGATTGATACATCTTCAATAGCTTGATGACTACCGCCATCATAGGAGTCGGAAAAACCGCCATAAGCACCGATAATCTTAACATTCAGTTTGTTATAGGCGATCAGGCTCCGAATGGGATCGGTAGCTCTTAGTGCCATCAAAAAGGCAAAGGTGTTAATAAAAGGAATTTTGTCTGCCAAAGCAAAACCTGCCGCCATCGCTGCCATGTTACCTTCAGCAATTCCTACATTGAAGAATCGATCAGGAAAGGCTTTCCCAAATAATGCGGAGCGGGTAGAACCGGATACATCTGCATCTAAGGCTACGACCTTGCTATTCATTTTCCCCAATTCTACGAGGGCTTCGCCGTAAGCTTCTCTCATTGCTTTCATGATATGTGACCTCCCAGTTCTGCTATGGCTGTTTCATATTCTTGCTTGCCAATGGCTTTACCATGCCAAGAATTTTTGCCTTCCATGAAGGAAACGCCTTTCCCTTTTATCGTTTTTGCAATAATCACTGTTGGTTTACCTTTTTCTTGTTTGGCTGCCGTAAAGGCTGCATCTAAAGCCATTAAGTCATGACCGTCGCACTCAACCACGTGCCAATCAAAGGCTTCAAATTTCTTACGCAAATCGCCTAGAGGCATTATATCATCGACTGTACCGTCTAATTGAACACCATTATAGTCAACAATAGCGATGAGGTTATTCAGTTTATATTTGGCTCCGGCCATGAGAGCTTCCCAGTTTTGTCCTTCCTGAAGTTCTCCATCTCCGACGAGGACGTAGGTATTATAGTCCTTATTATCCATTCGAGCAGATAATGCTAAGCCGATACCTGCAGAAAGTCCAAGGCCCAAAGAACCGGTAGATAAGTCGATTCCTGGAATTCGTTTCATATCAGGATGCCCTTGCAGCATACAACCTAGCTGGCGTAAATTGCCTAGTTCTTCTTCCGAGAAATAGCCTTTGCAGGCCAATGTAGTATATACTACTGGCGCACAGTGCCCCTTCGATGCGATGAATCGATCTCTGTCTGGACAACCTGGCGAAGCACAATCTACGCGCATATGATTAAAATAAAGGGTGGTCATGATTTCTACCGCTGATAAAGATCCACCTGGATGACCTGTTTGTACCTTATATAAAGTATCGATAATATTGATGCGCATTTTTTGGGTAATCTGAATCAACTCGTTGATTTTTTCTGTAGTTAATGCCATGTAATAGTCTCCTCCTCTGACATCTATTTCTCTATAAGATCTTATAACGTTGCTGCTTACTCAAAAATTTCGTAAAGCGTTATTTCTTCAATATCCCGATTGGCGGCTAAGATTAAATCAGATTTTCCTGTATTAAGCACTGCTATATTGGTAGGACCTCCAGTATTATCTATGGTAAAATGCTTAATTCGACCCGATCCTTCTTCCGTTTGAAAACAATTTAATTCCCTGTGTCCATCTCGTCCACCAATGATAAAGGATGGCTTATTCAATATTTTCCCACCCCATACAACATGACCAAATTCGTATTCATATTCATAAATCGGTGAGAGTTTACCATCCTTATTCTTATATATAATTCCTCGATTACCATGAAAAGGCTCTATCGTTGCTAGTTCCATACAACCGTCATTATCGATATCACAGATCGCCATATCACTTATCTCATGGTGCAATAGTTGCTCTATTTCCCAAGAATCACTGGCTTTTTTAGGCAGATACAGAGCGAACACGCCCTCTACACCAGAAATAAGATAAGCATCTTTATGATTCCATTTCCCTTTACAAAACCCATGATTTTTTGTTATGCCTTCGAGTATTGGTCGTAATGCAAAAGGCTCACTAATCTCTTCACCGATTTCACCAACATATACTTTCCCCGGCTTGGACCAGTCTTCCTTAAATTCTTTATCGTCGCATAGGGTTGAACCAATGAAACAAAGCTTATTATTTAAAAGGAACAAGTCAAACCTGTGTAAATATGGGATTGTCATAATGGGATTAACGACCCAATTAAAGTTACTATCGCATTTTGCATGAACGATCTTTGATTCTTTTGCCTGAAAGCCAGCGTAGAAATCCCGAGTTGCAATGAATTCATTTTCTCTGCCGGGTATAGGCACAATGTTCATTGTACCACCTCGTTCATCCCAAACAGAAGTACCTTTCCAGTCTGATTCATTAAATGCCATGCAAGCTTTATCGCCTGCCGCTAAGAAGGTTGGCGTCCCATTAATTTTCATAATTGCAGGTGCGTACACCGTATCCAATTGACCAAGGATTCTTTTATTTATTTTCATTCTCACCACTTCCTTTATTATTTTCCGCCAACAACTCTTCTTACCTCCAATCATTTTCAAAATTCCGTCTATTGAAATATAAATGCAATTATCGTGCCATAGCCTGGCCGAATTTTTCTTAAATGGATCATCATCAAAATTTCTTGATTATTTTTTCTAATCGGGGCCCTTTACAAGGCGATACTCCCCTTGATTCTCATTTTTTATAAGTTAAATTTTAGATTATATATTTTTTTTAAAAAGAAAGAATTTTGAGAAATAAAAAAAACACTATGTTGAAAAAAGCAACATAGTGTTCATCTGTTTGTTTCATTTTGTAAGTTCCCATAATTGTATCTTGCGCCACAGTGTGGTTCTGTTAATACCAAGACGGCGGGCTGTTCTGGTATAGTTATACTTTTCCTCTAATAACACTTGTTCAATCTGCTTTCTTTCTAAAACCCGCAGTTGGTCGCCAGTGGCCTCCTGATGTGGCGGTTTTTCAGCAATAAGCAATTCACGGCGCAGGTCAGCTTCTTCAATCATTGATCCTGTAGCCAATAAGGCTACACGCTCAATTACATTTTCCAATTCCCGTATATTCCCCGGCCAACGATAAGTTTGCAACAATTTTATGGCCTCTACAGTAATTCCTATATTTTTGGTACGTGATATATGTAATCTTCCCAGTAGACTGGTTATCAAAGCTGGAATATCATCTATCCGGTCACGCAGCGGTGGAAGATGAAGTCGGAGTACATTTAAACGATAATATAAATCATCACGAAATTTCTTTATTTCAATAAGTTTCTCCAAATCTTGATTCGATGCCGAGATAATACGGACATCGATAGGAATGACATTATCTGCTCCTAGCCGCATGACTTCTCGCTCCTGCAATACTCTGAGCAATCTGGCTTGTAAAAATAGAGGCATTTCACTAATTTCATCCAGAAAAATTGTCCCGCCATGAGCTAGCTCAAATAAACCCTGTTTGCCGCCTTTCTTCGCACCAGTAAACGCACCTTCCACATAACCAAACAATTCACTCTCTAGCAGATTTTCTGGTAAAGCCGCGCAGTTAACTGCGACAAATGGACCATTTTTCCGGTTGGATAAATTATGAATACTCTGCGTAACTCGCTCTTTGCCAGTTCCAGATTCACCAGTAAGCAATACTGTCGCGTCAGTCAGCGCATATTGACGTACTCGCTCTTTTACGGCTTGCATGGCAACGGAAGAACCAATTAGATTCTCAAAATGATATTTAGCTAACAGGCCTTTTTTATTGATTTTCTGTCGAATCGCCTGTTCAAATTGTTGCAACTGGGTTACATCCTGAATATTGGCGACAGCTCCTACCACTTCATCTCCCAACTTTATAGGAATTCGCTTTATCGCAAGAAGTTTATCCCCAATCTTTTTAATGCCTTCACGTTCATAAGAATTGCCACGCAGGCAATTTCTCAATTGATCATCTGGCCTAATATCGCCGATATATTTGCCGATGACAGAAGTTTCTTGAAGTTGAAACGCCTGTCCGGCAACAGGATTGCATACCGTGACAAGACCGTTTTTGTTAACCGCAATGATCCCCTCTGCCGATGAATTCACAATGATTCGAAATAATTCATTACGGACCCGTTCTACTTCTTGGGCTTTGGCAATTACGACAGCTTCCTCGATAGCCTTTTTGATTGTTTCCGGTCCAGAATTGAAGGATTCGACCATGAAATCCCAACATTTGGCCGCTTTAACTCCGTCTCCATCACCGACGACTCCCATCACGCCTGCTTGCGCAATTTGCTGCAATATATGCTGTAAATTTTTGATACTAGACCATGGACGCATGAAAATCTGCGTCGACCCAATTTGGAGATCTTGAACCGTAGCATCAATCATATTGCTATTGGTTACAATGGCAATTGTGTCTACTCCTTTTGTAATCAAACGGTGAATTGGTGGCAAAAAATCATAAATTGTTGTGGTGATACTTACCACAGGTTTGCCCGTTTCTTTATGTATCTCCGTAGCTCTGCCACCACGACTGATGAAAATGTTAACATCCGGATAGGCTTGGACTAATTCTTTAACTGGAGTTGTGGTATCAATACGGATGTTAAGCCCCATTTCTTTCAAGACTTGAGCGGCGACTTCCGCCATGCTTTGAGTAATAGCCACAAAGAGAATGGCTTCCATGACATTTCCTCCTTTACGATCGATTTGATCATATCAAACATTTTAATTCTTGTGATATATCAGATCGATCAGTTTGTATTAACTGTTTATTAACCTTAACTACCGTTTTGTCCTTCACCAGTAAGAAAAATAATACTCATAATATAAGAAAAGGCTTGGCTTGTGCCAAGTCTTAGTCATTCTTACTTGGAATCAAGAAACCGTTATACTTTCTGATTACGAAATAAAGCTGCAGACAATCTTGATGTCTACAGCTTTATTTCGTAATCAGTTGTATGCTTGATGCACTAGATCGGTAAATTTACTATAAAAGAACTGCCATATCCTGGCGTACTTTCTACGCTAATACTTCCTTCGTGAGCATCAACTATCCATTTGGCAATCGATAAGCCAATTCCTGTGCCACCTTCTTCTCTGGATCTTACTTTGTCTACCCTATAAAAACGATCAAAAATGAGGTTTTGGTGTGCAGCCGGAATGCCTACGCCCTTATCTTGTACAATAATGCGAACACTTGGCTTTGGACCCTCTATCATTCTTATTACAATATCGATCCTGCCTCCAGGAGGAGTGTA
Source organism: Pelosinus sp. sgz500959 (assembly GCF_042610375.1). Classification (NCBI taxonomy): domain Bacteria; kingdom Bacillati; phylum Bacillota; class Negativicutes; order Selenomonadales; family Sporomusaceae; genus Pelosinus; species Pelosinus sp. sgz500959. Next base: position 429,391 of record NZ_JBGJZL010000002.1, read on the forward strand.
CTTTATAGCATTATCAAGCAAGATTAACAGTAATTGGTTTATTCTCTCTTTATCAGCAAAAACGACGATATTATTTTCACAGTCTAATCCTAATTCTAGAGTCTTTTCATCAGCCACTGGTTGAAAGGAACGAATAATCTGTTGCGTAACAGTATATAAATCAAATTTTTCTTTAATAATATTAGTTGCTCCTGCATCAGCTCGTGCAAGGGTCAATAAATCTGAAACCATTTTAGTAATTCTTCTAACTTCGCTTTTCATATCATCTAATACTTGGGTGGAAAAGGAAGAAAGATGATTATCATCATCCGATTGGACAACTTCAACAGAAGTCAAGAGTATACTAAGAGGAGTACGTAATTCATGAGATGCATTAGCAACAAACTCACGTTGTCTTGAAAAAGAATTATTGATTGGAACGATCACGCGTCCAGCCAATAAATGCCCTACGAAAACAGCAGCTATAAGAAACAATATGGAGATCACAATTAATACAATCAGTAAATTTTTTAGTATCTCATAATATGATGTTATATCTTCACCGACATAAACTCTGCCGAGGAGTTCCTGTCCATCATAGATTGGCATACTACACATGATTAGAATGACCCGTTCTCCATCAGCAATATGGAATTTCTTAATATTCCCTTCACCATCCGTATCTTGCCAGCTGCTGATCATATCTCGAACTTTAGAGCGCATTTTAACGACAGGCTCTTCGGTGTCAACTAATTTTCCATCGTTATCAAACACATAAAAGAAAATTTTACCACCTATATTATTTGCATTGTCATCATCTTTTAACATTATCCTAGATTCTTTTCGCTTAAGCATCATGACGTGCTCTTTTACCTCTTCTTGAGTAAAAGCCTGTATATCTTGTTGTTCCTCGCGATGGAGCACCCAAAGTATTCCAGCGTAGCTTACGGCAATAAATGCTAAAAGGAAGATCGTCATAACTACAGCGTATAGAATTGTTAAGCGGTTACGGATTTTAGAAAACATGGTGAGTTTCCAATTTAAAACCGATACCCCTAATGTTTTGCAACTCTACATCATCATCAGAAAGGTTGATTTTTTTTCGAAGTAACCGAACATAGGCATCAAGATTATTAGATGAGACATTGCCATCTAAGCCCCATATCCTATCTAAGAGGACCTCTCTTGGTACTACATGTCCTCTATTTTGCACTAATAAATCAAGTAATTGAAACTCTCGAACGGTAAGCTGTATTTCGTCATTGCCACGTTGTACACTACGAGTCGTACGATTTATTATCAGACTGCCGATTTGTAATATTTCTTCCTTTAATTTTACGTTACTACGTCGCGACAGAGCGCGGATTCTTGCAATTAGTTCCGCAAACTCAAAGGGTTTTACAAGATAGTCATCAGCGCCTGTATTCAAACCTAGAACTCGGTCACTGACAGCATCTTTGGCTGTTAAGATTAGTATAGCTCCTTGATAGTTTTGTCTACGCAAATAATGACAAACTTCTATCCCTGTTTCACCAGGCATCATCCAATCCAAAATGATTACATCATAAGGAGAATGAATCGCATAGTCGATCGCTGTATCGCCACGTAAAACCCAATCAACTTGAACCATCTCTTTCTCTAACATATGCTTAATCAATCTTCCAAGCTTGGCATCGTCTTCCGCAAGTAATACTCGCATATGAGCTTCTCCTTTTGCTATATAAAAGCACTAGCGTCTCAATCCTTGAAATAATAACTAAATCTTTCATTCTTTCAATGCTTATTTTAATATATCCAAGATAGAAATAAATCAATAAAGTATTATTAAACAGATTTGCTAAACCATACATTTCCATATATTTTAGGTGATATCTATCTTACTGTCAATATTATTTATTATCCTCGTGGACAAAAAGGACTTTATCTTCAACATCCGCTAACAACCGTACCTTTTTCTGGAGTTGAGATGGCAGATTTTGATAACTTTTCTTTTTAATGATGAAGTATGATTTATCGGTTTTGTTCAGTAACGTTGTCTCGAGATCCTGTTGGTCAAATTCGATACCTGGCATACCGCTATAAAATATAAAACCAGGTCGATAAAATTTTGCAACATAAACTGGTGCTTGTCCATCATAGTGTTGTTCGAATTCATTAACAATGCCCTTTACCGTGAAGGCCGGTACCAGAACAGGAAATAGTTGAGTAATTAAAAATGTGGTGAAAAACATCATGCCGATAACATTGGCTATGAAGACACCACCAAAGTTACGGCGATAACTCAGCCACCAGACTAAGGCAACAAGCAGTAAAAAAAATACGGCTGTTATTTTGATTAGCGGAACTAATTGAGACATTACCAACCCGCCTGCGTAAAATAACGCTACTTCGAGCAAAATGACTACGATTGCTAGAAGTAAGCCAGACCATTTCAAAATACTACTACGTTTCTCCGTCCAAGCTTTATCAAAGTACCAAGCGATTAGCAATGCCAACGGAGGATACATTGGCAGAATATAAGAAACTAGCTTTGTTTGCGATAGGCTAAAGAATAGAAATACCACTGAAGCCCAAATCATTAAAAATATAACCTGGTTGCGTTCTTTCCCCTTCTCTTTCCACCCCGCAATAAACGCTTGGGTAAAGAAGGCAGTCCATGGAAAAAAACCCATAATCAATACAGGAATATAATAATACCACTGACTTCCTGTTGCATGTTCAGGCTGTAAAAATCGTGTAAAATTATGAAATCCCAGAAAGGTGTTGATGAAATCCATACCGTGGTAATAATACATAATCAGATACCAAGGTGCTGCAATCACAGTGAACAATGCTCCACCGCTCAATAATTTCATACGCTTTAGCAGTGCTAGATTGCTTGTTAATAATAAATAAAGTCCCACAATGACTCCACAAAAAAATACGCCAATTGGCCCTTTGGTTACAACAGCCAATGCAGCGCACCCATAAAACATATAGTTGTTCTTAAGAAGAAAAGCAAGCAGTGCCCCTGTAATGAAAAATGTCAAGGTGCTATCCGTAACGGCTGCCCTACTCAGATAGAAATATTCCAGACTGGTCGAGAGAATCAGCGCAGCGAGCAACCCAACACGATCATTAAAAATTTTACGACCCGCTAGATAGAGAAGGATTGACCCTAATACCGCCAATAAAGCCGCGGGAAACCTAGCGGCGAACTCCCCAGCACCAAATAGTTTAAATGCCCCAGCTACTAGCCAATAATACATTGGTGGTTTATCATACCAAAAATCACCATAGATACGTGGAGATATAAAATCTTGATTTTGTAACATCTCCAGAGCTGTTTCGGCATATACCGGCTCATCGGGGTCAAATAAAGGTAAATTACCCAGATTAGAAAAAGTAATTAACCAGGAAACACATAGAATGATTGTGATATTGATCCATAATTTTCGATCTATCATATTAGTTGCTACTCCTTCTAGTTGTCTAAATACCATGCTATACTCGATGTTTATCTTTTTTTGCTAATACCTTATCATTACTTTTTAGTTCATCACACACCGAGTATAATGGTCATTCTTTCATTTCGTACCTAAGTATAGACTATAATTATGAAAATAAAATGAAAAGAAAAAGTCATAACTCCAATATCACTTCTATTTGCTAAAAAATTGTCAAAAAAACAGTGATAAGTGTATACTGCACTTATCACCCAATGAATAAAGTTAGGGATATTATTTTTTGTCATGTAGCTTTAAAGATGCATCTCGATATCCTTGATCAAATAAAGTTTCTAAGACTGCTGTGTTTTTCTCAAATCGATGCAGTTGTAAGCTACCATTAGGTCGGATAATGGTGGCTTTTCCTTGATGTTCAAGTTCTTCCACAAAATCAACGGTCTCGTTATAATATTGATTCCGCACTTCAAGACTCTTGACCAATTCTGGATATTTCCAAAATGCAGTTTGATATAAAAGATTCATTTTCTTTGACATAGGCTCCTTTCGATAGCCATGAGGCTGGGTTAACACCACTACCACATGTTCGCAACCGTCAGCCAGAGCTTTTCGAACTGGGATGGGATCTGCAATGCCCCCATCTAAATAAGGAATTCCGTTGATTTTGACCATAGGAGACAAAAAAGGCAAAGAGCAGGATGCTTTCAAATGATCAAGTCCAACGGTGATTTCAGCTTTATCAAAATAATCCGTTTGTCCAGTGATACAATTGGTGGCACCGATTCGAAATACTCCAGGAGAAGCATAGAATGTATCGTAATCAAAAGGGTCGAGACGATTAGGAATATCATCAAAAATAAAATCAAGACCAAAATAGGAGCCCTTAAACAATAAACTCCATAGGCTCATGTATCGCCAGTTTGTTAGATAATCTAGATTAGTGCGCCTGCCACGCCCTTTTTGGCGTGCCACATAGTTACAAGAATTGCTAGCACCTGCGGAAACGCCGACAACATAATGATAATAAATGTTTTTTTCAAGAAGGTATTCATGCACACCACTGGTATAAATCCCTCGCATTCCGCCACCTTCAAGAACAAGGCCCGTTTTCTGTAGCAATATAATCACCTTTTCTATTCAAATTTAAAATTGACTCATTATATGAAAACTCTTGCAAGAATCAAAAGAAGATTCTTGCAAGTTTTTTCTTATAAACTATCAATCGACTTTATTTGGTTCGATCTCTGGTTTTACCTTAAACCATGCTGCATACATTGTTGGCAGAACAAGCAAAGTCATAACGGTTGCCCCAAGCAATCCGCCACCAATCGCTACTGCCATCGGTCCCCAAAAAGTACTTGGAACCAATGGAAGCATTCCGAGTATTGCTGCCGCTGCCGTAAGCATAATGGGACGAAACCGTAATACTGCTGAATTGATGATAGCATCCCATGGCGATTCGCCAGCTTTGATATGTTGCTCAATCTGGTCGATTAAAATAACTGAGTTACGGATAATCATCCCGCTAAGTGCTAAAATTCCGAGCTGAGCCACAAATCCCATAGGACGCATAGTGAGTAGCATTGACAAGCTAACTCCTATAATTCCTAATGGTGCAGTAAGGAGTGTTAGAATTGTTAAGGATATCTTTTGAAGTTGGAACATGAGAAGAAGGATAATTGTTACTAACATAATAGGGACTGTTTGCAGTAGAAATCCTATAGAAGTTTTACTTTTTTCTGATGAACCTCCAATGTCGATACTATAGCCAACAGGAAGTTCTTCGCGTATTGCTTTTAGGCTTTCGTAGACTTTTTGTGTGGCATCATTACCTGTCATTCCACGAACTACATCTGCTTGTACGGTAATCGTTGGCTTTAGACTGTATCTCCAAATTAAACCTTCTTCTCCATCATAACGAATTGTTGCAATTTGCTCTAGAGGTACGAATTTACCGTTACCTATATGTACCGGCAAATCTTTGATGCTGGTTAGATCTTTGCGACTTTGGGCATCGATACGAAATACAATACCGATCGTCTTATCTTGTTCATAAAACTCAGCAATCGAAGCTCCAGACAACTGAGTTTGTAAATCTTGGGCTAATCCCTGACTATTTAGTCCTAGCATTCTGGCCTTGTCTTGGTCAATTGCCAAATGCATGACTTTGTTTTTTTCATTCCAGTCAAAGTTGATATGTTTAAGAGTTGGATTGTCTGCCATCACATCGCGAACCTGTTTTGCAATTTCACGTACCTTCTCATGCTCATAGCCACTAACGCGCAGCATGACGGGGTAAGCCGAAGGTGGGCCGCTTTGAATTAACTTGACATTCCCTCTTATATTTTCAAAACTATCCGCAAATAACTTATCAATTTTCTCATTTAATGCCTCACGAGCCTTTAAGTCTTTAGCAACAATGATAAACTGAGCATAGTTAGTGGCTGGTAGCTTCGGTTCGATCGTTAGGATAAAGCGTGGTACCCCTTTACCGACATAATAACTGTAGCTTTCGATATCCGAATCCCCTGAGATGCTAGTGGCAAATTTTTTGGCTTCTTGTTCAGTTGCTGCTAGGGATGATCCTTCAGGTAAAGTCATTTCAACAATTAACTCAGGACGAGTTGATGGTGGAAAAAACTCCTGCTTTACAAACTTTAATAAAAATATAGAACCTATAAAACAAACTACCGTTAGGCTAAGTACCATTTTCTTGTGATTCAGACACCAAGTAAGCATTCGACGAAATAATTGGTAAAATTTACTATTGTATAAATTATGTCCTTGTTCCAAATTATGCTTGGGTTTGAGTAATTTAAAACCTAGCAGCGGGGTTACTACAACCGATACTAGCCAAGAGATTAAAAGAGCAATCGTTATCACCTGAAACATGCTGCTGGTAAATTCAGCTGTTGAACCTTTCGCAAAGCCTATAGGTATGAAACCAGCACAAGTGATCAGCGTGCCTGTTAACATGGGAAAGGCTGTAACTGTATAAGCGTAGCAAGCTGCTTCGAATCGCCCCCACCCTTGCTCTAATTTTACACTCATCATCTCAACGGCAATGATAGCGTCATCTACTAACAATCCTAATGCAATGATTAATGCTCCCAGAGATACTTTGTGTAAATCAATACTCCATATCTCCATACATACAAAGATACTGGCAATGACTAGTGGAATACAAAGAGCAACAACAATACCTGAGCGAAAACCGAGGCTAAAAAAGCACACTGCGAGTACAATGATGATGGCTTCCCATAGTGACCTTACAAACTCGTTAATTGCTCCTTTAACCGCCTGGGGTTGATTCGATACTTGATTGAGTTCTAGACCCAAGGGTAAATCTTTTTTGATCATGGCGGTCGCCTTTTCCAAATCATTTCCTAGAGTAAGGATATTTCCTCCCTTATCCATGGAAAGAGCGATACCTAAAGCTGGCTGCCCATTATAATACATTTTTGGCTCCATAGGATCTACGTAATCACGTTTAATTTTTGCAATATCACCCAGACGGAATGTTCGTTCATTGACTCGAATCGGCATGTTACGCAGACCATCTACTGTTTCAAACATTCCAGACACTCGTAAATATACATTGTCTGCAGAGGTTTCAACCATGCCTGAGGGAGTCATAGCGCTTTGCGCTTTTACGGCAGCAATGATAATAGCAGGATCGATTCCAAGACTGGCTAATTTACTGCTTTCCATTTCCATAAAAATTTTTTCTGGTTGAACGCCGATCAGCTCAACCTTCTTTACATTGTTTACACCAAGCAAAGTTCTGCGAATTTTTTCGGCTGTTTCTCGCATATCCTCATAACTGTATTCATCTGATGTAAGAGCATAAATACTACCGAATACATCATCGAAGCGATCATTAAAAGCAGGACCGACGACTCCTTGAGGTAAGGTGCCTTTGATATCATTGACCATATTACGTACTTCAAACCAGGTGGGTCTGACATCTTTTTCTTTGACTGTCTCTTTTAGATTTACATAGATAATAGCTTGACCTGGGCTTGAGTAGCTTTTTAAATAATCTAGACCCGGTGTATCTTGTAACTTCTTTTCAATTTTGTCTGTTACTTGTTCTTCCACTTGGCGAGCACTAGCACCTGGCCAAGCAACTGATACAACCATTTGGCGAATGACAAAATCCGGATCTTCCATTCTTCCTAATTTTTGGTAAGAAAATATTCCTCCTACAAAAAGCATTATGATGAATAAATAAACTAATTGTTTATGTTTAAGTGCCCATTCTGTCAAATTTAGGTTGCTCATATCCTCACCTTCTCGCCTTCGCGCAGTTTTTGAACTCCACCAGTAACAATTACATCTCCATCTTGAAGTCCTTCTAAAATTTGAATTTTTCCGTCACCAAAAACTCCAACTTTTACAGGTTGCAAATTAACTATCCCATCTTTAATGATCCATATATTAGGAATATTGCCAGTTTGGTAAATTGCCGTTAATGGAACATAAACAGCTTGTTGGTTTATCGAATTTCCCACTGTCACGTTTGCAGTCATGCCTAACTGTACACTTGCAGGAGGATTTAGTAAGCTCACTCTGGTTTTATAGGTTCGGGATATTTTATCAGCCATTGGTGAAATTTCTCTGATTTTCCCTTCAATTACAACATCTGGTAGCGCCCAAAAACTAATACGAACTTGCTTTACATTACGCATTTGGTCAACACGGTTTTCTGGAATGTTGATTTCAATTTCCCGTTCACCATCTTTCACTATAGTGAGGATTGCTTGACCAGCGCTAACGACTTGACCAGCTTCGGCAGTAATGCTAGAGATGACTCCGGTACTATCTGCCACTAGAGTGCTGTAGCCTAGTTGATTCGTACCTTGCGTATATTGGGCTGATGATTGACGGACAGCAGCTAAAGCAACTTCATATGCATTTTGATATTGATCTAATTGAGCTCGGCTAATGGCTCCTTGCTCACATAGAGTACGATAGCGTTCTAGATTGGTCTCAGCTAGCTTTAATTGGGATTGGGCTGAAGCCACTTGTGCAGCACTCATGTTGACTGTTTGTGTAATATCCTTCCCATCGATTTCCATAAGGATATCTCCAGGTTGAACAGTACTGCCAAGCTCCACATTGCGTTTTATCACTTTGCCTCCAACCTGGAAAGCAAGCTGAGTCTCATAGCGCCCTCGCACTTCACCAGAATAGTTTGCTCCTTGCCCAGAAGTCTCCATTTTGACTATTTGTGAGCGAACGAGGGGTATTTCCGCTTTGATAGTTTCTACTTTTGAACATCCAGTAAGACTAAAGGATAAAAGTAGAATAAAAATTACGGTACAACTAGCAATCGACTTTTTCACAAAAAAACCTCCCGAAAATTTAAGTACACTTTGACTAATCATGTTGCAACCAATAAACTATAACGGTGTTTTAGTTTATTGGTTGTAAAAAAACCAACACCCATTATTTAAAATATAAAGAAGACTTGATTCAGGTGAATTTTTAGCTCCATCTGAATCTTAGTCGCCCTTATCCAGGGACTTAGTCGCTTTAAAGCGACTTGGTCATCGGACAAATCGTGGTGAATTGGCTGGATTTTTCTCTATTTCTTTATAAGGGCATTGACGAGAAAATCAATGAGAACATCTGTATAATCCTGATCTTTGCGAAGTGGCTCTGTACGTGCATAGCTAAAGGCTTGAAACAACTTAAAACCAGCATAAGCTACAATCCTTTCATCGACATCACGAAACTGTCCTTGCTTTTTGCCTTCGCGAATAAGTTGAGCAATGATTGAAATGATTTCTTCATCAATCACTTCATGATATTTTCGCTTTACAAAAGCTAAATATAATTCATCATCCTTTAAGATTCTTGTGACAAAGTGATCCTGATTAAAATGAGATATAGCATTCCGTGTTAGTAAAATTAACTTCTCAAGAGGATCTGATACATCTTCTAGTTGGGAAAATAGTATTTCTATAGTTTTATGACATTCACGTAATAAAAGACATTTAAACATCCCCTCTTTGTCTGTAAAATGTTCATAGATTGTCTTTTTAGAAATTCTACAGTCTTTACTAATTTCGTCCATTGTTGTCTTTTTAAAACCAAAACGTTCCATTCGTTCTTTGGCTTTATCAAGGATAAGATTCTTTATATCATTCACTGTATTTCGCCTCTTCCTTAAAGTCCAATCATTAAGCAACATCATTTTCTGCTTATAAACTATTATAGTTTATTGGTTTCCTGAAATCAATAAGTAATCTGGTGATTCACTATAAAATGATTCGGCAGAAAATATTCTAATTTATACCTGTTGTTAAAATAATCAGAAAATAACTGCAATTATTATATATTTATGTTGAAATTATCCTCCTTTTTTGAGTGATTGTAGAGTAAAATATAAACATAAACTTTAAATGAGGTGTTTTTATGAGCGATGATCTGAATCCGGAACTATTAGATAAATTAACCAAAGTATGTCTATGCAAGGCCATTAACAAAGCTTCTATAAAGAAAACAATTGCCAGTGGTGCTGATACTTTAGAAAAAGTACAGAAAGCTTCTGGAGCTGGTTCAGGTCCTTGTGGCGGCAAGCGATGCACTCCTAAAATACTATCCTTATTGGAAGAAAGCAAATTTAGCAGCAATTAAATGGAAAATGCCCTAGAACCTTTCGAATATTTTCCAGTTAATAAATCTGCAACAAGAGAATTATAGGGTGTAACGCTTAATTAAAAAAATGACCTAAATAAAGCATATCATTGATGCGTCATTTAGGTCATTTTTTCATCTGATCGTTTACGATAGTACTGCTTTATCCCAAAACCATTGTTCTTTTGTTAGATCTGTAAGTGCATTGCTTTTTATCATTTCATTTTTTTCATTATTGATTGGTTGCCCCCCAGTTTGTCGATTTTGCGGTACAGTAATTTCTCTTTTCAAATTGGGAACTGATGCCTTCATATATAATCAAACTCCTTTCACCTCATTATTATCCTTGATCAAGCACTCTAACGTTCCAGCTGATATAAGTCTTTTCTTATTATTATTGTAATAAATGCATACCGATTAGTGAAATGCGGATATTGTATCTGGTGTATTTAGATATTAAATAAAAGGCTGTGGTACTAAAAAATTAGTGCCACAGCCTCTTTTTCAATGTACATTATATGCAATTTAAGATGTTGTAAAAGAAAAAACAGAGCTATTGTCAACGATTGTCGCGGAACAACATTATTATGGTGAAACTACTTTACCGATTACTATGTTGCCTTTAATCCAACAAGGAGATCAAGTGGAGCTGGCAATTAGCAATATTGGTACATAGCAGCTTGATATTCGGGTGAAAATGCGACAATCTTTAATTTCTGGAATCTTTGCACCAGAACTTTCTACTCTGTAGTACTTTGATCTATATATTCTTCCAGGCAAATATTACGCTCATATATCGTCTTAGCATGTTCTAGTCCAACATAGCGAAAATGCCATGGTTCATAACTAATATTAGTTTTTCCTTCTTTATCTTCGGCATATCTAAGAATAAAACCGTATTTCCAAGCATTCTTTTTAAGCCAATGACCTTGTATTGTATCAGCAAAATCATAGTTTAGCACATACTCATAATCTAAAAAAGCTTTTAAAGTCAGGTCTGCAGCCAAACCAGTTTGATGTTCACTAGCACCTGGCGGAGCAACCAATTTTGCGGCCTCTACTTCGGCTAACTCTCCATACTTAGGGCGCAGGCTAGCAATTTTATTGTAATATACTGCCGATTGTGTAGCATATGAACGATAACCACTGTAAGCTACGAGATCATTGATTCCCTCGCTTTCGGCAGCATAGAGCATTTTGACTAAAGCAGAGGCTGCCATTTCACGTAAATATACCCCTTTTACAGGAACTAAATCGATTGGTTCATATTCTTTGTCTAAACGAATCGATTTATTGACCAATTTTAATTCAGGTAAATCTTTTAAAATAACACTTTGCTTATGATGCTCAACTTCTGGTATTTGCGGAGATGACATTTGGGCAGTTGGCATACTCTTGCCAAAAAACATTTTTTCAATATCTAGATCTCCATAGAAATAGTTGAATCCCAGAGATGCTAGGCATAATACAGTTATAATACAAATCATACTATTCGACTTAACTATAATCATTATTAAAACCTCATTCTTTATCATAATGTTCTTTGGCAAAGGTTATAAATTCGCGAGCTGCGTAGGAAAGATATCTGCCCTTTTTCCAAACTAAGGCCAATCGTAAGCATGGCTGAGGATCTGTAAAAGGACGAGAAACAATGACCTTAGGGTCTAAGTTTTTACAAATCTTGCTGGGCAATAATGCGATACCTAAATTGTCTATTACCATTTGTGTCATCCACTCACGTTGTGAAGTTTCTAAAATAATTTTAGGTTGAAAACCAGCTTTTGTACATTCATTGACGATCATATCATGTAAATTATAATCGCTATTGTATAAAATAAATTCTTCATCACTAAGCTTATTATAATCAATCACTTCATATTGGGTGAGCCTATTTGTTGGATGCATAACGACTTCAAGGGGATCTTGTTCAAACCAAATCTTTTCATAGTTTTCGTTATTCTCTGAGGGAGTGAATATGCCAATGTCTAAAAGACCATCTTGAATCGATGTTTCCACTTTTTTAGGGCCAAACTCATATAAATGAATATGGATATTAGGATATTCTTTCTTAAAAGAACTGAGTAAATAAGAAAAAGTTGTAATAGCAGTAATTGAGGGTAAACCAATATAAATTTTCCCCGACTGCATTTTTTTCAGATCTCCTAGCTGAGAGGTTATATTTTGAAAAGATGATACGATTTGTTGAGCCTGTTTTAAAATGATTTCTCCTGCATCTGTTAATTCTACAGACTTAGTATCACGATAAAATAAAATGATACCAAATTGAGCTTCTAACTCCTTAATTGCCCTACTAATGGATGGTTGAGATATATACATCATTTCAGCAGCCTTGCTAAAGTTTTTATGGCGGGCAACCTCAATTAAACATTCTAAATTTCTTATATCCAAAGTTTCTCCCCCCTCGTATTTCATAAACAAATTTTTAAGAATATCAATATCATTCACGCAAAAAACATGATATTCTACGAAAGCGCCTTTGGGGCAGACCTCTGTAAATATTCTCTCATCATAATCATTCCATATTTTTTATCCAAATTCCTTCAACAACACATTTATTACCAGAAGAAAACCCCACTGTTATAAAAAAAACGCTTAAACTTAAGTCTAAGCGAATCGATAAAATTAAATTAAGCTATTCGTTAGCTAGTCTTATGAGCCACTCGTTAAAATGATATCATAAATAGTGGGTAACCTCCGTTCGATATGTGAGCACTGCTGGAATCAGCCCAGCTAACATGCCAAATAAAGTTCCGCCGATCATAATGTATACTTCGTCAGGCGTTAAACCTGCTGTCAGCACAATTGCTGTTTTACTTTCCATTATTTTTACTAGTAGTGAAAATATTCCATGCCCTGTTAGGATGCCAACAGTAACACCGCTGACAGTCAAGATCGTACTTTCAGCCACGATGATTGCAAGAATATCGTGGGAACTGGCTCCTAATGCGCGTAATATGGCCCGGTCGTGGGCACGGCTTAAAGCTGACCAGTACACAGATAAGGCCATAATCATCAATCCCATTATAATCACTACATAGGCTACTGTTCTTAGCATATGCTCACCTTGTCCTAACATAGCAAAGAGCTGAACAATAACTTGAGACGGAAAAACCATCTGTGCTCCTGGTTCTTGTTGAAACTGTTGGTATAAGCGCATGGCTTCACTATAACCTTTGGGTTTTACTAAAATGGCAGTGACATCATGCTCCTGTTCATGATCATCCCGATCTTCCACCCCAGGTTTATGTTCATGTTTCTCATGGGATAACCAGATACTTTCAATGGGAACTAAAATAGCTTGGTCGTAAGGACCATTTAGCGTTTTCAGTATTCCGACAACATGGTAAACATGCTCATGTGCCTGACCGTCAGCTATAAGGCCATGAGTCGATTTAAACTCATCACCTAACCTTAGGTTCAGCTTTTGGGCAACGCTGGCTCCGATAACAGCTTCAAAAGGTATGCTAAACATATGCCCTGCTGCCAATTGCAGCCATTCTCCTTGTCCGATTTTTGGTTGATGCTGAAAGATACTGTTCTCGCTACCAACGATAGGATAACCTTTATAGTTATCGCCGAAAGCCAATGGAATTGCTGATGCCGTTAATGGGTTGGCTACTAATTTTTCTACGATCTCATGACTCACATTACCGATCGGCGCATCCTGTAGAAAAACCGTATTTAATACGAGTTGATTAGGACTGCCTTTAGCCCCAACAATGAGGTCGAAGGGTTCCGTAGCGATAACCAGACCGTTATGAGTACCCGTCGATAATAAGGTCACCAAAGTCAACATGGTAATAGTAGCGGCTACGATAAGTACCGTTAGGGCACTTTGAACTGGCTTTGCCAACAAATTACGCCAGGCTATTATAAGTCGCACTTTAGCTCACCCCCTTCTTTACTTGTCGTAAAGAATAAATTCGTTCAAATTCATTCATAATTTGTTGGTCATGAGTGGATACCAGTAAGATACTATTGGATTCCCTTGCAAACTGTCGTAACATTTTGAGTATGAGCAAAGCATTATCTTGATCCAAACTGGCAGTTGGCTCATCAGCCAAAATAAGCTGAGGCTTATTAATGATCGCCCTGACGACAGCTACTCGCTGTTGCTCACCCATACTAAGTTGGTGAGGAAATTTAGCCGTTTTATGGGACAAATTCACCTGGTCCAACAGTTGGCTGGCCCATTGTTGACGCTCTCTTTTAGGAATTGAATTTGCAAAACTCATGGCGACTAACAAATTATCTAGAATGTTCAAGCTGCCAAGAAGATTTAATTTTTGAAAAACGTAGCCAATTGTTTTAGCTCGCCAGATATCTCGGCAAGTTTCCGGCATATCTGAAATACTAATATCATCAACTATTATCTCACCAACAGTCGGAGTCATGAGTCCTGAGATAAGATGTAATAGGGTGGTTTTACCTGAACCGCTTGGTCCCACTAACGCCACTTGTTCACCATCTTTTATGATAAGACTGTCAATGTCAACAGCCGTTACTGTCTGTAAAACGTCATGATACTCTTTGCGGACCTGCTTTACTTCTAACATCTTATCATCCCCAACAATTAATTAGCCTCTTCAAGGCTTTCAGCAACGATACGCACCAAGCTGATAAAACCAGTTTCCTCATCCATCTGATAACCTACTTCTAATTCCCCTGTCACGGTAATCAATCGATCAAAAGGCAGAGCATTGACAGGTTTTGAGAGTTTGATCAGCACAATATCATTAGGCCAGTCTGCATCCGTTGAGCAGAAAGGACAGATGGACATCGGCACTTTGGTTAAAACGAAAAAATTTAGAGTTGGCTTAAGAGGGGGCGCCATAAAACCGCTGATCTGCACTTTTTTTCCTTTTAGACTTTCTAATTTTGGTGATAGTGTCAGACCGAGCGCCGAAGCACCACTATATAATTCATTAAATTCAAGGAGTGTCGCTTGCTCATTAAACCATGGTAGCCATGTCGGAGCTGCCTCAGCGCGAGTACAAAACAGGGACGATTCACTGTAAGGAATCATCCCTTCTTGCCCCATCCAGCTTAGTGGCAACCAAGTAAGCAGCATCACAAAAATAACGTTGCTTATACGTTTGGTTAATTTAACCATATCTCGCCTCCGGGTTATCTATTCATTTATTTTTGATGTTTACGACCGTCTAGACCCAATGCTCGGACAATACCGTGAAATACTTCAGTATTATCCATAATACCTTTAAAGTAATCAGCACCAGGACCTTCAGCAGTTAAAGGGACATCATCAGCAGAATGGACTTCTGACGAATCAGAAGTAGGGATATTACCCACTTTCAACTCTCCGCCCTCTAAAGATCGTTTTGGATTGGCAATTGCTTTACCATTTGCCATAATTGCTGGTGAAGTGGGAACTTCTTGGAACTTATAGTTCTCATAATAATCTGGGTGATTAGCAAATTGGACAGCTAACGTTACACTTGGGTTAGGATCATCAGGGAAACCATCTCCGTCTACATCAGCAAAAGTAGGCCAGCCAGCATCACCATAAATGCGAACGGCTTCACGACCTGTTTTACCATCTAATTCATGATAGGTTCCAGTAATACTGGCGCCATGAGCATGGTCTGCTACAACAATAACCAAGGTATCTCCTTGTTTTTTAGCAAATTCTTTGGCAATACCTACTGCTTTATCCATTTCAATCGTATCATAAGTAGCCCGTTGCCAGTCCATGGTATGAAGCTGTTTATCGATGCAAGCACCTTCTACCATGAGGAAAAATCCGTTCTGATTTTTACTTAATACGTCAATTGCAGTTTTAGTCATGTCCATAAGGGTAGGTTGATCATTGAAATTACCAAGAACAGCTGGATTTTTTGTTACTTCACGATCAATATATACATCCATGTTGTCAAGTTGGAAGAGGCCGAGCAGTTTATCTGGGGAACCAGCTAGCTTTAGTTCTGTTTTGCTAGTTGCCAGCTTGTACCCTTGTTGCTTAAACTCTTCAATTAGATTACGATCATCACTGCGTTTAGATCCAGGTACGCTTTTAGGTAAAAAGTGTCGAGAGCCACCACCTAAAATTACATCTGGACGATGGAGAGGATTGAGCATTTCTTGAGCAATGAAGTTTTGTTCACTTCGTTTACGAGTATGGGCGAGCATCGCTGCTGGGGTTGCATCTGTGATATTAGCAGTAGAAACAATACCAGTGGCCATACCACGCGTACGTTTTGCCAATTCAATAATGTTTTCGACTTTGGGATCATCAAAAGGATCTTTTGTACTATTGGCATATACACCCATAGCATTGACAGCGCCTTTTTGACCTGTTGCATAGGCTGAAGCACTATTAGCCGAATCAGTTACTAAAGAGTCACTGCCTGACGTAGTGATTAAAGCTAGATTTGACATCTTTTCCATTTCAAGCAAATCGTTATATCTGCCTTCGGTAATACCTTTAGAAAGAATACGAGCCATTTGTCTCGCTTGCAAACTCATTCCATCCCCAATAATGAGAATAACATTTTTGGCTGGTTTTTTTATTCCATCAGAAGTAACTTCATAGTTTATCCTGCGTTTCTCTATACCATTTTCAGTTTTTACAGTTACTGTTACGGCTACTTTACCAGTTTGAGGAAGAGAAACTTCATTAATACGATATGTACTCATTTTGTCAAACTTAGTCACTGCTTGTTTGCCAAAGAAAACTTCAGCGGCTATTCCATTTACCATCACTTCGATGGCGCTAGCAGGAGTTTCTGTCTTGACTTCAATTTCAAAATCAAATTTTTGACCGATAAGAAATTTTGCTCGATCAATGGGCATAATACTGATGTTTGATGCTTCTGGCGCATTATAAGCGGCATAGGATACTGTCATACTAGACATGAGTGAGGCTACGACAACGAGCGTCAGTAACAAACGAGAAAAACGTGACAGACATAAAACAGATGTTTTAGAATGATACATAAGACACCTCCAAAAAAATTTGTACTTGGTAGGCTCGACCTTATTCTTATTATTACATTCATGTTAGTCTAAAATATTAACAAACTGTTAAGTTTTTGTTAATATCATCCATTTTATGTTTTATTACTATTGATTACTTTCGTAATTCTAATGTTACTCATCGTCACCGCCCAGGAAACTGCCTAACCCACCAAGTAAAGTGCCTCCTAGAACAGACTTGCCAAGTACACTCCCTTCCTCTCGATTTCCACCATTCTGTGGTGCTGCTGCCAACATCCGTCCTGCTAATCGAGAAAAAGGAAGTGATTGCAGCCAAATTTTCCCTGGTCCTTGTAAAACTGCAAAAAATAATCCTTCGCCACCAAATAAAGCGCTCTTAATGTTTCCCGCTTTTTGAATATCGAATTGTACACTAGGTTCAAAAGCTACGATACATCCCGTATCAACGTGTAATACTTCACCTGATTGGAGTTGACGTTCAAGAATGGTACCACCGGCATGCATAAACGCAAGCCCATCACCATCAAGTTTCTGCATGATAAAACCTTCGCCGCCGAACAATCCTGTCATGATCTTACGTTGAAAATAAATTCCGACTGAAACACCTTTTGCCGCACATAAAAAACTGTCTTTCTGGCAGATGATCGTGCCACCAAATTGAGATAGAGGCATGGGTATAATATTACCAGGATAGGGCGCTCCGAAGGCAACTTTTGCTTTGCCAGCACCACGGTGAGTAAAAACGGTCATAAACAGACTTTCACCTGTCAATAATCGCTTACCGGCACCCACTAGCTTATCAAACAAGCCCCCTTGGCTGCTTTTAGCCGATCCATCACCAAAAATAGTATCCATTTCCACAGTACTGTCTTTATACATCATGGCTCCAGCTTCTGCAATCACGCTTTCACCAGGATCAAGTTCGACTTCAACAAACTGCATTTCAGTGCCAAATATCTTGTAGTCGACTTCATCAGAAGTACGAGTAGGTAAACTTGGCGGAAGTACACTACGTACTGGCGGACTAGACGCAGTGGATGATGTTGTTTGCAATTCAGATATTTCTTTTATAGGGAGCCACTCAGGAAACCCTTCTCGCCAAGCCAAACCATTGGGATTTGTTCTAACATAACTTCTTGCTTGAGTCACAGTCAACGGACCAAATTGCTTACCATCATAATCTAAGTACCACTCCATTTTCATTCCCCCTTATTTAACTACTATTATATGGCAAAAAAAATAGGAGAGCAATAAGCCATAGGTTTATGAAAAGGAGGCTAATCAATGATTAGCCTCCTGCTTAAATTTAGTTTATGATTATCTCGCCATGGTGTAGATTGTTTCTATATCCTCCATATTGAGAATTTGGAAATTACCGATCGTTCTGCTGTTTTTAAAGCTACACTTGTAAGCCAGTTCATGAATTTGTTCGTCCGTTAGTTCGACACCCAATTCTCTAATCGAAGTGGGCATACCGATCAACCGATAAAAATTCTCCATGGCTTTGATACCTTCTAGGGCAGTCTTTTCAGGGGCATTGAAATCATTGGATACACCCAGTACATTGACCGCAAATTGTACAAAACGCATTACATTAGTCTTATATACATAACGTGCCCAGCTTCCCCACACCGCTGATAAACCAGCACCGTGAGCTACATCAAACATACCGCCCAACTCATGTTCTAGCTGATGACATGACCAGTCTCCAATAGAACCGCATCCTGTCAAACCATTGTGAGAAAGACTTCCAGCCCACATCACTTCTGCACGTGCCTCATAATTTTGGGGTTCTTCTATTAGTATCTTTGCGTTGCGGATCACAGCTCTCATTAGACCTTCGCCAATACTATCCGTCACTTCCATACTTCTTTCTGTGGCGAAATAACGTTCCATTGTATGCATTAGGATATCGGTACAACCACTTTGCGTCTGGTACTGTGGTAAAGTATAGGTCAACTCTGGATTCATAATAGCAAATTTACATCGAGCATAGTCTGTATTACAACCTCTTTTCAGCCACCCTTCTTCCTTGGTGATCACAGAGGAATTACTCATCTCACTACCAGCAGCCGCAATAGTCAGGATGACGCCGATTGGCAGACAGCCAGTTGCCTGTGCTTTGCCACTGTATAAATCCCACACATCGAAGTCATTTGCCATACCGTAACCGATGGCTTTGGCGGAGTCAATAACGCTGCCACCACCGACAGCTAAAATGAAGTCCACATTTTCTTTTTTGCACAATTCAATGCCTTCGTATACCTTAGAAAGCCTAGGGTTTGGTACTACACCACCCAGAGTTACATAGTCGATTCCTGCGATTGTGAGAGAATTAAAAACTTTATCCAGCAGACCAGATTTTTTTGCACTGCTACCTCCGAAGTGAACCAAAACCTTTTTACAATTCTGAGCTTGAATCAGGCTTCCAGTCTGCGTTTCTGCATCCTTACCAAAAACCACTTTAGTAGGGGTAAAGTATTCGAAATTTTTCATAACTAACACACTCCTGCATTTTTTATAGTGGAGAACAAGCTACGCTACCATACCATTTTACTCCTTAGTGTAGCCTCTAAGTCAATAGTGTAATTTTTTTTTATTTTAGCTAGGTTTTTTACATCCTCAATTTACTTACGGTTTTGAGGTAATCGAGCAATAATAGTCTGAGGAGTTATCTCCAACATTCTTTCTTTAATTATCTCACGATTTTTATGGCAAAACCACCCGATAAGAATGATAAAGAGTCCAAAGCCTGCCAACGCAATTGGAAAAAATGAAGAAGAGTAAAAGATTGAATAAGCTAAATGTCCAATATATCCAATACATCCTAATGAACCGAAAATAATAAAAACTGTACGATTTAACAAAGTTCCAGCGCACATCATCGTAATATTGATGATAAAATACAGCAATTTTGACCATTCATTGGTACTATCGAGTGCAGATATTCCGCACCAGAAAGTGATAGTTCCAAAGATATAAAGCCATTTTGGATAATCAATTGTTCTTCGATTATCTATGATGAATGCAGCAATGATCATGTTCACACCAAAAAAGATAGAAACATATTTCCGGTAGTTCCAGTCATCATCATATCCAAACAATAGTGGTGTTATATCCATAGATATATACCATAAAACGAAGGCTGGTATTGCCATAGCAAGGGAATTTTTAATATAGCGTAATGCCACTGTACTGACCAATAAAGTAACCAATTCTATAGTCATCCAGCCACCCTTAATATACATATGAAATTCCTGATAATCTCCAGGAAACTTGTCTGGCCAAAATCCTAACCACTTTTGTACTCCGTAAGTGAAGAGTGGAGTCATAGCCACTGCCATAACATAAAATTGATCACTTAAAACTTTGGATTTTTTCGAAAAAATCCTGCCTATTAAGATAAAAGCTAATGCATAGAATAATGCAATTCCACCAATACCTGCGCCGTTCCAAGAATTCCATGCTCTATTCATAAACCAGCTCATTGCACCAATAATGATGAATGCACCAGAAGAGTAAAGCATTTTGACGAATGTTGATTCTTCTGGAGTAATTTTTGAATTTTCCCTATCTATGCTAGAATTTGTACAAAATAAGTTCCATAACTCTTCCTCTTGGCGTTGCGTAATGATTCCTTTAGATGTTGCTTCGGACAACTTATCTTTAGTGATGATTATCTTCATATTCATCCTCCTGCCACTGTATCATAGGGGAAAAATCACTCTACCTCTTTGAATTCGCTCTATCACGATAATATCCTTTAATATTCCGTATAAATACGAAGTTCCTGCCAAATCTATTTTAAATCTGGCAGGAACTTTTTTGCTTTATATTTGTTTTATGGCTTTACAGTTTCTTTATAAACTTGTTTACCATCTTTCATTTCGATAATGACGACACCTCTAATGGCATCATGAGTTGGACTTAAATTCATACTTCCGCTTACACTTTTAAAATCTTGCGTTGCAGCCAGTGCCTCGCGTATTTTAGCAGACTCTACACTATTAGCTCGTTTGATCGCATCAACTAGCAAATAAACAGCATCATATCCCATAGCCGCCATGGAATCTGGCAGTTGGTTATATTCTTTCTTATATGCTTCAACAAAGGCTTGCGATGCTGGATTGGTATCTTGTACTGAATAGAAGTTAGTGAAGTATGTATTATTCAATGAGTCGGGACTACCAATTTCAACTAATCTAGGTGAATCCCAAGCATCACCACCAAGAATAGGTATCATAATGCCGAGTTCACGAGCCTGTTTGACAATCTTACCAACGTCTTCATAATAACCAGGAAGATACAATATTTCAGGGTTCTGGGCTTTAATCTTAGTCAAAACAGATTTAAAGTCCTGATCTTTTTGAAGATATGCTTCTTCAAGAACGACTTGGCCTCCTCCTTTTGTAAAGACATCTTTAAAGATTTGCGCCAAACCTTTACTATAGTCGCTGGAGTTGTCAATCATAATAGCACTTTTTGACTTTTTGAGGCTGTTTAAAGCAAAATTGGCACTTACTGTA
Source organism: Pelosinus sp. sgz500959 (assembly GCF_042610375.1). Lineage (NCBI taxonomy): Bacteria > Bacillati > Bacillota > Negativicutes > Selenomonadales > Sporomusaceae > Pelosinus > Pelosinus sp. sgz500959. The sequence goes on from NZ_JBGJZL010000002.1 coordinate 450,959, forward strand.
CCTTGGAAAGAATCAATAAAGCAGGCACGAAAGGTGTAATTTTTTACTTTACCAGTTTTTTCGTCAACTGTTACTCTTGGGTTGACAGTCGCTGCAGCTACAAGAGGAATCTTATTGTCTTCAGCAACAGCTGAACCAGCAATCCCGCAAGAACTGACAGTAAATCCAGTAACGGCGACTACTTTATCCTGAGTAATTACCTTCGTCATAGCATTAGCCGATTCAGAAGGTTCACCTTTGTTATCAGCTGTCACTATTTTAATCTGTTTTCCCAAAACACCACCGCTGGCATTGATTTCTTTAAAGGCTAGTTTTGCACCATCAGCAGCTGAAGTACCATAAGATGCAGTATTTCCCGTTAATTCATAGACCATGCCGATTTTAATATCATTGCTTGCGCTGTCTGCGCAACCAGAAAGTAGACCTGTTATCAAAATAAGAACAAATAATAGACAATACACTCTAGAAGATACTTTCATTATATACATCCTCCGCTTCATTTACGTACCTTTATTCATATAAATAAAGACCATTTTTTTCGTTGTTTACCCTGGTATATTTTATTGCAATTTTCCCATATTGGCAAGATTTATTAAAAAACAGCAGCAATATAGTATTTAACAGGACAATTGATCATTTATCTTTCCATGCATCTTCATCTTCTGCATTGAAAGTAACACGTTTAAAGCCAAGTTCTTGGGCCGTGCTGATAATCTTATCTTCATCAGAATACTTTTTCAATAAGGAACGTGCCAATAATTTATATCTTACTGTTAAATATTCGCTATTATCGCCAGATGTAGTAACCAAAATATTCATCTTACTTTTACTCGTTAAATCATCCTCAATACTTCTTGCATATTGTTTACGCTTTTGTATTTCTTCCATTTTTTTGAGTACTCGTTCCGTCTCACATAATTGATCATTTACCAACTTTGCTGCATTCGCATATAATGATTGCGTACTAATATCCGCTAGATCATTTCGTGCTTCTTGAATCTTGGACTGCTCAATATTTCGTTTTGCTCGCGCAAGTAAACTTGCATCGAGTATTTCTGTAAATTCTGGGGAAAGTTCCTTTGCTTGCTGGTAATAGCGATTAGTGACTTGTACATACGTGAAAATTTCTTTGATGTTCTTTGCTCTTTGAATATCCAGTTCTGTGATAGTATCATTTTCTATTATTTTTTGTGCGTCCACGATCGCGATACCTGTTTCACGAGCTGCAATTTCTGCAGCAAGACTATCTGCCTCTTTTCGAACACTCGAATTATCCGATAATTTTAGTAATAATAGTTTCGCCTCATTTACTCGTCCCCATGTTACTTTTGATAATTCCTCATTATCAGAATATCCCTCGGCAAGAAATAGCTTTGCTTGACCAATTACCGTTTCATCTTTTTTCGATGTATTATAGCTTAAAAGTGCAGGTATTCCAAGTGCTAAAATAACAATAACGACAAGTATTTTCCAGTCGGTTTTAAGCATATTCAGCATGATGGAATATTTCCATTCTCCAGTCTTATTTTGAACAGTGCTCGATTCAGCACCTTCAGGCTCAACTAATAATTTAAAACAATGCGGGCAATAAACTGTATCTGACTTGCATTCTTGTTTACAATAAGGGCAATGCATAACGCACCTCTTTATATTGGCTACAACATAATAGCACTATTCATTTCACGACTTTTATTTATTCGGCGAAAAATAGATAGATTCCTTTGTATCATCATTATTATTTTTCCAAACAAAAGAAATATAATCACTTTTTTATAAAAAATACAGAATGCCTATATCATCAGTGTTTTGAGGATATAGGCAGGAAACGGGGACAGAATACTTGTCCCATAATTTACTTTTTCAACCACTTATTAATTACCCTACGAATTTCAGCTAGGTTAATTGGTTTTGAAATGTAATCATCCATACCTGCTTCCAAGCACTTTTCTCGATCGCCCTTCAAAGCATACGCAGTCATTGCTATAATCGGTGTGCGAAGGTTTTTATCTTTCTCGCTCGATCTAATTTGAGTTGTTGCAGAATAACCATCCAAATAAGGCATATTCACATCCATCAAAATCACGTCAAATTTTTCCTGTTGGAATGCATTAATCGCTTCTCTTCCATTTTCTACAGCAATGACCTTAAAGCCATTTTTCTCTAATAGTATAGTTACCATATTTCTACTTACTGGATCATCTTCAGCAACTAACACTGTTTTAGTTGCTGAAGATTCATACTGAATAAGTTCATCATCCATACTATTGATTACCTTTGTCACTCTGTCTTGAATTCCAAAAACGGCCGTAAAAAAGAACGTGCTTCCTCTACTTTCTTTACTTTCTACACCAATCTCGCCTTCCATTAGCAAAATGATATTTTTGGAAATTGCAAGCCCAAGCCCTGTACCTCCAAATTGTTTCGTGTGAGAATCATCTACCTGACTAAACCGTTTGAACAGTTTATCCAGTTTATCCTCTGCAATTCCAATTCCCCTATCTTTTATGGAGAACTTTAATTTTATTTTCTGGTTAAGTATTTCTTCAATCACAACAGCGACAATAATTTCGCCTTCTGTTGTAAATTTAATTGCGTTTCCGACTAAATTCGAAAGTACTTGCCGTACTCGAACTGAATCACCAATGATTTGATCTGGTATCTTCTTATCAATATGTAACCTAATAGATAAGCCCTTTTGCTTCGCACCTATGTCAAATAATTCGGCAACTTCATGCATAGTATCTTGAACATTAAAGGGTGCCCTTTCCAAATTAATTTTACCCGCCTCAATTTTCGAGTAGTCCAAGATATCGTTTAGTACGCGCAGGAGTAATGTTGCTGAGCTCTTAACAGTCTTTAGATATTCCCGTTGTTCTTCTTGTAAATCCGTCATAAGAGTAATATCTGTCATTCCAATAATTCCATTCATTGGTGTTCTAATTTCATGACTCATATTCGCCAGAAATTCACTTTTTGCTTGATTTGCTTTTTCTGCCGCTTGAGTGGCTATTTGTAATGCAGCATTGGTTTGCTCTAGTTCCTGTGTACGTTCTTTTACTTTTTCTTCAAGATTAAAAATAAATTTAGATAGTTGTTCAGCCATTTTATTAAAGGAAGTTGATAATTTGCCAATTTCATCGTTTCTGATAACTTCTGCCCGTTCAAATAACTCACCTTTTGAATATTTTTCCGTGGTTTGAATCAAATTATAAATAGGTTTTAGTATATATTCTATGCGTTTTTTCCAAAGTAAAATAGAAATGATGATGACGATTAAAGTGGCAGTGATGAAAATATGAATACCATTTAGTATTTCATTGGTAAACTGACTTTCCGAAATTATGGTGATAATCAGCCAATTAAGTCCATTCTTTTGATAATCTGTCAGTTTTATATGTAGTTTGTCATGGGGTGTAGTCACAAGCATATAAGGATTGCCATCCTGTTTATAGCGTTGATATGCTTTTATGACAGATGGATTATCGATTTCTTCTAATTTAATACCCTTTATATTTTTATCAGGAAGGATGATAAAGTTTGGCATTTCAACAGAATTGGCTATCATTTCACCTGAGGACTTATCGACAATATAAGCCGTCGCCTTCTTATCTTCAACAATTTCTTTTAAATAAGTATTGATTTTTGACAGGATCAAATGAGTACCTAATACGCCCTTAAGTGTACCATCTTGTCTATAAATAGGATAAGAAGCGGTAATTGCTAAATCATTCATAACGAAATGTTTATAAATAGGAGAAAATATAGGTCGTTTCTCCTTGGCTGCAACTTTATACCAATCTCTTGTTCGCGGGTCGAATTCACCAAATTCGCCTACGAATTCTCCAACTGTAAGCTCTTCAGTGATCGTATAATAGCGAGATTTTCCATGGGTTGTATCATCGCTTTTCATAATCTCAAGCTGATTGTGAGTATTACGACGCACACCATAATATTCACCTGTTTCCGTACCAAAACTAAAACTATAGACTTCACTTGGATTGGCTTTCATAACCCCAGCGAAATAGCTATCACGCTTTGCTTGCTGATCGATATCGACAAGGTCTCTTTTGATTACATTAGCATTGACTTCATTAATATATAGAGGAATACTCAAAAAAGTTTCGACCTTGTTTATGATATCCTTAGTTGCATCATTTTCCATTTGCTCAACGAGGGTATCGATTGACATTTTCCATTTAGAAAAAGCAACATAACCAATGATACTACTCATTATAATACTCATTGCAATAAATGAAGTAATAATTGTATTTTTAAGAGAATTCCTATCTTTATCCATTTTCCTCCTTAAAAAGTTATTTTATCAAAACTTTTGTATTTGATAAAATAAAAGTTAAATTAAAGTTTTGCTTTAATATTTAATAGATTAATAAAAAGCACTCTCATAAATTATTCATTTTATTTGGCTTAAACCTTAATAAATGGTTCGCTAAAAACAAACAAATTCCTTTAAAAATCAACATAATTTTCCCCAATAAATTCTCTCATTCAGAATTTTCATACATAAGAGACGTGGGGATAGGATTAAATAAAAAATTTCTGCCAGATACATTTTTAATCTGGCAGAAATTTTCTCACATTATATATTTTTTATGAGTTTAAGGAAAAGTGATATGGGTTTGTCTATCACCTCTAACGGCGAAATCTTAGTTAGTCTTATAAAGCAACAAAGCTTTAAATATGAAATTTTTGTAAGCTACCCTGCAATTCACTGGCCATTAAGCTGAGTTCATCACAAGATGTAGCAATTTGCTCCATGGCAGCAGACTGCTCTTCTGCTGCTGCCGAGACGGTTTGCGTTTCATCAGCATTTTCTTTGTTTATAACTGTTACTTCCTTCATCGTCGTTACAACGTGTTGACTACCACTTGCCATATGTTGGGTAGAAGTTGATATTTCGTGAATCTGAGTTGAAACCTGGTTGATAATCTTTACAATCTGATTAAATGCATTGCCTGCTGAATCGACAGTAACCGTCCCCAATTCAACTTCCCGAGTGCCGATATTCATCGCTACTACCGCTTTATCAGTTTCACTTTGTATTTCACTTATGAGAGACGCAATTTGCTTTGCAGCTTCTTGGGATTGCTCCGCAAGTTTTCGCACCTCTTCCGATACCACAGCGAATCCACGACCTTGTTCACCTGCTCTAGCCGCCTCAATAGCTGCGTTTAGTGCAAGCAAATTGGTTTGTCCAGCAATACCGGAAATAGTATCTACAATCTGACCTATTTCCTTCGAACGTTCGCCAAGTTTAGTTACAACTTCCGCCGATTTTGTGACCGTTTTCTCAATATTATTCATTTGGTTTACTACTTGGCTAATAGCCTGGCTACCATCCTTAGCAGCTGCAGCGGCGTCTCCAGTAGCGCTCACAACTTTACTTGTATTAATGGCTATTTCCTCAGAACCTTGTGCCATCTTATGAATTTCCGTCATTGTATTATTGATCGAATTAACTTGACGTTCAGTCCCTCCTGCTACCTTCGCAATGGAACCTGCTACCTGACTCGCTGCCTGAGCCGTTTCTTCTGTACCTACTTTTAGCTGAGTCGATATATTTGTTATATGTTCAGTGACTTGGGTAACTTGTGTCAATATAGCCCACAGTTTTGTCCGCATTTGTTTCATGGCCACTCTAAGATCACCTATTTCATCTTGAATATTATGCTGGATCTTACTATTTTCTAGCATTGTTCCTTCTGTAAAATCTCCCTCTGATACTTTTTTGACATATTCAACTATTTCTCTAAGGGGACGAACAATTCTATCCGCAAGTTTATTTACAACGAAAAAAGTAATAAGCATACCTAATAAGAACAACCCGGCAAAAACCCACTTCAATCTAGAAACTGGCAGGAATTCTTCAGCACTCGGAGCGGCAACGAAGACACCCCACTTGTCTTGGGTGGGTGAAAATGCCACCAAATATTCAATTCCATCCAACATTGCAATTGTGTATCCCGTTTTCCCGCTTTTCATGTCATTCATCGCATTGACCAATTCAGGACTATTTAAATCTTCTATTTTCTTATTCATAATAATTTCTTTATTTGGGTGACTGACAATAATTCCGCCAGGTGACACCAACATGCCATAGCCAGCCTGACCAATTTTAAACTCATCGATTTCCTTCGTAAATTGTTCTAAAAGCATTCCGCCTGTTACTGCACCAACTACTTGACCACCTATTGAAATAGGGGCGGCTCCCACCACGATTGGTTTATTATAGAGTAATGAAATAATTGGTTCACCAAAAAAAGGAGTTCCTCCTGACAAACGTTTTACATATTCTAGTTTTGATGCATCCACTACTTTACCTAAACTAGTTATGGCAGTTTTTCCAGTCAAATCTGGAAAAAAAGTAACAGGATTCCACTCAGGGAAGTCATCATGCATCCTTTTGACAAATTCAAGTTGTTTGTCGGAATTACCAGTGAGCAGGAAAAATTGGGACGTTCCCTGCTTCCCAAAAGATATCATAACTGTTTTCTCTTGTTGCATATGAACATCGAATCCCCTGCCCAACTCTTCTGCACGAATCTGAAATTTTTCCTCAATGTTACTGCGTACCAAGTTGGACGTATTCCAATAAGCGATCAATATAACTCCAAGTAACACCACACCAATAATTGCCATCACTGAAGTAATAAGCTGCGTCTTCAAGCTTTTCATCCTAAAATTTCCTCCCTCTTTGCATATCAATTTAAAACGTACAGACCTCTGACAAATACGAATGCATTCAATAAAAGAATAAAACTGACACCATATAAAAAACGATGCCAGTTTGTGTAAGTTAAAGATATTTTACGAATGAGCTTTTATGACTGCCCGTTAAATTCGCAATCGAGTTTTACCTAACACTGGAAGTTTATAGCGTCACCCTATCATATTTTGCTCACAATATTACTAGGAAAAATAACATAAGATATTCGATTCTGGTATAGTACTCATATAAACTAAAACCACTTTCATTGAAAAAGCCTCCTTTTATCACGAATATACTACATACTACATCCCACGTTGATTATTATTACACATCGTAAATTAAATGTAAATAATAATTATTCAAATTTTGTAATTATTAAAAAATCTAAAAGGTCTGGTTGATGTGATTTATAAACACATCAACCAGACCTTTTATTAGTTGCCACGTAACTTTTGAGAGTCCATCCAGAATCCCGATATATAGTTCTTTCCATTTCTATCACTGAAAACACTTCTAACGATTACATCACCTGACTCTTCCGAAAACTTGGCTTTATAGGTCACTACTACAAATTGATCTTTCTTTTCAACAGAAACAAGTTCTTTTGATATATATTGACCTATCTTGTTTTTCATTCCTGGAATAGTATTGTAATACTTTATTTCATCTAAGCCGTTCTTCATTTGCTCATCAAAATCCTGTGAGAAGCGGGAGTAATTATCTTCATTCATTGCTATCAGAATATTCTCTGTTATAGGATCAGCATATTGTTTTACCTCGGCAAGAGGAATTTCTTGAGCCGAACAACCCGACAATATTATTAGAAGAATTAGTGCTGTTAATAACAAGATATTTTTATACAATTTCACTTTATCAATCTCCATATCATTATTTTATTCTATATTATAACTTATTTGTATATTGATTACAATTGATAATTTCCTTTATTTGCAAAATATAATTATACATGTCCAAATTAGTTAGATACCTTAATTATTGAAAATAAGCTTTATCACCATAGACCTATTTTATGTTGCTTCCCTATATGTTGACTTTTCAGTGGTTTCAACCTGTCCCTATATCCCTCTTTTGTCAAAAATGTCAAGTTTAAATATAGAAATAGAATGTCAATACCTCCTCTAAAGGTCAGTTTGCGTAAATTGGCTATTATAAATATCTGCGTAAATTCCCTTCTTATCCAGCAGTTCCAGATGGGTCCCCGTTTCTGCAATATCTCCTTGATTCATAACCAAAATACGGTCAGCCTCATAAATGGTTGACAGACGGTGGGCAATCACAAAACTTGTGCGTCCTTTTAGCAGGCGCTTCATTGCACTTTGGATGATCATCTCTGTACGGCTGTCTACATTAGAAGTAGCCTCATCTAAAATTAATATATCTGGATTACCGACAAAGGCTCTTGCAATCGTGATAAGCTGACGCTGACCTTGGGAGATGGTATCCGCTTCCTCGCCTAACACAGTATAATAGCCATCTGGCAGTTTTTGAATAAAATCATCCGCGTAGGCTGCTTTGGCTGCGGCGTATATCTGCTTCTTAGTTGCCTTTTCATTTCCGTAACGAATATTATCGTAAATCGTACCGGAAAATAGCCACGCATCCTGCAACACCATACCGACCTGCTTTCGGGTTTTGTCACGACCTACATTGCGTATATCCGTTCCATCAATGCGGATTCCTCCGCCCTCGATTTCGTAAAAACGTTCCAGCAGATTGATGAGCGTCGTTTTTCCCGCCCCAGTATGTCCCACAATCGCGATCATCTGTCCGTCTTTGACTTCCATACAAAAATCCTTCATTAATAGTTCATCGCTATAGCCAAATTTTACATGCTCAAAAACAATCTTCGCCGTTTCTTCATCCTTATTGGGAAACTCTGTTTTATATTCCACCATCTCCTCTGCATCCAATAGTTCAAAGATACGTTCAGCGGATGTGATGGCCGATAAAAGATTGCCCCAAATTTGCGATAGTTTTACCAATGGCAATGAAAACTGTGTGGAATACTGTAAGAAAGCTTGCATATCTCCGATGAGGATGGAGCCCTCCACAACTTTGAGTGCACCTACTACAGCGAAAAGAATATAAATGATATTTTGTATAATAGACAAGCTTGGTATCATACAACCACCAAAAAATCTTGCCCTCCAGCCGGAAACTACCATTTTTTCATTTATAGCATCCAGCTTTTTAAGCGCTTTTTCTTCACCATTAAAACTTTTTGTTACTAAAAACCCTTGATAGACTTCCTCGATTTGTCCATTGAGTTCGCCTTGTAGAGCGTAATATTTTTTGTTATTTTTTTTTGTTTGCGGCGTCAGAAGGGCCATCACAAACATACTGCCCGGAATGGATATGCAAGCAATCAGGGTAAGAATTGGACTGATAGAAATCATCATTCCTACCATGCCGACGATGAGAATCACACTAAAAATTATTCCAGACAGGCTCTGCTGCAAATTCGCTCCAATATTGTCTACATCATTGGCAGCGATTGATATAAGATTACCAGTTGGATGTTTATCAAAGAAGGACACGGGAAGTCCATTCATCTTTGCTTTTAGTGCATTTCTCAGGGTATAGGTGGTCTTTTGTGCAACAACGTTCGTCATTTGCTCCTGAGCAACGGAAGTAATAAATATGCCTACATATAATACAGCTACCAATAATAGGGTGGCAGATAGTTCGCTAAAGTTAATGCCGCCCTGCTCACTCATTCCATTAAATAGTAGAGTAAAAGCATTTCCAAGTATCTTAGGACTTATCACTTGCGTGATGGTTCCGGCAATCACTACAATAATCGTTACGACAATAAGCCAGCGACTTTTTTTCATATATCCTAATAGCCTTTTACTTGTACTCCATATATTTTTTGGGGGTGGGTTTATCTTGCTGGTTTTATCGTTTATACTTTTCCCATTCACTTTGCCACCCCCTTGTAATACTGGGAATCCATAATTTCTTGGTAAACAGAGTTTGAAAGGCTTAACTGCTCATGAGCACCAAACCCAGCAATTTTGCCCTTATCTAGAACAACAATCACATCCGCATTTATAACGGTACTGATTCTTTGGGCCACAATAAGGGTAATCGCATCTTTCAATTTTGCTTTTATAGCTGTGCGGACTTGTACATCCGTCTTAAAATCCAGTGCAGAAAAAGAGTCATCAAAGATATAAATTTGGGCATCTTTCAGTAGTGCTCTGGCAATACAAAGCCGTTGTTTTTGACCACCGGAAAAGTTACTGCCGTTTTTTTCTACAACTTGGTCAAGGCTTGTAATAAATTCTGCAGCAGATGCTATGGTAAGTGCCGCCCATATTTCATCATCCGTAGCATTCTGTTTGCTAAGCAGCATATTGTCTCTGACAGTCCCCATAAACAATATGGATTTTTGCGCTGCCATACTCACTACTTCATGAAGCTTACTTTGATGTAATGCACGAATATCTGTGCCGCCAATTGTAATACGCCCTTTTTCCACATCGTAAAGCCGCCCAATCAGATTGACCATAGAGGATTTACCGTCACCGATGCTGCCGATAATGGCAAGAGTTTGGCCTTCCTTCACTGCTAGGCTGATATTTTCCAGGGTTTTCTGTTCCGCACCTGGATAGGAAAAATCCACCTGTTCAAAGCAAAGTGCTCCCTTATCTGGCTCTGACGAGTTTTGGGGATCTTTAATATATAAGGGCATACTCAGCACCTCATTGATTCTAACCGCCGAAATTTGACCGCGAGAGATTGCTAAAATAACGTTAGCAAGCATCCCAAATCCCATTAAAATTTGCACAGCATAGCCAATGGCGCCCATAATCGAACCAATCTCCATCGTACCTGCTGCCACAGCTTTGCTGCCAATCCACACAACACCGATGGTAGACAAGCTGATTAGCAGAATAATTAAGGGGAAAAAGAGGCTCATGATGGTACTCGCTCGCATCGCCGTCTTTGTATATTCCTCGTTTGCGGTTTTATATTTTTTATACTCTTTATCCTCACTGCTATAAGCACGAATTACTTTTACTCCGGTAAGTCCTTCCCGAAAAAGCATATTTAATGTGTCTAACAACTGCTGCATTCTCGCATATAATGGACTGGAAAAACGATAGACAGCAAAGGCTGCAGCCGCTAAAAATGGAACGGTAGTCAAATAGATGAGTGCTAGTTTAGGGCTAAGCAGAGCCGTCATCACAATGCCGCCAACAAGCATGGAAAGAGAAAGAAGGATAAATTTAAGCCCCATTTCTACCAGATTTTGCACTTGCATGACATCATTGGTATTCCGGGTCATAAGGGTGGAAGCGCCAAACTGATCAAACTCATATTTGGAAAAGGAAAGTACTTTTCGATACATTGCACTTCGCAGCTCGCCCCCTAGCTTATAGGATACCTGTGAAAAAATAAGGACATTGCCCAGTGCTCCCAACAAACTGCAAAAAGATAAAGCCATCATAGAAATTCCTTTTGACCAAATATAGGAAACGTTCCCCGTCATCACGCCCTTATTGATAATATCTGCCGTAACATAGGGCAAATAGAGGGAGCCGCCAATCTGCACTAGCAAACAAGCAATGGCTGCTATGACCAGAGTCGGTGACAATTTTTTAATGATAGTAAACATGATCATAACCTCCTCTACTTACGATAACAGCAGCGTTAGTATGCCCTTTGTACCATCTACACGTATTTTTTGCCCATCTTTTAGCTCGCTGGTCACGCCGGCAACCGCTACGACAGCAGGTATTCCGTATTCTCTGGCAACGATTGCCGCATGAGAAGTCGGGCTTCCGATTTGTGTAACTACGGCAGAAGCTATTTTAAAAAGCGGTGTCCATATGGGGGTAGTTACGGTAGATACCAAAATATCTCCCCTTTTAAGCTTCGTGAATTCATGGGAACCCTTTACGATGCATACCTTGCCTTCATAGACACCGCTGCTTGCCGAAATTCCTGCTAGTGTCCTAAATCCTCCTTGCTTTCCTACACTTTCTTTTTTATCTTCTGTAAAAGCTGCAATAGAACCAGTTGCTACCATCCAGTGCACTCCTTTTTCATGGGCGGCGCAAACCTTGGCAAAACCCTGCTTGCGTTTTTGAATCTTTGCTGTTATGTCTAGCTTACCTGCGGCCACAAGACTAAGTTCCTCACGAAAGATATGAAACACATCTTCCGGTTCGCTAATCATGTTCTTTTCAGCCAGAAGGCTGCCTAGCTTTACTATCATTCTGCGTATGCAGGCTGTGAGCTTTTCCACCATAAAGGCGCTTTCTTCCCTGATGATGATATCCTGTCTGATTTTATGCAGCAATTTTTCGAAGGTCTGATATTGGCTAGGCATAAGTTCTTTTTCTACTTGCTTTTTACCAGCTTCATATTCCTCCTGTTGCTTTTTATCATTCTCCTCCCCACTTTGCAACGTGGTACTGCCAAGCAGTGCATCAATCAAGTTATGAATCACTTCCGGCCTTTCCCGCCATGTGAGAACTCCCAGCATAGGAACCCCACCAACAGAAGGACGGTCACCGTATTCGTCTAGAAAGTGACGGAATGCTGCTGCAAACTCTTCATTATGTTTTCCATGTACAGCAGCCTTTGCGACTTGCACCAATGCGTTATTTTGCAGAGCTGTTTTAAACGGCAGAGCTCTGAGAAGACGTTCTTTGATTGTCCTTTGACTATCATTGCCTACCGCTTGGTTAATGAGATTATTCAGCTCATCTTCTGCCGGATCACCAGGTTTGGCAATGACGGCCATTCTTTTATAAAAGAAATTGCCAAATTGATCTATCCCTTGCTGGATACGTTTTGCCAGCTTTTCTGCATGGTCTATGCTGTTTTGTGCCTCTTCCATCTCTTTTAGCCATGTATTCATTTCTTGCAAAAGAGGCTGCCATAATTCATTAGCATCCTTAAGATAACTGTTATTAAAAATAGTTGATTTTTTTCCTGGCATAATTAGAAACGGCTTTATTTGACTGAAATCAACTGCGATGCAGCCGCTTTCTCTTTCTATACATTGGATAGGATCATTGGCTTCCTCTACGCCACGAACTGGCCTATAACGCTCCTTTAAACATGCAAAATCCAGTGCCTTCATGGGTTCTGTAAAACGCGTCATGCAAGCTTGCAAGATAGGTGCGTTTTTTTCACCCTGATAAAGAATGTTATCCTCAGGCCCCATTAGATTGAATTCATCTTGATCAGATTTCATGGTAGTAATCGGCCTTGCCTGCAGCAAATATACATTTCCCTTTGCATATGCCCACTCAGTATCCTGGGGTTGTCCATAATGCTGTTCTACAAAGACTCCCAGAGCTGCTAATTGCTTGAGTGCACTACTGTCAAGGCAATATTCTTTTTGCTTAGCTAGAGGAACCTGCTGAGACATTGTCCCTTCTGCCGTCAAGATAATTTTCTGCTCTTTTGAACCAAGAAGCTGGGCTTTGATCTGACCGCCTTTTGTTATGATAAAGGTATCCGGCGTTATCAAACCGCTGACCACTGTTTCCCCAAGACCATATCCGGCGCTGATGAGTATTTCATTACGATTTTCGATTACAGGATTGGCGGTAAACATGACGCCTGCCACTTCAGCATCAATCATGGCCTGAACCACAACCGCAAGGTCCACGTTTAGATAATCAAAGTCCATGTTTAACCGATAGGTTATTGCTTGGGGCGTCCAAAGGCTGATCCAGCATTTTTTCATATGCGCTAAAACAGCCTCCTTTCCCAAAATCCCCAAAAAAGTTTCATGCTGCCCGGCAAAGGAGGCCGATGGCAAATCCTCCGCTGTAGCGCTGGAACGTACTGCAACGAATAGTTCGCGATCAGATTCTATTGTCTTTGCTAATTCTTCAAAAGCTCCCCCTACTTCTGCCTGCACCTGAGTCGGTATGGGAGTTTTTTCAATCCATGAAGAAATCTCTTTACTAGCCTTCTCGATTGCCACAATATCTGCGTGGGTAAGATTTTTCAGTTTTGCTGCTATACGCTGCTCAAGGCCTGCTCCTTTCATAAGGGCACGATAAGCACCCGTAGTAACAACAAAACCTGGTGGAACGGGAAAGCCTGCATGAGTTAACTCACCAAGGTTTGCCCCCTTACCTCCTGCCTCTGATAAGGAATCTCTATTTAGTTCACGTAAATTTTTTATATAATAATACATAGTTATCTACTCCTTCAACTCTTCGCTTTCATACACTTTGAAAATTGTTGTTAGAAGTATCATAAACCGGCAAGATAAACACAAGTTAAATAGAATGTAAACCCAGTGTAAACAAAGAAAAAAACACCATAAATGTTTTTACATTCATGGTGTCATGCTGCATTTTTTTGATTTTTACTTTATTTTTCTGGATGGAGCAGCGTAATGGTAAATTCCGTCCCCTCACCTAGTGTACTATTAAGGGTTATCTGCCCTCTATGTATATCCACTATTTTTTTTACCAAAGATAGTCCCAGGCCGTTGCCGCCAAGTGAACGATCCCGCGCTGTATCCACTTTGAAAAATCTCTCGAATAGATGGATCTGGTCTGCCTTTGCAATACCAATGCCGCTGTCAGCAATTACGCAGCATATCCCATTTTCTTTTTCTGTCAGCCTAATGCTGATACTGCCAAGCTGCGGAGTAAACTTAATGGCATTGTGAAGCAGATTTATCCACACCTGCATAAGAAGTTCTTCATTGCCCACAAACACCAGTTTTTGCAGCGAAAGATCAAGATTTATGTTCTTCTCCAGCCACTGAGGTTCTAGCATAAGTACAACGCCTTCAATTTGCTTGTCTAGCCTGAATTCCTGAGCAGTAAAGGAGGTATGTTCGGCTTGTAAGGATGATAGTTTCAGCAGATTATCACTTAGTTTAGATAATCGTTTACTTTCGGTTTCAATAATATCTAAATAATGCCTTCGCTCTTCAGCACTAAGTGTCTCACTTTTTAACAGCGCAGCGAAACCACTGATGGAAGTGAGGGGTGATTGTATCTCATGGGATACATTGGAGATAAAGTCCTGTCGTAATTTTTCCATAGAGCTAAGTTCTTTCGCCATTTGATTTACAGTTTCAGCCATGTTTTGAAAATCATCTCTTGCCATGATAAAACGGTTGACCGGAATGACCACATCAAAATTACCTTGCGCAATTTTATTCAATGCATCGGTTACTAATGTGAAAATATCCTCCATCTTGGCATGAAGCCTTCGATGGATTATTCTAACACTACAGATAAAAACAAGCAGACCAAGTAACACAGATATAGCGTAAACCCATAGTGCACCGGGGCGATTGATAAAGGAAAAGAGCCATTCGGCTAACCAATAGCCAATAATAAGAGAAAGAATATAAAGGCCAGGCGTTGCGCCCGCAACGATATAAAAGTTCAAGCGCCTCCGAGTTTCCGCCTTCATGGCAACACCTCTAAGCGATACCCCAGTCCTCGCACCGTTGTGATTTTAACATGATATTGTTCTGAGGGAAAACGCTCACGCAGTCGATTCACATGAACATCCAGCGTCCGTTCGTTTCCCTCAAAATCATATCCCCAGATATCCTCTAAGAGCTGATTTCTTGAAAATGTTTTACCCGGAGTGCTCCCCAGTTTAAAGAGCAGTTCAAACTCCTTCATCGGAATGTCCATCTTCTCCCCATCGGTAAAGACGGTGTAACTATTTCTATCAATGGTTAATGTCCCGACTTGAACACTTTGCGTTGCGACAATGTTATAGCGCCGGAGCAAAGCCCTCACTCGTAAGATCAGTTCAGGAACCTCGAAGGGTTTTGTAAGATAATCATCAATTCCTTGTTCAAATCCTTTGACCTTTGCACTCAGTTCTCCTTTGGCAGTCAGCATTAGAATCGGTATATCCTTATGATATTGACGAATACTATGGCATAGCTCAAAGCCATCCATATTGGGCATCATAATATCAATAATACATAAGTCAGGAATTTTTTCTCCGAATTTTCGGAGGGCATCACGGCCATCTGCTGCCTCAGAAATGATAAACCCTTCATTTTTTAATACTGCACATACAAGTTCACGAATGTAAACATCGTCATCAACAACCATTATGCTGCCCATTAAGACCACCACCTCTTACAAGTCGTTCTCTTTTCTACTCATTAATCGCATAACCTTAGGCCTTTTCTATAGACTATGAGCATGTTACTTTGCACGATTCTGGCATATCCATCAAAACAAAAACGACTCACATCTTAATCATACAAGAGCTGAGTCGTTTTTCGCCATTATAAATGATACGGTTCTCCGTAACGGGTCAACCTTAAGACGTCCCCATGTCACCTTTTAAATTTTCAGAACCCTGTCATAATTGAGTTACCTGTCCCTAATATATTTTACGAACTCTTCTAATAGAGATACAACAAATTTGCCTAACCTTTGGTCTTTGTCTACCAGATAGCATTGCAAAAACCAACGACCAATCTTTATAGCTTCCTCGTTTAAGTTTTTTTCATATTGCTCTCGGTTAAAAGGATATTTAAATGTGGTTACTTCTTCACTATTTTTATAATACGGGTCGATCGTTTGCCGATAATAAATTACATGATTATTCGCATTCTTAAGAATTTCAAATTTAAATTGTTCTGAAAGTATTTCTTTAATAGCTGGTATCTCAGCCAATGCGAAGCCAAAATGTCTATATAGATCAGGTTGAATACTTTGAAGAGATTCTTCTCCTTTAAATACTGGCATAAAGCAGATTAGATAGCTTGCAGCCGACAATTTATAGTTACCCATTATATAAAGTAAATCTCCAAAACCATACAATATATCGGGGTCTTCCTTAAAAGCTGCTATTGCTTTAATATAAAGGCTATGAGCGCCGTTGTAATCGCCCTCACGTTTTTTGGCGGCTGCTTCAAGTGCTATTATCGACATATTTAATCCTCCATAACTCAATTTTTAATAATTTAAAATGCCATCATTCGCTTTACCTACCTATCCAGGGCAGAATCTAGAAAATTCAGTAAAATGACCTTGCTTTTATTATATATAGTATACAATAGGCCTTAAAAATACACTACTCATACTTTTTTGGGGACGGGGTTATTGACATCAATTCTTAAGCCTTTAAAATAATTCCTCTGTTAATACCTGTAATTCTTTCAATTTGACGGATTGATAAATTATACTTATCTTTTATCATTATCTATATCTAAACATGAATTCCGCTTTCACTTTTCTCTCTTGCACTTCGCGGCATTACATTATACCTCCACTTTGTCTTAGTAATTTTATTTTACTAAAAAGTGGATAATTTAATACAGTCTTTATATAAAAAAAGTACAAATTTTAGCATTTATAGTAATGCCAATTTGCACCTTTTCATTATTCATCATTATATGTACAAAATATATGTTGTCGATAACCCCGTTCCTGTGGCACATTACAAAATAAGGGTTACGCTTTAACTAGTTATTATTGATGTAATACGTCCTTATATTCACTATTTTTCATCATTTCCGCCTTAGCAAACGGACAAAGTGGAACTATCTTTTTATTTTCTGTTCTGGCCCAGTCAACAACCTTTTGCAGCAACTGCCTGCCAACATTTTGACCTCTAAGTTCATCTGATACAAAAGTATGGTCAATAATAATGATATCTTTATCTGAAGAAGTGAATACCATCTCTGCCAACGGTTCTACTTTTGAATCCCCAACATAGAAACTTTTACTGCCCTGATTAATAGTAATCAAACTACGTTCTCCTCCTCATACTCTTGTATTGCTCAAACCCAAAGAATTCTTTGAAATCAACTATTTATTTTTCTATTCTGTTTTTAATTTCTTATAACAGCGAAACATATTAATAACATATATCTTCTAAGTCTTAAAAGAACAAGAAAACTTTTCATGTGATTACACTTGATGAGCAGGTTCTTCTTTATCAGGACGGTCGAAAAAAGACGGCTTAGAAGATCATTAAAATCATATAATCATCCATTCCGGCTTTCAGGCACTTTTCTTTATCTCCTGCCATTGCATAGGCGGTCATAGCTACAATCGTCGTATGTTTCTAGTCCATTTACAGTAACCTCGCAACGTCTAATTTTTCAGGTCTGCTTGATTCACCCGGCTTGGTAAGCCATAAGCAAAAATTTACTATTGTTCCTCTTTCTTTTTTACTGATAAGGCTAATATGTCCGCCCATCATTTCAATCAATCTTTTGGAAATCGTCAACCCCAATCCAGTTCCGCCATATTTCCTGGTATGCGACATATCCGCTTGGCTAAAGGGTTTAAAATTTTTTTGCACTTCCTGTTCCGTCATACCAATTCCAGTATCTTTTATAGAAAAGTTTATTTCTGCTTCAGTTTCTGTTTCAGCAAGTAACGAGACTTCAATAAATATTTCTCCCTGCTCAGTAAACTTTACTGCATTGCTTACCAGATTGCCTATAATTTGCTTAAGCCTCAATGGATCACCTATAATTACTTGAGGAACTTCAGGCCTTATAAACAGATTAATATCCAGTCCCTTTTCTTTTGCTGTTGCAGTAAATGGAATCACAGAATTCTCCATCTCAAGTTCCAAATCAAAGGTAATCTTTTCAAGTGTCATTTTATCTGCTTCGATTTTTGAAATATCCAGTATATCAGCAATTACTTTTAACAGAACCTGAGTTGAATTTTTTATATTATTAATGTACTTCTGCTGTTCTCTATTAATTGGAGAATATTCAAGGAGCTGAAGAAAGCCCAAAACACCATTCATAGGTGTTCTTATTTCATGGGACATATTGGATAGGAATTGGCTCTTTGCTACATTTGCAGCTTCAGCTTGTTCCTTGGCTGTAATCAGCTCCCTTTCCGTCCTTTTTCGTTCTTCAATGTTGCGACTTATTCCAATAATCTCCATATCCCCATCTGAGTTATAGTGAAATTTTGTCGACATTTCCACCCAAACGAGTTCTCCATTTCCGCAGGGCTGTTGAACCTCTGTAATGAGACAATCAGCAAATTCAGGATTTTCTTTAAAAATATGTAAATGCTTTTTTATGGCTTCTTGAAGAAAAACTTGTGATTTGAGTTCTAGCTTTTTTTCTATGTTTTCGTCCATTGCCTCCTTAACGGTTATTCCTCTTAATTGTTGTATTGATGGACTGACATAGGTCATTTTGCTTTTTGTTACATTCAAGACCCAAATGACGTCCGACACATTTTCCGCAATAAGCCGGTATTTTTCCTCACTCGTTCTGACTTCCTGCTCCATCTGTTTTCTATCCGTAATATCAATTCCTACACGCATAACCATCCGTCGACCATCATTCAAATTACCGATAAAAGCAGTATAAAAATCCCATATGCAATTTTTCCCGGTTTTCATCTGCAGCAAAAACTCCCCGTCATGCTGCCTTTTATCCGATCCGCACAAAATTTGAATACATTCCTTTTCTTGAGTTAGCTTATTCGCTGCGGTTTTTTTTTCCCAACTTTCAATAGTAGGTATATCTTTAATCGTATAACCTGTAAGTTCAGTCCACGTACTATTGATGGATAACACTTCTCCATCCTCTGCATGCAACATAATTGGAACCGGTGCTCCTTCTATGGCTTGTTGAAACTGTCTCTCACTTTCCTTTCTAAGATCATTTTCCCGTTTTAAATCCTCCAGTAAGCGCAAGCTCGATAAATGCGCTGCTTTTAATTCGGCCGTTCGCTCCTCTACCAACTTGGCAAGCCGTTTTTTTTCATTCCGTTTTTGTTCATATGATTCTCTAATCTTCACCATAGCACGAATCTGTGCAATCAGTTCGCTTTCATCAATCGGTTTTGAAAGAAAAGCTTCTGCACCACATTCCAAGGCCTTTATACGGCTCTGTTTATCGCCCTTCAGAGCTGTCAGGAATATCACAGGTATTTCTTTGAGTATATTGTCTGCTTTCAATCTATTGCATACTTCAAACCCATCCATCACAGGCATAATAATATCAAGGAGGATTACATCCGGGTCTTCTTGTGCAGCAAGTTCAAGCCCTTTTTCCCCAGAAAGTGCCATCAAAAAAAGAGCTTCCGGGAAATTATCCTTGACTAGCGCTTTTAATAAAGTTAGATTGTCCCGATTGTCATCAATAGCTAAAATCTTAAAGTTCCTATTTTCCATAGAGCACCTCATTTATCACATCAAAAAATTGTTTTACAATGATGGGTTTTGCTATGAAAGCGTTAAAACCATGAGCTAGGATTGTCTCCCTTTCATGATTCATGGCACTTGCAGTAAGAGCGATAACAGGAACATTTGTTAGAGTTGGAAACTTTCGAATTTCCTTGAAGGCTTCTATTCCATTGACTTCAGGGAGTGCAATGTCCATCAAAATCAAATCCGGTTTGTGACTTTTTGCCATGTCTATGCCCTCTTTTCCGTCCACAGCTTCTATCACCTTGTAATGATCTGATAACAGCGCTTTTACAGTAATCATATTGTCAGGGTTGTCTTCTACGACTAACACCACCGGTTTCCCTATGACAGGCTTTTTATCTCTCTTTTCTACTTTTATTTCTACAGTTTCAGAAAACAGCATGCTGTTTATCGCATTTTGTAATTTATTTCGATCTACATCC
This sequence comes from Pelosinus sp. sgz500959, assembly GCF_042610375.1. Taxonomy (NCBI): domain Bacteria; kingdom Bacillati; phylum Bacillota; class Negativicutes; order Selenomonadales; family Sporomusaceae; genus Pelosinus; species Pelosinus sp. sgz500959. The sequence goes on from NZ_JBGJZL010000002.1 coordinate 471,296, forward strand.
CCTTTTTGTATGAGTTGATGGATCTGATTTCTTTTTAATTCTTTTAGTTCTTCCTTTGTAATATGCTTCGCAGTCAGCACCAATACAGGGACATGGGCTGTAGGCTCTGCGTTACGCATAATTTCTAGTACCTTGAAACCGTCAACCTCCGGCATCATCAGGTCAAGCACCATAGCATCCGGTATAATATGTTCTATAATGTTAAAGGCTTCTACTGCATCCTTGGCAACCAGTACTTTGTATCCCATGCTCTCTACAAGATCCTGAATTTGAATAATGGCCGATTCATTATCATCTACCAGCAAAATGGTTTTATCCCTACTAGCAATGAAGGAATTACTCTTTTTATTTGCAGGCTGCATAATCGATTTTATTGAATATTTTATTTCTGTTTCGTTTACTTCTTCCACAATTGTGTTTTCGACAGCATAATCCAGTGGCAAGGAAAGAGTAAATTCTGAGCCTTTTTCCGGCTGACTTGTAACTGAAATGGTTCCTCCCAGAAGGTTTGCATATTTTTTGGCAATTGCCAGACCTAGACCCGTACCTCCAAATCGTCTGGACGTACTGCCGTCTGCCTGTCTGAATTCGTCAAAGATATATGGCAGGTGTTCCTTAGAAATACCTATCCCCGTATCCCTAACTGTTACTTTCATACTAAGTCCATCCTGTTCGTTTGATATAACAACCTTTCCTGTTTCGGTGAACTTTATGGCATTTCCAATCAAGTTTTGCAGGATATGGCGGTATTTGTCAGCATCACTGCTGATAATTAAATTGGAGCCACTGTTTTCCTGAATCAGTTCAAGATTTCTTTGATCCGCTAGCGGTTGCAGCATATATACAACATCTGCAATCAAATTATCCACATTGAATTTTGTAATTTCAACCTCTTCACGACCAGCTTCAATCCTTGAAATATCCAGCACATCGTTGATAAGGTTCAGAAGATTTTTTCCATTTCGTTCAATTATTTCTAGGTAACTATATTCCTCTTCAGGAATCTTATTCAATAATCTTCGACTGAGCACTCCCGAAAGTGCGATCACTGAATTTAGCGGAGTGCGAAGTTCATGGCTCATATTCGACAAGAAATTCGTTTTCAGTCGGCTGGCTTCGTCCAATTGCTTTTTCTGCATTTCTAGTTCGGCATTCTGCTGAGCCAGTTCTTTTGATTGTATGGTTAATTCTGTTTTTTGTGCTGTCAATTCACGGTTGTGCTGCTCTAGTTCTTCCTTTAAGCACTTGATCCGATTGTATGCCAATATTCCTTCGATTCTAGCGCTCAGTGCCACCAGTATGCTATCGATAAAATCAACAGTCCTTGGAGCAAACGTACTGACGGTAGCAAGAGAGATCACAGCTATCGTTTGCGTTCCTGAAAGGATGGGAATGGTAATAATTTCTCTTGGAATAAACCTTCCACTTACCACATTAAACATAAAACGGGTATTTTCCGATATAGTTTTTATATGCTGCAGCTTACGTGATAAAAGCGCAGTGCCGAATTCACCTTCCAATTGATCCGCAGCAAAAGATAACTTGGCGCTCTTTTCTAGTCCTATCGATTGGAAATGCTCGAAAATTTTTTGTTCCTCATTTAGTAGATAAACAGCGGCCATATGTGAACCGGTATGCTCGGTAAGTGAGAGAAGAGTTGCCTGAAAGAATTTTTTTGAATCCTCTTCGCTAAGTATGACCTCTGAAAGGTTTGCGGCTTTATTGCTCAATATGGTGTTCTCTTGTACCAATCCTACCATTTTATTAATCGATGATGACAATATTCCAAACTCATTTTTAGATCCATAAGAGCTCCGTGCATCCATATCGCCGCTGTGAAAACGCAAAACGATGTTATTCATTTCCGTTAGTGGCTTTTGGACGTTTTTTGTAACGGTATAGGCAATGATGATTGATAATAACAGAATTATAAAAAACAAGGTGAACAGTTGTATATTTAACGTATCTGTTAACTCAGCTGATGTCTTATATACTTCATCAGCTTTCTCTTTTGAAATATTATCTATTTTTGTTATGCTTGCCAACATTTTTCCCGACAACGATCCTACGATTGCTTCTTTGTTTATATCATCAGTTAGTGCTTTAATTTCACCAGAAACGATCCTGCTATTTACTTCCCTACTAGCTGCTTCCCAAAGAATAAATGCTTTATTTGCTTCTTCTACATCACTGGCATCTCCCAAATATCTTTCTTCAATGATGCGCAGTTGCTTCTGCGCTTCCTCTTTCGCCAATATCATCTTCTGAATATGTGCCTGTTTTTCCTCCTCAGTTTTTGCAAGTAGCAAATCTCTTTGTGCGATTTGGAAGATATATATATCGTTTTTTAAAATATTGATGGCTCTTCTAGCCTGCAAGGGGTATTTGTACATATTTTCTGTCTGCTGATGAATTTTTTCATTTTGATAAAAACTAACAATTGTCATGATTACAACAAAAAGAAGAAGGACTGTAAAGCTAACTATCAATTGTGTACTAATCTTTAAATCCTTTATTTTCACTCCTACCATCTCCCTTTATTATATTTAAAAACAGTAGATGGAGTCTCCAACATCTGTAGTTGTCCTGATTTTACCAAAAGCGATTTTTCAGCTTCTCCGGTAACTATATATCCGGTATCGCTTAAGGCCTGCCGTAATTTTTTGATAATATATTTCTGAGAATCAAACCTGTAGTAGATAAGAAGATTGCAGCAAAACACAATATCAAAGTCACCATAGATACTTTCCGGAGGATTGGCGGTCGATACATCAAGCAAATCATAGTTTGAAAAACTGATATATTGTTTTAATTGAGGGCTAATAATATAATGTTTTCCTTGCCTGGTAAAGTATTTATTCAGTTGCCGAAGTTTTATTTCTTGTACAGTGCTTTCGTTATAAACACCTGCCCTAGCTGATGCAAGTGCTTCCTCCGAAATATCCGTCGCAAAAATTTGAAAAGGAACCTCTATGCCACTGTTCTCAGCAAAATCCATAAGAAGCATCGCTATGGAATAAGGTTCCTGCCCATAAGAACAACCTGCAGACCAGATTCGTATCTTGTGGTCTGCGGTCTTGTTTGAAATAATTCTGGGAATGACACTTTGTTCCAAGATGGCAAAAGTCAAGGGATCTCGAAAAAATTGGCTGAAAGTAATATGTAATGATGTATATAACTTCTCTGCCTCATAGCTATTTTTTTTAATATAGCTGCAATAATCATCAACCCTTCGGAAACCGGTTCTACTCAATGCACTGTTCAATGCTTTCCAGAGAAAGGCCTGATCGTACGCGGATATATCCCTGTCCAAACACTCTTTAATCGCTGTTATTAATTGATTTGTATCCTTATCCATTTTTTCCACCTTTAATAAACTTTCCAATGTTAATAAAGAAAGTTCTACGATTTTTATTACTACTTGGCAAAGTGCGACTAGCCGACATGATTCTACAATTGTAAAGGAGGATTTTCTACTTTTCTGAATACTGTAGCATTCATTCTTCATCCACTTTTATCCTGCATATTCCCTTAAATTTCTACAAAAAATTATGTATTATTAAAAAACGTCCCCTCAGCCGAACAGGCTGTTTCATCGCAGCAAAACTACAAATTTAAGAAAACAGTCCCACGCCCTTCTCAAAACGGTTAAAAAGCAGACCTTAACCCCTGACTTTTTCAAGGATTGAGGTCTGCTTCCTCAGCTACTTATTATTCGCCTTTTTTATATTTAGAACACTGATTACATCCCACAGCAGGATGATTTGATTCGAGAGGAGTCCGCCCTCAGATACCCTTAGCAAACTTTATTTTTTGATGGCTGTTTCGTCGTTGCTTGCCAACATAAAATAGATCCCAAGCATACCATAAATACACCCTGCCAAAAGGAAAAGGAAAGTGGCGTATTCAAGAGAAATGAAGCTAATAAGGATGATAATATCGGCGTGAAGTATGAGGCACTGGCAAGTATTGAGACATTACCATACAGAATACCGAAATTCCAGGAAGCATACCCAAAACCTATTGCACAACCTGCTATCAATACATAAATGATGGAACGCATACTAAGATTGAGCGCAACATCCCCACTAAGGAAGAACTTAATCCATAAAACAGCAGCAGTGAGGATAAAAAATAGTGTAATTCCATTTTTCCCTCCCGCCAGCTTATTTGTGACAGTGCAGTACGCAGCCCAAATGAAAGCACCTGCAAACGCTAAAACATAGCTAAAAGTATTGCTTTTTATATTGCTAATCATCATACTCAAATCCAGACCTTTCTCACCTCCCAATACCCAACAAACACCAAAGAGAGAAAAGATGAGTCCGGGAATTATCAGGAATGAAGATTTCTGTTTATTAAAAATGATAGCGAATACGATTGTAAGACAGGGCCACAAGTAGTTTATAATATTGACTTCAATTGCCTGAGTACCATTGTTTGCATACCCAATCGCTAAGGCAAAAGATATCTCATAAGACGCAAATAAAAAACCTCCTATTAATAAATATTTCCTAGAAAAGGTTTTTATTTTGGGCACTCCTAAGGTAACAATAAGAAGAATAGAGGCGAAGGTATAGATCATAGCAATACCTCCAAGCGGACCAATAAGTTCACTTACGCTATGAATTAAACCAACCATTGTGCTCCAAAGTACGATAGCAATTAGTCCAATAAAGGTGGCATTATTTCTGGTCCCTATATTCATCTATATAATCCCCTTCTCGTGAATGTTGTAAAAATAATACGAATACTTAGAAGCGCGCATTACACTATCCACCTTTCAATACCTCTGACTCCACAGTTACCTTGTATTGTAAAACGCCAAGTGCGGTTCCCGGACATAAGATTTTTATTTCATCAGATATAGCTATTTTCATTGTTATTCTCCTATGGCAAAAGCATTGTTTTTTCCTTGAACCCATTGTAGAATAAACTTATCATAAAGTAAAACTAAGATTTGTATAAGATAAAGAAGTATAAATAGGCTACATAGAAAGGAGATGTGCAAGTGAATCGAAAATATGTGTATGTAGTAGCATTAGGTCATTTTTTCTGTGATATTGGAATGGGGGCATTGCCGGCTATTTTACCGTTCTTTATTTTACAGTCGGGTATGGATTATCGATCGGTAGCAGGATTGATGTTTGCTTCCTGCTTTTTATCTTCTGTTGTACAGCCTACATTTGGCTGGCTGGCAGATCGTACGTCAAAAACATGGCTTATGCCTCTAGGGATTTTTTTGTCTGGTGCAGCAATGGGGCTGGCAGGACTTTTTGAAAATTATTGGGCGATTTTTGCAGTGGTAACAGTGAGTGGAATTGGCAGTGCTATTTTTCATCCAGAAGCGGCGCGGATGATCCATAAACTTTCCGGAGCAAAAAGAGGTACAGCATTGAGTATTTTTTCTGTGGGCGGTAACGGTGGTTTTGCTGTCGGACCAATTATTGCTGTAGCTGCGATTACTGCATTTGGTATGAAAGGGACTGCGGTATTTTGTTTGTTGGCATTAATCATGGCAATGGTGTTACTAGTAATTGTTCCAAAAATGAAAGCCGATATCGCAAAGACCTCATTATCAGATGTATCGACAGCTGAAAAGGTTGCAACACCAAAAAGCGATCTTCAAAATGATTGGCCATCCTTTGCGCGATTGACATTGTTGATTGTTTTTAGCTCAATTGTCATTTGCGGATTGCGCAGCTTTATTCCACTATATTTAGTAAATGTCACAGGGCTTTCTACCGCCGCAGCTGGTTCGGCGTTGACGTTATTATTTATGTTTGGTGTAGTGACTACACTCATTGGCGGGCTATTGGCAGATAAAATCGGCTATTTGAAAGTGGTGCAGATGAGCTATGTGCTCTTGGTACCGATGGTAGGTTTATTATCACAGACGACGAATGTATTCATTTGCTATGCGTTGATGATACCGATTGGCTTTGCTATGTTCTCACCGTTTAGTTCAGTTGTTGTTTTGGGGCAGAATTATTTAGCACGTAGTATAGGTTTTGCTTCCGGAGTGACACTAGGACTTACTTTTAGTGTGGGTGGTATTTTTGTTCCATTGATTGGTAGTTTTGCAGATAATTACGGCCTTACGGCAACGATGGAACTTCTTACAGCGTTTGCTTTACTTGCTGCACTATGTTCGTTCTTTTTACCAAAACCTGTACATAGAGAGGTTGTTCAAGCTAAGACTATGTAAGTAGTATATGGGCGAAGACTGCTTCTATTGAATACATTGATCAGTCTCTAAGACGGTTTCACTAAATTAAAGTGAAACCGTCTTTTTAACTATCCTCTAGGGTACATTTTATTTTTACCAAAATTTAGTATGAGTCTTATTTTTAGCTATTACAGATGATACCGTTCTGCGTATCGGGTCAAACTGTGCAGAAAGAAATACTGAGTCGTCCTCATTGTCCTGCAATAAGAGAGACAAATGCATTCCCTTGAAGGATCGCCGTAAAGACCACACGGACAGAGGTTCCTGGAGGTAACCACCATAAATTTAATTGGGTATAACAGTGATGCTCTCACACGCAATAAGAAAACAGATGCGGTAAAAAGCAAGATAACGATAAGCAGACAAAGGAGGCATTGGATAAACTCAAATGCCAGTCAATGCCTAATCAAGCATTAATGGAATACCAACAACTACAAATGATGACACTTTCTAAACATGATCTTCAGGAAAGAAAACAAGGCACAGACGAATCTGCAGCGAGCTTTTAGTTTGACTCGTAGGGACGGTCTGCTGTGCATCTAAAAAAGTGGACACTGTCCCCCAATATACCAAACGGAATGATACTGGAAAAATAAATTGTCATCTTTGTAAGAAAAATTTTTTCCTTACCCTCGACAAAAAAAATATTCTTGACATTATTTCCTTACAAGATTTATAATTTGAATACAATTCAAATTATGAGGTGTATACAGATGGCTAGAACTCCCCAAGACCCTAACATTCGAATCAACGAAATCTTAGATGCAGCCGATTATCTATTTTTCACCCAAGGCTATCATGCGACAACCATCAGTGACATCGCAAAAAAAATGGGTGTTGCTCAGGGAATGCTTTATTATTACTTTAAATCAAAAGAAGACGTATTGGAAACGTTACTTGATCGGCATGTCTCTTCCCTGATTTCTGAAATTAAAAATATAATTTGTCTTACTAAGACTCCGCCAGAAAAAATAGCTTTAGCGATAGCTAGCGTATTACATAAGGCTAGTTATAAAGACGGATTACTGCTCAATATGCTATATGATACTCAAAATTTACATCTTAAGGTCCAATTATTTCGTCAAATCGAATTGGCACTCTCTCCTTGGTTGCTAAAAATTATAGATGATGGGATATTGAATCAAAATTTTTGCGTATCCCATTCTCCAACCGCCGTGGATTATATCCTGGTTATTGTAGACTTTTTAAGTGAAGCACTCTATCAAAAAACTTCTGCAGACATCTTTTCTTTTCGCTTGAGAATGGCAGAAGCACTTATTGAAAAAGCACTGGGTATGCAGGAAAATACAATTCATATCCTACTATGAATCAATTAGGTAAAAAGTAATTACGGAAAATCCCGCCATCCAAATAGGTTTTGGATGAGCGGTTTTTTTAGAAAAATTAATTGAATGTAATTCAATTAATTTTTCTCCTTCATTACCATTAAACAAATCGGTATTCTAAAGCCGATTACGATCCAGATCCCGTCGCGACCGAATATACAGGAAGAAAAAGGAGTAAACATATGAAGCTATTAAATTTTCTAACAAAGCTCCCTAAAAAACAATTATATTATGGTTTAGCTGCAGCAACAGGCTTATGCATTATCGTGGGAATTCTCCTCAGTGAAAATAACAAAACAAAAGTTATGGCTGAAGATATGATTAATGTGCGCACACTTACTATTAGCATCACAGGAGATAAACAAGGATACACCTATTCCGGTGAGGTACACGGCCGTTATGAAAGCCAACTAGCATTTCAAGTCAATGGAAAAATTATAAAGCGAAATGTGGAACTGGGCAGTATCGTCAATGCAGGTGATGTATTAATGCAAATTGATGCCAAAGACATTCAGCAAACAGTGAACAGCAGCTCGGCCCAAGTAGCTTCTGCTGAATCCCAATTAAGACTAGCAGAAAGTAATCTTAATCGCTATCGGCAATTATTAAAGCAGGGAGCGATTAGCCAGTCTCTGTATGACCAATATGTCAATACCTATCATGTAGCGGTTGCTGGGTTACAGCAGGCTTCGGCCCAATATGCACAAGGCACCAATCAGCTGGATTATAGTCTCCTACGATCAGATAAACCAGGTGTCGTATCTAACATTACCGCCGAAATGGGGCAAGTGGTTAATACAGGGCAAACGGTTGTTACCCTAGTGCAGGATGGAGAACGCGAGGTTGAGATTAGTATTCCAGAAAATCGAATAAAAGAACTGCATAACGCAGGACAAATTAAAGCAACTTTTTGGGCACTTCCTCATGTAACTGTATACGGCAAAATAAGAGAAATGGCACCAATAGCCGATCAAAATACTCGTACCTTTAAAGTGCGTATTAGTTTAATCAACCCTCCTCCGGAAATAAAACTAGGTATGACAGCCGCTATTCAACTCTCTGACAGCTATGCACAGCCGACGGTGAATATTCCGTTAGCAGCCGTTTATCAAGATGGGAATACACCTGCGGTGTGGATAGTAACGAACAATGTGATTACCTTGCAATCAATTACAACTGGTCAATTCGGCAATGGCAGGATCGAGGTGCTTAGCGGCCTCAAGCAGGGTGATTGTATTGTCGCTGCTGGAGTCCACAAACTTAAAGAAGGGCAAAAGGTCCGAATAGGCGGTGATTCCATATGAAAAATTTCAACTTAGCTGAATGGGCGTTACACCATCAACAATTTATTTATTTTTTCATAGCGCTCTTTTTCATCACAGGCTTATTCTCATATATAAATTTAGGACGCATGGAAGATCCTGACTTTACGATTAAACAAATGGTAGTTAGCGTAGCGTGGCCAGGAGCCACTGCACGTCAAATAGAAGAGCAAGTCACAGACAAAGTAGAAAAAAAACTCCAGGATTTACCTGGTGTGGATTACTTGCAAAGCTATTCTACTCCGGGACAAACCATTATTTACGTCAACTTAAAGGATGCAGTCCCTAAAAAAGATATTCGCAGCAAATGGTTAGAAGCCCGCAACATGGTCAATGACATGGTAGCCACTTTGCCTGCTGGAGTTCAAACACCCCAATTCAACGACCGCTTTGATGAAGTATACGGGATCATTTATGCTCTTACCAGCGATGGCTATACTTATGAAGAAATGCGGGAAAAGGCGGAAAAAATCCGTCGCATCCTTCGGGACGTTCCTAATGTAAAAAAAGTTCAACTGCTGGGCACACAAACAGAAAACATTTATATTGAAATTGAAAATAATAAAATGGCCCAGTTAAAAATCGACCCCGCACTAATTACCAGCACGATTCAGGCACAAAATGCCGTTACCGCTACCGGAATGCTTGAAACGGCAACAGATAATATCTATCTACGCATAACAGGTATGTTTGAAGATCTAGATGGCATCCGAAATATGCCCATTACGGCTAATGGACGCACCTTTCGCTTGGGAGATATCGCCAAAGTCACCCGTTCTTATGCCGAGCCGACGGATCCTAAATTTTTTTATAACGGTCAAACCGCCATAGGAATTGCAATAGCCATGGAACCTGGTGAAAACATCCTCACCCTTGGGAGCGAGCTGGAAACAACCATTGAAAAAATTAAGCATAATCTCCCTGCCGGCTTGGAAATTCATCAAACCGTAAACCAGCCGAAGATCGTAGAAAGTTCTATTAACGAATTCGTAAAATCACTGATCGAGGCAATTGTTATTATTTTTATTGTTAGTTTGGTTAGTCTCGGTACACGTTCAGGTTTTGTCGTTGCGCTCTGCATTCCCCTTGTCCTTGCTATCGTTTTTACAATCATGTATTTGATGAATATCGAACTGCAGCGTATATCACTTGGCGCTCTCATCATCGCACTTGGATTACTCGTTGACGATGCTATGATTGTTATTGAAATGATGGCTGTAAAATTAGAACAGGGCTTAGACCGATTGAACGCTGCTGCCTACGCCTATAGCGCTACCGCTTTTCCCATGCTGACTGGAACATTAATTACTTGTGCTGGTTTTATCCCTGTCGGTTTTGCCCAAGGCAGTGCCTCGGAATTTTGTGCTACTATTTTTTCAGTTATCACCATTGCCTTACTCGTTTCTTGGGTTGTCGCTGCGATGGTAACCCCTCTCTTTGGATATTTATTTATCAAAACTTCATCAATAACAAAAGGGAATCATAATCACCATGGATACGACACAAAATTGTATCGTATCTTTAAACAAACACTACTTTGGTGTCTAACCCATAGTAAAATTGTACTAATCGTTACGGTAGTTTTGTTTATCGCCTCCATTGGTTTGTTAGGATCATTAAAAGAAGAATTCTTTCCTACCTCTACCCGATCTGAGCTTATTGTGCAACTAAAATTACAAGAAGGAGCTTCTCTAAAAAATACAGAAATGCTCGCTAACCAGTTTGCTCAGAAGCTAAATGATGATTCTCTGATTGCTTACTATACATATCATGTGGGTGAAGGAGCACCTCGTTTTGTCCTAACTTTTGATCCGACTTTTAATAAAACCAATTTCGCTGAATTTATTATTGTTGCTAACGATACTGACGCTCGTAGTAAACTACATACCAAACTCGCAAAATTATTAGATGAAGAGTTTTCGAGTGTACAGGTTCACACGAAGGTGATTAGTAACGGAACATCTGCTGATTATCCTGTTATGCTCCGCATCGAAGGTTACGACCACGACAAAGTTCGCGAGATCGCTAAGCAAGTCAAATCCGTCATAGAAGCCCACCCCGCCACCAATAATGTCAGCATGAACTGGAATGAAAAGAATAAAATTATGCATTTATCCATTGATCAAGACAAAGCGCGAAATCTAGGTATCACTTCCCAATCTTTAGCATCGACACTCCAGACCCAGTTATCAGGGACAAGTATTACCGAGTTTCGGGAATCTGACAAAACCGTCCCATTAATTTTTCGTTTTGATGCTCAATCTAGGAATAACCCTGCTCACATCAAAAACCTTTCCATTCATATGGAGAATGGTAACTATATACCACTGGATCAGATTGCTAAAATAAGCTTCGAAGCCGAGGAGGGGCTCATTTATCGACGCGACTTAAAACCAGCAATTACACTACGGGCAGAAACCAAATCAGATGTAACCGGAGATGATGTTACTCGCCAAATTTATGAAAATCTCTATGGTCTACGCGCGAGTCTGCCGCCTGGTTATAGTATTAAATATGACGGTGCAACAGAAGAAAGTATTAAAGCTAGCAAATTACTTTTTGCACCTATACCGGCAATGATTATCACCATTATGATTCTCTTGATGTTGCAACTGCAAAATATCGCTAAAATGGCATTAACACTATTGACAGCACCGCTAGGCATCATCGGTGTTGCTATGGGCCTATTTTTGACAGGTAAACCTATGGGGTTTGTGGTGCAGCTCGGCATATTAGCCCTATCCGGGATCATTATGCGCAACTCAGTCATTCTAATGGATCAAATTGATCAACATCTCGCTGCAGGAGAAAACTTATTAGATTCCATCATCAACGCTACATTAACCCGCTTACGCCCTATTTTGCTGACGGCAGCAGCAGCCATTTTAGCAATGATCCCCTTAATTTCTAATATCTTTTGGGGGCCGATGGCTATTGCCATTGGGGCTGGCTTGTTTGTCGCTACTGTATTGACACTGCTAGTGCTGCCAGTTATGTATGCCACCTTGTATACAATTGATTGGAAACACGTAGTTAAGAGGACAAATCTTTTTGAATAATCCTTTAATTATACCCGAAACTTGCTGACCGCCTGCTGTAATTCCTGAGCCATTTGAGCCAGGCTCTCACTTGAGCTTGCAATCTCTTCCATTGATGCCGATTGCTCTTCAGTGGCCGCTGATACGGTTTGTGTCTGTTCCGTTGTATTTTTACTGATTGTATCGATTTCCTTCATCGAAAACACTATTTCACGACTGCCAATCTCCATTTGTTGAACGCCATTGGCGATTTCTTGTCCCTGCATAGTAAGATCTCCAATAAGAGTAGCTATTTGCTTAAAAGATTGTCCAGCGATATTGACAACCTCATCTCCTCTACGAACTTCTTTAGTTCCTTCATTCATAGCTATGACTGCCTTATCGGTTTCAGTTTGAATTTCATTTATCAATACTGCGATCTGTTTCGCAGCTTCCTGTGACTGCTCAGCAAGCTTCCTTACTTCTTCCGCAACAACAGCAAACCCTCTGCCTTGCTCTCCGGCCCTCGCCGCTTCAATCGCAGCATTGAGTGCCAGAAGGTTAGTTTGCCCAGCAATCCCTGAAATTGTATCGACTATTTGTCCAATTTCTTTAGATCGTTCACCCAATTTAGTCACGACCACAGCGGAGTTATTTACAGTTTTCTCGATACTTGACATTTGATTAACTGCAGTTTCCACTGCTCCAAGACCTTCCTTTGCTGTCCCAGCAGCTCTAGCAGAAGTATTCGCTACTGTTGAATTATTTGCAACAACTTGTTGAATACTTGCAGAAAACTGTTCTACTGTCGTAGAAGCATTGCCAATCAACTTAAGTTGTTTCTCGGCTCCTCCAGCAACGTCAGTTATTGTTGCTGCAACCTGATTTGCAGCTTGAGCCGATTGCTCAGCTGTCACGGTGAGTTCTTCAGAGGCAGCAGCGACTTGTTCGGCAGAATTAGATACCTTTTTTATCAATCCTTGAAGGCTACTAACCATCTCATTGATGGCCTTGGCAACCTGACCAATCTCATCTTCAGCACCAATCTTAATTTTGCCTACTGCAAGATTACCAGCAGCAACCTCACGAGATGTAACAACCACTTGTGAGAGTGGTTTAATAATTAATTGTGTAATTTTCCAGCCCAACAAAATGATCAAGCATAATGAGAATAAGACGAGGCCGATTAATATCATTTCGGATTCCGCTAATTCCTTTTTGTTTTTCTCCTCAACATCAGACGCTTCTTTTCGTGTATACTCCGCTAATTCCTTTACCCGATTGTTTAGTAGCTCGGCAATTGGTCTCACATTTTTTGTATACAGCTGATAAGCCTCTACATTTTTATTCTGCATTGCTAAGTTCAGAACAACTTCCCGCTCATTACGATATTTTTTTAATAAATCACTTATTTCAGACATCATTTTATGTTGGCTATTATCAAGTTTAATTTTCTCAAGTTCTGCAATATTATGAGTATAGGCTTCAATTCGTTCTTGCATGCCTTTTAGTAAACTCTTCTTTTCATTATCGTCGGTAGTCAACATTAACTCTAGCATTTCCATTTGAACGACTCGTTGATGGACACGGTTTTCATTCATCAATTGAAGAGATATTAACTTGTTATTATACATATCCCCAATAGCCTTATCTGAATTCCACAGGTAATGATAACCAACATAGCCAACAAGGCTTAAAAAAAATGCACACAGTGCTACAAGGCATACTAATTTTTTCGAAATACTCATGTTATTATAAAACTGCATAATAATGGCCCCCTTTTGTATAATATTATAATGATCTGCTTTGACTTTTAAATCACGGATCGATCAAGGGCTTTCCTCACCTTTTTAATAGTGCACTAGTTTCCTTGGTATAAACCAAAGGAAGATTTACCTGATGCAAGCNCTTTGACTTTTAAATCACGGATCGATCAAGGGCTTTCCTCACCTTTTTAATAGTGCACTAGTTTCCTTGGTATAAACCAAAGGAAGATTTACCTGATGCAAGCCTGCTTGCCCAATTCAGAACACAACTTCTCAAACACACTAGCATTGACGATATGATCAAAGAAGTCGTATGTCAATGTTTAGAAAATGAAATCGTGAAAGGAACAGGACTCGGTATTGATGCCACCTATACACCAACCAATACGATAACGAAAGTTTCCGAAAGAATCATGAAACACTTAGCGAAAAAGGTACTTGAAAACGTGTAAGCCATGAGTGGAAGATTCTATTGAGTTATTCTTTGTGTATCATTGATATATTTCGTTTTATGCTATCTACGATAAAAAATGCAAAACTCCTGCCAAATTCTACAAAAATTTGACAAGAGTTTTTTCGCTATTATAAATGATACGGTTCTGCGTAACAGGTCAAACTGTGCAAAAAAGAGCAATGGAGACTCCCCTCATTGCCCTCGTTATTTGATAGTCTAGGCCCTGCGTCTAAAAAAAGTATCCTACTCTCTCGCAGAATCGTCACTTTTTATAACTATCTTGCCAAATGTGTAGGATACCAATTAGGAAACCACCAGGTAAACCAGTAAGCAGGCATTAGTAGCAAATAGTTGAGAATAACCCAAGCTATTTTGTAATCTGGTATTACTATAACAAGAAGGCTAAGGACAGCTTGTATTAGGAAAAAAATGCCCCAAAAACCCGTCAAGATACGATTAATCTTAGAAAATAAAGTGCTATTGACAATGGGTGCTGGATAATTCCATTTTGAATAATCGGTAGTTAATGGTATGTTGCCAATCAGTGTTCCCAGCCAAGCTCCAGCTAAAGCAATATAACTCACTATCGTACCAAAACTAGTAATCACATTTGCTGTTACTAAGGTGACTACTGCTGCGCTAGCAAAAAATATGACGGCACAACGATCCATCCATGTCACACTAATATATTTTAGACGATACCTATATATCAGGATGCTTACTAATAACGGCAATACAATGGTAAAAATAGCATCTGAACCAGGTCTATTTAATATCCAAAATATTGTCCATGGGATAAAAGATATTCCCAGCCATGTCATACCATTTATTTTGAGTGGTCCATCAGGAATAGTTACTATCGTTTTTTTTTACCAGTTGGTTGAGATATCATCATGGTATCAGCACTTTTAAATAATTTATTAAACATCATTAAAATTTGAATATTGCCTTCTACACGATATTGGCCTTCCATAAAAGCTTGTTGCCCATCGGTCTTACCACATGATAGGTCCATCCACACTTGCGCTGGTGTATGAATGGTGATATCAGGTTCACTAGCTGCTACACCAGCAAAGGCACTACATTGACCATCTTCAATTTTTAAAAAGTATTTTTCATCGGCTGTATCGGTAACATAAAATGCGATGGTAGCTTTTAAATTTCCTGCTGCTTGTGGCTGAAATGCCAGTGGCATTCCAGCAATAACATCACGTATCGTAGTCATTTGAGCTGTAGGAATGAGTGGTTCACAATGTTTAGTATCTGAGGTCGTATATAATGATTCCCTCCCCATAGCTTCATCTAAGGTCAGGGGTGTTTCACCAGGAGCATTCCAACTAGCATTCGCCATCGCAACAAATGTTTCTAGTGTAACAAAATCTTTGCTTAATGTTGCTGCTGTTTGTGTAGAAATTTTACCTGCTGTAATAAATTCTTTGCCAGCTTCATAAGCGGCATCCAGATACCAGGAAATCTGTTGCTCAGCTTCTGGTACTGCCAGCATTTCGCCTGCAGTACATAATATCGTGTTGTCGAGGGATCGTTCCTGCCTATCTAAAATGCTAAATTGTTTGAGTAATGCTTCAAAATAATAACGTTCGATAAAGCCACAGTTTGATATTAATACTGTCTTTTGAGAATAATTTTGGTAACGAAGAGGATGACCAAAGTGTTCTCCCTTTTTTACGATATAAGGCATCACTAGTGGTAAGGTTCGTTCCATGACTCGTTGTAGTCTAGCAGTCATTCCATAATAGTATAAAGGCGTCGCCCAAACAATAACGTCAACGTTTCTAATTTTTTCTAATAAGGCAGGCATATCATCATTGAAAATACATTTTCCAGGTGTTTTTTTCCAACAGGAAAAGCAACCTGTACAGTCATGGATATCAAGATCAATGGCATAAACCGTCTCCGTCACGGCACCCGCCTCTGTAGCACCTACTAGAAATGGTTGTAAAATCTTATCAGTATTACTGGTACGGCCACGCGGACTACCGTTAATGGCTAGTATTTTTATACTCATTTTGCGATTTCACCCTTTCTTCAATTGATTTAATACATTCTTCAGCCCATTCGATGGAGGTTTTTGTATGTTTAATTCCCATATTTAAAGTAAGTTGCCAGAAAAATGCTTTATCCGTTCCATCTTTAATCATTTGTTGATAATTTTTAATTACAGCATCCGTATTCCATAAGGTGTTCAACGTTTCTTGCTGTTCCCGTAAAAAGCGCTTCATTTCATATAATAAGTCTGATAGTTCTAATTGAGATGCGAAAAATATCCTGACCAAAAAATCAGAACGTACAGGTTCATGCAATGTAGCAGGGAATTTTTCTAACCATCTCAAAAATGCGTTATTACCTGCTTCTGTAATGGTATAGATACGCTTATCGGGTTTACCTTCTTGCTTTTCAATTTCAGAATGCAACCATCCTTTGACTTCCATATTATTGAGTTCGCGATAAATCTGGCTCATTTGCGCATTCCAAAAATGATTAATCGATTGATCAAAAACTTGCTTCAATTCGTAGCCCGTCATCGGTGTATATGACAGCAATCCTAGTAAAGTATGACCTAGTGACAAAAAACATTTCTCCTTTATGCAATATTATATAAATTATATATAACAAGTTGAATATATGTATATTATACTTGTTATATATAATTTGTCAATATCTAGAAATCAGTATATGTACTAGACTATCAATCGGTCTTTATCTATTGTCATCAATCTCGCCCCGTGGCACCTGTTCACCTGCCCCCTGAGACTTTGGTTGAAAAAATAAAATCCCTACCGCTGCCGAAATGTGTTTTAACGTATGCCCGTTTATTATATGTGATGTTATCCCATATATAGCTCTCCATTATCATTAGGGTCGTAAGTTCCCACGTTCCTAACTAAAGCCTGTGTCACGTTCACGCCGCCTCTATACCAGTCGCCATCTAGACAGTAAACAAGTTTCTTCTAGACTCATCCTGGGCTATCTGTCAGCTCCCAGTTTTGACGACATTTGCAGGTTTCGATACTTCTACAGCGGTTCAATTTTGTTCGTCTCCATTGACACGTACCTGACGAAATCTAGTTTCGCCTTTTGCCGTAACGCTCACCACCATGGCTTTTGACCACAGCAGCTTACGGTGGTTTGAAGCCTCCACTTATATAGCGACTTCGGAGGGCCTTCCTCCATCTTTAGTTAAGCATAGCGTGTGGATGCTTACACATCCACACGCTTTCGTGGCGCACGACAAACAACTGCAGTGCATCTGAAAAAATGGACAATAGCTGATGGGGACATTAGACTATATACAAAGGGGTGCATGCTGATGGTTAAAAGAGAGTATAGTCAAGAATTTAAGCTTTCGGTAATTAGAGAATA